>DATAJQ010000211.1:0-9813 GCA_036262095.1 Chitinophagaceae bacterium | reverse complement strand
TGCGTAAGTGAAAGAAAATGCAAATGAGAGAATCAACAGTAATTTCAGCCGCAGTAGCATAGAAGTAATTTCCGGCAAAGGAAGAATTGGAAGATTACCGGCATGTTATGCAGCAATTAAGGAATTGTGAAGGCAATGTTACCGAAATGTTATGGCCGTTTTGCTGAGCTTACTTAAAAGAATGTACCTTTATTTTATGTGATGAGAGTTAAGTAGTTATAAAATAAAACCCAAAACATCAGATAAATAATTAATATTAAGGAATTATTAATTCCGGCTATTTTTCCGGGTCTGCCCGCTGAAGCCGGTAATTTCGCAACCAGTTAAAAACACGATATGGGACTTAATTCATTTTTGAAAATTTTCATGCCTAAGAACAGGATATTCTTTGAACTTTTTGAACAGGTGGCAGACAATGTGGCTAAAATGGGAACGGTGATGAAAGATGTGGTGGCCGAAACAGATTTTGACAAACGTGCTGCCCTGATCGCCCAGATCGAAGACCTCGAGCATGCCAACGATGAACTTACCCATAGCGTGTTTACCGAGCTCGGCCGTAACTTTATTACTCCGTTCGACCGGGAAGATATTCACTACCTCGCCACTTCACTGGATGATATCGCTGACTATATATATGCATCTGCTAAAAAGATCAATTTCTACCGCGTAAACCCGAACGACATGGGCATGCAGAAAATGGCAGAGCTGATTGAGCAGGGCGCTTACCAGATCCGCATTGCTGTAAAAGAGCTCCGCGATATGAAAAACATGCGCAATATCACGGAAGCACTGGTTAAGATCAACAGTATCGAAAACCAGGCAGATGATATTTTCGACATGAGCATCGAGCGCCTGTTCGCTACAGAGCCCGATGCAAAAGAAGTGATCAAGAAAAGAGAGATCTACCAGGTAATGGAGATCGTGACCGATAAATGCGAAGATGCCAGCAACGTGATAGAGTCTATCATTATTAAATACGCGTAGGAAGTAAAAATCAAAATTAAAAATTAAAAACCGGCCCCCGACACGGTAGCATACAATAGCCTACAGTACATAGGATCTTTTTTTACTTTTTACTTTTGATTTTTGACTTATATGGGCCAGGCCCGCTGTAAATATATTATATGACCACTTTCCTTATTGTTATTATAGCATTAGCGCTGATCTTTGACTATATCAATGGCTTTCATGATGCGGCCAATTCCATTGCCACAGTGGTTTCCACTAAAGTGCTGACACCTTTCCAGGCAGTGCTTTGGGCAGCTCTGTTCAACTTCGTTGCTTTCTTTATTTTCAGGGATCACGGTGTGGCAAATACGATCGCCAAAACTGTAAAAAATGATTTTATCACCCTGGAAGTAATCTTTTCCGGGTTGATCGCCGCTATCATCTGGAACCTGTTTACCTGGTGGCGCGGCATTCCGTCTTCCTCCTCCCATACACTGATAGGTGGTTTTGCCGGTGCTGCCATTGCCCACTCCGGTTCATTCAGTTCAGTCAATTCAGGTCCGGTGATCCAGATCGCTGCCTTTATTTTCCTGGCTCCCCTGATCGGTATGATCGTAGCTTTTATTATTTCCCTTTGGTTTATTTACTCTTTTAAAAGGACCAGGGGCCCTAAAATATTTTCTTCTTTGGTGATCCTGGGTGTTCTCCTATTTTTATTTACGCACCTGGAAACCGACCCGGCCAAGCTGAAATCGCATTACGATTCTTTTTTCCTGAAAGTGGTATTCCATTCACAGAACTTCAAATGGATACTGATGAGCCTTATTGTAATAATCATGGCCATCTTCTCCTTATACCTGAGTAACCTGAATGCGCATAAGGCAACATCCTGGTTCAAACGCCTGCAACTGGTATCCTCTGCCATATTCAGTATCGGACATGGTGGTAATGATGCACAGAAAGTAATGGGTATTATCATGGCTGCGCTTATCGCCTCCAATCCTACCCGCTACAGCCTTGACCACATGGAACCCTGGGTGCCGCTGGCCTGCTACACGGCTATAGCACTGGGCACCATGAGCGGTGGCTGGAAGATCGTAAAGACCATGGGTACCCGTATCACCAAAGTAACTCCTTTTGAAGGGGTTGCAGCTGAAACTGCCGGTGCTCTTACGCTTTTTATTACTGAATCACTTAAAATACCTGTAAGTACCACCCACACCATTACAGGCGCGATCATGGGTGTGGGCGCTACCAAACGCCTTTCGGCTGTTCGCTGGGGCGTTACAGTGAACCTGATCTGGGCCTGGGTGCTGACTATCCCGGTGAGCGGGTTGCTGGCTACAGGCGTTTATTACATTGTACACCTGTTCGTTTGATCAGGGCTGATTGCCTAAAAAATTAAGGGTTTAAGCGCTTTACGGCCTTTAAACCCTTAATTTTTGTTCTTTTCTTCAATACAGGCACTGGTATTGGCTCCCACTTTTGGATATTTCCCACCAAGACGACGAAGACCACAAAGAAATATTTATACTATATCCTAAAGCAATAGGGGATAAAAAATGTGCAGGCAATAATTTCTTTGTGGTCTTCGTCGTCTTGGTGGGAAAACCGGTTGCTGAAACCAGCTCATCACTTTTCGAAAAAAATCCTGACTTTTGCCGGGAATTTTTTTTATGGCTAAAATACTTGTAACAGGTGGTTGTGGCTTTATTGGTTCCCATACCATCGTGGATCTTATTGAGCAGGGCTATGATGTGATCTCTGTTGATAATAACAGTCGTTCCAATCCTGCCATACTGGAAGGTGTGGAAAGGATCACCGGCAGAAAGATCAAGAACTATAAAGTAGACCTCTGCAATTTTGATGATACGTTTGCGATCTTCCAGGAAAACGAAGATATCGAAGGCATTATCCATTTTGCAGCTTATAAAGCCGTAGGCGAATCGGTGGAAAAGCCGCTGATGTATTTTGAGAATAACAATAATTCCCTGATCAACATATTGAAGTGTGTGCAGGAATTCAACATTCCTTTCTTTGTTTTCTCTTCATCTTGCACCGTGTACGGCAACCCGGATGAAATCCCGGTTACAGAAAAAACCGTTCCCAAGCCTGCAGAGTCTCCTTATGGTTATACCAAGCAGATGGGTGAGCAGATCATCAATGAGTTTGCCAAGAGCGTGGGTACGCAATGCATTCTCCTGCGCTATTTCAATCCTGTAGGAGCGCACCCGTCCATTCAGATCGGTGAAATGCCGATCGGCCGCCCGCAAAACCTGGTGCCGGCCATTACTCAAACTGCCATAGGCAAATTGCCGAAGATGACAGTGTTCGGAGATGATTATCCAACACGCGATGGCTCCTGCATCCGCGATTATATACATGTAAGCGATATTGCGCATGCACATACTTTAGCGATCCAATATCTCGAACAAAAAAAGAACAATGCAATTTGCGAGGTCTTTAACCTTGGCACAGGCAATGGTGTGACCGTGCTGGAAGCGATCCGCTCTTTTGAGAAGGTAAGCGGTGTGAAACTGAATTATGAGATCGGACCGCGCCGCCCCGGTGATGTAATTGCTATCTATGCCAATAATGACCTGGCTAAAACCCGCCTCGGCTGGGAACCTGCTTTCACGCTGGATGAAATGATGCAGACAGCATGGGAATGGGAACAAAAGCTTAAAGCTGATCAGGCAATTTTTGGAGGAAAACCAAAGGAATTAAATTAGTAAGATCTCATTTTTTGTTCGATGGCCGATATTCGAATGGCCGATGGCCGGATCTCATATTTGAAGTTATTTTTTTAAAGATGCTCTTCGGCCATCGGCCATTCGAGCATCGGCCATCACCTCAAATTCCTTACTTTTACCGTCTAATTAAACACTATGGCATTAAAAGATATTCAACCAACCGGCAATAAGGATACAAGAAGTGGCTTTGGAGATGGGATTGCAGAAGCTGCCCGCAAAAATCCCAATATTGTTGCGCTAACGGCTGATCTCGCAGGCTCATTGAAGCTGCAGCAATTCATGAAAGAATTTCCTGAACGTTTTGTGCAATGCGGTATCGCTGAAGCGAACATGATCGGTATTGCTGCCGGTATGACCATTGGCGGAAAGATCCCTTACACAACTACGTTTGCCAATTTCTCTACCGGCCGTGTATATGACCAGATCCGTCAGTCTGTTGCCTATAGTGGTAAAAATGTAAAGATCTGCGCATCCCATGCAGGCGTTACGCTGGGAGAAGATGGCGCTACTCACCAGATACTGGAAGATATAGGGCTGATGAAGATGCTGCCGGGTATGACGGTGATCGTTCCCTGCGATTATGCACAAACAAAAGCAGCTACCCTGGCTATCGCCGACTATCAGGGACCTGTATATCTTCGTTTCGGCCGCCCCGTATGGCCGATCTTTACAAAGGAAGAAGATTTCAAAATCGGTAAAGCACAACAGTTTTCCGAAGGCACGGATGTGACCATTTTTGCCTGCGGCCACCTTGTATGGAATGCCATACAAGCCGGTGCGCAATTGCAGGAAAAAGGGATCAGCGTGGAAGTGATCAATATACATACGATCAAACCACTGGACGAAGAAGCCGTACTCGCTTCTATCCGTAAAACACGCTGCGTGGTTACAGCGGAAGAGCATAATATCATCGGTGGATTGGGTGATGCGATCGCCCAATGTGCTGCCAAACATTTCCCTGTGCCTATCGAATATGTAGGAACAAAAGACACATTCGGAGAAAGCGGCACACCAAAAGAATTGCTGAAGAAATACGGACTGGATATTCCGGATATCGTGGCGGCAGCAGAAAAAGTGATCCAGCGTAAGAAGAACGGATAAAAAGTCAAAATTAAAAATGCAAAAGTCAAAATGCAGAACCGGCGTCGGCGCATTTTGACTTTTGCATTTTTAATTTTGACTTTTTAATTTGTACAGGGATTAAACATTTTAGTATTTTATGCTTCTAAAAATTGAAAAACCAACAGCATGCCGCTAACCGGTGAAAGCGATACCGAATTGCTCGCACAGTTCAGAGAAACTGCTACGAAGGAAAGGGCTTACACAGCCATTATCAGGAAATACCAGGAAAAGTTATACTGGCATATCCGCCGTATGGTAGTGGACCATGACGATGCCAATGACGTATTGCAGAACGTATTTATCAGGGTATGGAAAGGCCTGGAGAATTTCCGGGAAGACAGCCAGCTTTATACCTGGCTCTACCGGATCGCGACCAATGAAAGCCTCACCTTCCTGGAGCAGCAAAAAAAGAGAAGCACATTGAGCCTGAGCGATATGGAGAGCGGTTTGAGTGAAAAGGTAAAAGCCGATCAGCATTTTGATGCAGCGAAGCTGGAATGGAAATTACAACTTGCCATACAGCAATTGCCTGACAAACAAAGAGTTGTATTTAATCTAAGATATTATGATGAAATGCCTTACGAAGAAATGAGCCGGGTGCTGGAGACCAGTGAAGGGGCGCTGAAAGCAAGCTATCATCATGCGGTCAAAAAAATAGAGGATTATATCAAAAACCATTAAACTTTGAATAGGGCAAACTGTCTCAATTATCCCACAAATGCCACAGTCAGCTATCATATTACAGGAATTGCAGGAGCTTAACAGTTCCCTGGCGCCCGCTGTTCCAATGGGGTACCAGGTGCCGGAAGGCTATTTTGAGAGCCTGGCAGGCCATATCCTGCAAAGGATCAGGGCACTGGAAACAGTGACCCCGGCTGAAGAGCTGGCAAATTTATCACTTCTGCTGGCAGGCATTTCCAGGCAGTCCCCTTATACGGTTCCGGCAGACTATTTTACCAGCTTAGACCCTTCTATCGCATTTTATGAGGATATGAGCGCAGAGGAGGAATTGGAGCAAATTTCCCCTTTACTGGGCAGCTTGAGTAAGCAGCATCCGTTTACAGTACCCGAGGGCTATTTTGAAAATCCTTCAATGCCGGTTATCGAAGAAAAGAAAGAGGCCCCGGTTGTTCGGATGGCCCCAAGAAAATGGTTTAAATATGCAATCGCTGCTTCTATTACAGCCATTGTTGCGCTGGGTACTGTGTTATTGCTGAATCAGCAATCCACTCCCGGTGTAAACAAACAACCTTATGCCTGGGTCGAAAAAAACATGAAAAAAGTGAGCACGGAAGATATCAGCAAATTTGTAGACCTGGCAGACGATGCTGCACCTGATATAGCCAAAACCAGTACTTCGGCTGATATCAAGAACCTGCTGAAAAATGTATCTGATAAAGAGATACAGGATTTTCTGAAAGATGTTCCTGCTGATGAAACAGATGAGGACGATATTTTTTTAAACTGACATGAAAAGATTTTTATTCATACTTAGCCTTTTTATCGTGACCGCCGCGCCTATTCTTGCCCAGGATGACGATGACGTGGATGACAATGCGACTATCCGAGATAAAATGAGCGAGTATATACAAGAGCGGCTCAAGCTTAGTCCTGAAGAGGCGAAAAAGTTCAAGCCTGTTTTTATCGAGTATTTCAAAGACTGGAAAAAAACAGCCAGGGAAAACCGGGGAGATAACCTCGTTATGCGTCAAAAAATCACGGACCTGCAGGTAAAATACAGAGCCCGGTTCAAGGAGATAGTTGGAGAACAGCGAAGTAATCTCATTTTCACCCATCAACGGGGTTTTATACAGGAACTGCGCCGGCTACGGCAGGAGCGGTTAAAAAATAACCCCGGAAAAAGAAACCCCGGAGGAAGGACAAAATAAATATAATAAGATAAGTTTTTATATATCTTTGAACCTGGTGTTTTTCATAGGTTAGCAACGGCCGGCTCTTTTTAGGGCGGGCCTTTTTTGTACGAATGGTGCGAATGATTTTCTTCTGTAGAAAAGTTGCCTGGATAGCCACGAATGACGCGAATGGACCCTGATAGAATGAAAGAGGTTGATTGGTTATGAGATGGGGTTGGGTATTAATGGGAGCATATAATGCGTTTAAAGTTTAGTTTGTCATGTCCGAAGTTGATTAGAAGGCCTAGTTGGATTCCGGAGGCTTTTAAGTAGTTGAGGGTTTGACGGAAGCCTTCAACAAAAGAGAGAAATGGTAAGGCCTTTAATTCCAGGATGATGCAATCAAATACCAGGAAGTCTACTCTGAATATTCTTTTAAGGGTTTCACCTTCGTACTGAACAGTAAACGTTTTTTCCCTCACAAACGAAATTTTATCCTTTATTAACTCCATCTCCAACGCATCCTGATAAGCTAACTCATTAAATCCCCTCCCTAAAATATTGTGGATTTTCATACACAGTCCTATAATCCTATAACATTCCTGCTTATATAAAAGGTCAAAGTGATTCATAATTATATTCATTACTCCCCTCAAAATACCATTACCTCCCTCATTCAACCATGTGAAAAAAACAAAATAAAAACGTCTTTTCCTCTCCTCACGCCCATTCGCGTAATTCGTGGCTATCCAGGCAACTTTTCTACAGAAGGAATATTGGCAGTATTCGTGTTTATGTAGATTTGTGGGATGAGAACAATCCCCCTTTCCGAAGGCTCCTTTACCATCGACAAGACCAAGCTTTTCGTTCCTTTTAATGAAGACCACGACGATTTGCAGGCGAGGCCTGTAGGCAGTTTGCTGGTAGAAGTGCAGCCCTTTGTAGTGATAACAGAACAGGATGTGCTGTTGCTGGATACAGGATTGGGATTTTCAAAAGGTGGGAACCTGCAATTGCATGAAAACCTGCAGCAGGCAGGGATCAACCCCTCCGAGGTCACTAAAGTGCTGATGAGCCATTTACATAAAGATCATGCAGGCGGAGTAGCAGCGGGAAATGATCATAGCCAGCTTAGCTTTCCTGCAGCCAAATACTATGTACAGGAAAGGGAATTGGAGTTTGCCCTGCAAAAAGGACTGCCATCCTTCATCCCGGAAGAATTGGAAATATTAAAGAATTCACCGCAGGTCGAATTCCTCAAAGAAGATGAAGGAATGATCGGTGATTATATACATTACAAGGTAACCGGCGCACACTCCCCCTTTCACCAGGTATTCTGGATAAAAGAAAATAACGAAACGATCTTCTTCGGAGCAGACGACGCTCCGCAATTACAGCAGATGAAGCACCGCTTTGTAGCTAAGTATGATTACGACGGAAAAAAAGCAATGGAACTAAGAAGAGAATGGTGGGAAAAAGGAGAAAAAGAGGGATGGACCTTCCTCTTCTATCACGACATCAAAACTCCCAGCACGAATAATCGCTAATGGTCGCTTACCGTAGGGTGTTCGCCTTGATAGCCACGAATGACGCGGATGGTGTCCTATATTTTCTGAAGTAAGCCAGGGAAGAAAGAAATGATCGGTAGGTTATATTCTACCTGCTATAAGCATTCGCGCCATTCGCGGCTATCTTGATGCACACCCTATCGCAAACGGCCATTAGCGACCATTAGCGCAGAACCATTTGGCGGTCCGCATCCAACCTGATCAATATAAAAAGAAGGATCGTAAACGTAATAAGCGAAGTACCTCCATAACTAACCAGTGGCAACGTAATACCGATCACGGGAGCCAAGCCAACCGTCATCGCTATATTGATGCCGATATGAAAGAAAAAGACTGCTGCTACGCCATAAGCATAACAGCGGCTGAAAACGCTTCGTTGCCGTTCGGCTACTGTGATTATCCTGAATAAAAGAAGGAGGTAAATGGCAAGAAGCGCAAAGCTGCCCACAAAACCAAATCCCTCACCGATGGTGTCAAAGATGAAATCCGTTCTTTGCTCAGGCACAAAGCCATAGCGGGTTTGGGTGCCTTTCAACAGGCCTTTGCCAAATAAGCCGCCGCTGCCAATAGCGATTTTGGATTGCTTTACGTTGTAGTCGGCTGTATTTGTTTGCTTGCCGCTTGGTGTTTGTGTGGGTATAGCTCCTTTGAGGTATTCTTCCGGCACATCCTTTCCGATTGTGCTGTAAATACGCTCCACCTGGTGCTTGGCCAGTACATTCTTAAAAAAGAAGGGTACCCCAAACCGTTGTATGCCCACGCAAATGACCCAGAGCAATACGATCTTGAACAGGATGGATTTATCGCGCTTCAATTGACGGCGCATAATAAGCACCACCAGCAAAGCAAGTCCTGTCAGGATCATGGCAAGCGTATTTTTCTCCAGCAGCAGCGTGGCTACTACCAGTGCCGCTGTTGCAAATCCTATCACTAATACCCCTGAAGGAAGACCTTCGCGGTACATTACCAGGAAGAATGCAAAGAACACGAGGGCAAGCCCGGTTTCGCTTTGCAGGATTGTAAGCATGGCCGGCACCAACACGATCGATGCGGCGATCAACTGCGAACGGGTTTTGCTGAAATCCGTTTCCGGTCTCGATAAATATTTCGCCAATGCCAGCGCTACACAGATCTTGCAAAATTCTGCGGGTTGAAAATTGAATCCGCCAAGGCGGATAATGGATTCCGTTCCTTTTACATTCGAGTGCAGGGGAAACACCAGCAACAACATCACCAGGCCGGTAGCATACCAGATATTGGCCGTGGCGGAAAAGAATTTACTGTCTGTTAAGAGAATGAACAGGCCAAGCACTAATGCTGCCACAAAAAAATACAACTGCTTGCTGTAATCCGTCTTGAACGAAATAAAGCTTTGAACAATCGCATCGCCTTCCTTATAGGTAGCTCCGAAAACAGCCATAATGCCAATGGCTACCAGCAGGAGATAAATCCACACAAGGCTCCAATCTATTCCTTTTGATATGGTAGGATTACGTTGGTTCATAAGGCAGTAGTATTAGGCCGTGTGGTTGTTGATCTTTTTTCTCCGGGAAGAATAGCTGCCAGCAG
>DATAJQ010000210.1:0-12404 GCA_036262095.1 Chitinophagaceae bacterium | reverse complement strand
TTGCAGGGCATACCCATCGCGGATGCTCATACGCCGCGCTTGCAAACCATTTTCTAATACGAGAATAGTGCCGTCTGTTAGTACTCCGTCTACATCAAAGACAAAAGTCGTGATCTTTTTTAACCGTTCGTTTATACTCATGATCTTACAAAAATAAATAACAGACAATTCTTACTAAGATATTTCTCTCCTTCCCGTCCTTCCCGCCTTACCGGTAAAAATTTACCGGTAAGGCGGGAAGGACGGGAAGGAAGCGTTTCTAACTGAGCTTATTTTATTTGTTTGTAGAGTTGTGTCTGAGCTAAGATTCCTGTTGTATACTGGATGTGAGCAGCAGGTAAATGTTTTTCAGTTCAGGGTGAGCAGATAGAATGGCCAGGTGTTTTTGGATCGTTGCTTCATCATGACGGATGGCAGGGCCTGTTTGTGCCTGTTTGGGCGACACTTCCTTAATGCGTGAAATAGTTTCATCGATCAGCGGTAGCAGTTGATTGAAAGCGATCCCTTCCTTTTTGCAATATTCTTCAGCCAGCGCCAGCAGATGGTTTACAAAATTATTGACGATCACCGCCGCCACATGCAGTTTTAACCGTTGCTCATCACCTGCCGGCACAGGCGGGTAATAAGATATGGAAAAGGCCAGTTGCTCCAGCTTTTGTTTGGCGGTCTTATCATGTCCATCCACATACACAGGGATATCCGGCAGGGTGCTCATTTCTTTCCGCAGGCTTTGCAAGGGATAAAAAACACCGTAATGTGCCGTTACAGGTTTCAAAACATCAGCAGGTACGGCCGCAGCCGTATGGGCCACCACTTTACCCGGCAGGCGGAGATCAGCAGCGATCTCTGCTACGGCATTGTCCGAAACTGCGATGATGTATACATCCGCATTCTTGTTCAGCAGAGAGATATAGTTGGCAGATTCCGTATCCCATTCATAAGCCAGTTGAGTAGCTGCAGATGCATTACGGCTCAGTATCTGCAGAATGGTATGACCAGCCTGTTTGAATTTTCTTCCCAGCACTGCGGCCGTATTCCCAGAGCCAATGATAACGATATCCATAGCCAAACCTGAAGTTTAAAGGGCTTTAAATAAATTTGTACCCGATGATGAAATTAGTGCAAAAAATCGCAGTGGGTTATATCCGGAAAAAATTCAGCCTGTTGTCGGCTATTTCGCCCAGGAAGACTGCTGAACAGGCTTTTAAGTTATTCTCCACACCTCAACGCCGGACCCGCGGACCCTTACCGGCAATTTTCACTGAAGCGGAAAAACTGCATTTTGATTTCGAGGGCTATCACATTGCGGGCTATCGCTGGAATAAAGATGCCGGCCGGAGAGTATTGATCATCCACGGATTTGAATCATCCGTTATCAATTTTGAACGGTATGTGCAACCTCTTTTGCAAAAAGGGTATGAAGTGCTGGCTTTCGATGCTCCTGCACACGGGCGCAGCAGCGGCAAACAGGTGAATGCAGTGGTCTTTAGTAATTTTATCCTTCATATTCATGAACATTACGGTCCTGTGCATTCCTTTATGGCCCATTCCTTCGGCGGATTATGCCTTTGCATTGCACTTGCAGAAATGAAACCGGACAACGATCGCCGGGTAGTATTGATCGCACCGGCTACTGAGACAGCTACGGCCATCAATAAATTTTTCCATTTTACACGACTGAGAAGCGATAAGGTCCGGAAAGAATTTGACAACATCATCACCCGCGTCGGCGGTCAACCTGCAGCCTGGTTTTCGATAGGAAGAACGTTGGACCATATCCCGGGGCCTGTCCTTTGGTTTCACGATGAAAATGATCAGATCACGCCCCTGTCCGACGCTTTGAAGATCAAAGAAAGGAATTTACCGAATATCCGGTTTGTGATCACAAAAGGACTTGGGCATAGCAGGATCTACCGGGATGAGGAAGTAAGAAAAGAGGTTGTCGGTTTTCTTTGAGTTTTGGTGGATTTGTTATGCGTTGTTCGTTGACCGTTGACCGTTGTCCGTTGACCGGGTAGCCGATGTTCGAATGACCAATAGCCATTAATACATAAGCCGGGACAGTAGTTCCTTCTCCATTGTCACCCCGGTCAACAGTCAACGGTCAACGCCCAACGCATAACAAACCCACCAAAAATATCCACCTCTCTCCTTATTTTTACCATTGCTATGAGAGTTCCTTCATCCCCAAAGACCTATACCTATCTCGCACTCGGCGATTCTTACACTATTGGTGAGAAAGTAGCCGCAGAAGAAAATTTTCCTTCGCAGACTGTAAGTCTGTTAGGCAAGAAAGGAAGAAAAGTGGCAAAGCCAAGGATCATTGCCAAAACCGGCTGGACAACCGGAGAATTGCAGGCTGCGCTGAATAAAGCCCGGCTGAGAAAACAATATGATTTTGTTACCTTATTAATAGGTGTAAATAATCAATACCGCGGCCTGAAAGTAGCAGACTATATTCCGGAGTTTGAACACCTGCTAAAACAGGCCATCAGGCTGGCAGGTAATGACACCTCACATGTGGTAGTATTGTCTATTCCCGACTGGGGGGTAACACCTTTTGCAGAAGGCCGCGACCGCCGGCAAATCGCCATAGATATTGATGCCTATAATGCAGCCAACCGGTTGCTGGCAGAAAAATACAAAGTGCATTATATTAATATCACCCCGGCAACCCGGAAAGCCACTGCCAATGCAAGCCTGCTGGCAGAAGATGGCCTGCATCCATCCGGAAAAGCATACGCTGAATGGGCAGCCAGTGTCTGTCAGTACTTCCTGAACAAAACAGAAAAATAACGTTGAAATGCCCGACTTCACACGTATCTTTCCTGTTCGCCCCTGAACATAATTGCGCAAAAAATTGTTAAGACTGTACGAAGAAAAATTACAGATCCCCTGAAACCCTTACCAGACAAGGGTTTGGGGCAACTAAAAAGTTGCCGGGTCTTAGCCGGAATAAACTTGCCACGGGCGGTAAAAAGACATTCAAAAGTTGGTTTACGAAAAAATTTATTATTCTTGTTCTAACTTGCGGCCACTAAACAGTGGTTATTTTATTTAATTATGGTGTGAATATGGCGAAAAACCTATTGATTGTTGAGAGCCCTGCGAAAGCTAAAACGATTGAAAAGATCCTCGGAAAAGAATTCCAGGTTAAGAGCTGTTTCGGGCATATCCGGGACCTCGAAAAAGCCGGGATGGGTATTGATATTGAAAGAAATTACGCTCCAAGATATATAGTGCCGGACGATAAGGAAAAAGTGGTGAAAGAACTGAAAAGCCTGGCCCAAAAATCTGATGAAGTATGGCTGGCAACGGATGAGGACCGTGAAGGGGAAGCTATCAGCTGGCATTTATGCGAAGTGCTGGGACTCGATCCCAAGACAACCAAACGCATTGTTTTTCATGAGATCACCAAACCCGCTATCCAGGCCGCAGTGCAGAACCCGCGCAAGCTGGATATGAACCTGGTGATGGCACAACAGGCCCGCCGGATACTGGACCGTATCGTAGGATTTGAGCTCAGCCCTGTGCTCTGGCGCAAAATGAGCATGCGCAATAATCTCAGCGCAGGTCGTGTACAAAGCGTGGCCGTGAGGCTGATCGCAGAAAGAGAAAGGGAGATCAATGCTTTTACACCAGTCAGCTCCTTTAAGATAGAAGCACTGTTCACTGCCAAAGACCTGACCAATAAATCGGTTACGTTCACAGCAGAAGGAAAAAAACAATCCAAAGCAGAAGATGCAGAAGCTTTTCTGCAAAGCTGCGTCGGTGCTGATTATAAGGTCACCGACATACAGGTAAAACCAGGAAAGCGTTCTCCGGCACCTCCCTTCACTACTTCCACTTTGCAACAGGAAGCTTCCCGTAAACTGGGATATGGTGTGTCGAGAACAATGCTGATCGCACAAAAGCTTTACGAGAACGGTTATATCACTTACATGCGTACAGACAGCGTGAACCTGAGCAATACGGCACTCGGTGATATTACCAATACTGTAAAAGGAATGTATGGCGATAAATATCACCAGTTCCGTAAATACAAAAACAAGAACGAAAGTGCACAGGAAGCACACGAAGCCATCAGGCCTACTTACATGAGCAACACCACTGTGGAAGAGCCTGACTGGAAACGCCTTTATGAACTGATATGGAAACGCACTATGGCCAGCCAGATGGCAGACGCGGAACTGGAAAAGACTACTGCAAAGATTGAGATCTCTACTAATAAGGAAGAACTGACAGCCACAGGCGAAGTACTGAAGTTTGACGGCTTCCTGAAAGTGTACCGCGAAGACAAGGACGAAGATGAAGCAGGTGAAGATGAAACACAGGAAGGCATGCTGCCTCCGCTGACCCCTGGTCAGCAATTGCCGCTGAAAGAAATGAAAGCGACAGAACGCTTCACCCGTCCCCTGCCCCGCTACACGGAAGCATCGCTTGTAAAAAAGCTGGAAGAACTGGGCATTGGCCGACCTTCCACTTATGCGCCTACCATTTCCACTATTCTGAAAAGAGGATACGTGGAGAAAAGAGATAAGGAAGGAGTAAAAAGAGATTTCCGGGTGCTGGTACTGAAAAATGATCAGCTCAGTAAAGTAACAGAACAGGAAAACACCGGTGCCGAAAAATCAAAACTCTTCCCCTCCGATCTTGGATTGGTGGTTACCGATTTCCTCAAACAATATTTTGACGACATCATGGATTATGGCTTCACGGCCAAAATAGAAGAAGAGTTTGATGAAGTGGCAGAAGGCAAGATGAAATGGAACAAGATGATCGATGAATTCTACAGCCCCTTCAAAAAAGATGTAGACAACACGATTGAAACAGCCGAACGCATCAAAGGTGAAAGGGAACTGGGCACAGATCCTGAATCCGGCAAACCGGTTGTAGCGCGCATGGGCCGCTATGGTCCCATGGTGCAGATCGGCAGTGCAGATGATGAAGATAAACCCCGCTTCGCGAAAATACCGACCGGTCAAAGCATTGAGACCATCACGTATGAGGAAGCAATGGAACTGTTTAAACTGCAGGGAACATTCGGACAGTTTGAAGGCAAGGACATATCCGTGAACGTAGGCCGCTTCGGCCCCTATGTGAAATGGGGAGAAGAATATATCTCCATTCCCCGCGGCACTGATCTTGCTACTGTTGATCTCGACCGGGCCATTTCACTGATCAAAGAGAAAAAGCAGGCAGATGCCCCCGTAGGCTCTTACGATAGCAAACCCATCACCAAAGGCAAGGGAAGATTTGGGCCCTTTATCAAATGGGATGGAATGTTTATCAACGTACCAAAGCGCTACAATTTTGATGCATTGACCCAGGCTGATATGAACGAACTGATCGATGCCAAAGTAAAGAAAGAAGCCAATCGCTTTATACAAAGATGGGCAGATGAAAATATCGCACTGGAAAATGGCCGTTGGGGTCCATTTATCCGCTTTGGTAAAAAAATGCTGAAGATCCCCAGGAAAGCCGATGACACAAAATATACAGAAGAGGAAGCAGCCGGCTTCAGCTTGGATGATGTGAAAAAAATGATCGAGGCGGAAATGCCAGGTGCATTTGCTAAAAAAGAAAAGAAACCTGCTGCGAAGAAAAAAGCGGCACCCAAGAAAGCAGCTACCAAAAAAGCAGCAAAGAAAAAATAACTGGTAACAGGTCATATTCCCACAAGACAGGATCGATATTCTTCTTGTGGGATTTTTAATGCCTGTACCAAAAATATATCCCAAAAATGCTTTGTGGTCTTTGTTGTCTTGGCGGGAATATAAAAGCCCACCAAGACAACAAAGACCACAAAGCATTTTTATTATTCTGCGGGAATGTGATCAAACATTATTTTTACATAAATCTTATATATATGGACCGCAGTTATTGGGAAAAGATAGCACCTGATTATAACGAAGAGATATTTGACGTGCTCCAACAGGACAAAAAAGGTTATATCAGAAAAGCCATCAACAAATTTGCTTCGCCAAAAGCTTCCGTTATAGATATCGGTTGTGCAATTGGTAAATGGCTCCCCGTATTATCGCCTGCTTTCAAAAAAGTAATGGCCGTGGATATTTCCGCAAAGAATCTCACCATTGCAAAAAAGAATTTCCCTCAACTGCAAAATGTGGAATACAAGCGCGCGGATATGTCGTCCGGCACCTCTTCTTTCTCAGGATTTGATGTGGCGCTTTGTGTAAATGCGATCCTTACAGATTCATTAAAGAAGCGTATTCATTTTTTCAGCAATATTCGCAAGAGCCTGAAGAAAGGCGGCCACCTGGTGCTGGTAGTACCATCACTGGAATCGTGGCTGCTCACTCGCATCATACAAAACCAATGGAAGATAGATAAGCGCCTCTTCAATACTCCCCTTTCAGAAGGAGAAGCAAAAAAAAGATATGCAGGCATTCAGCAGGGAAACGTGGAGATCGATAATGTTGCCACCAAACATTATCTCGGCGAAGAGCTGGAATTATTGCTGAACAGAGAAGGTTTTGAAGTAATACAAAAACAAAAGATCAATTACGACTGGCATACTGAATTCATTCAACCGCCACAATGGTTAAAAGAACCCCGCCCCTGGGATTGGATGGTGGTAGGAAAGAAAATTTAAAAGCAAAAAACAAAAGTCCAAACAACATACGTTTTGATTTTTTACTTTTAAATTCTGCCCCTTTCCCCACCTGTGGAAAAGTTTAACTATTCCATTTCCTTTGCTTTGACCATATTGCATCATTGGAGAACACAAAGGAAATATCAGCCCTGCTTCACTTGATCGACGATCCGGACGAAGAAGTGTTTGATGCTGTTTCAGAAAAGATCGTTGGTTATGGAAAGCCTATCATTCCTAACCTGGAGCATTTATGGGAGACCACGCCGGATGAAGGCATACAGGAAAGGATTGAATTGCTGATCCATCGCCTTCACTACCATGATCTCACAGAAGATTTCCGCCAATGGAATGTATCCGGTCATCATGATCTCCTGCTGGGATCCCTGCTTGTTTGCAAATTCCAATACCCTGAACTCACTACTACTCCCGTTTTGCAGGAGATAGAAAAGATCCGCCGCAATATCTGGCTCGAATTAAATAATTATCTCACACCACTTGAGCAGATCAATATTGTTACCAGCATTCTCTACAGCTATTATGGTTTGAAGGGCGGTGAGGTCAATTACAAAGAACCGAATGAATTCCTGCTGCATAAAACACTGGAAGCAAAACGCGGCAACCAGATCAGCAATGGCGTACTCTATCTGCTCCTTTGTGAACTGCTCGATATCCCCGTCAGAGCCATCAATATTCCCCGGCAAAGTATCATTGCTTATTTCAAACCCGGCTACTCCCAGGAAAATCTCCCCGACCCGCTCAGCATGATCGAATTTTTTATCGACCCCACTTCCGGCCAGGTATTCTCCCACCAGGATGTAGAGAACTACTTTAAACGCATTGCTGTGCCCCCTGTCTCCTCCTATTTCAAACCACGGAAGAACAAACAGGTGATACAACAACTACTGGAAGAATTCAGCAAATGCTTTACCGGCCAACTGGATGGCTATAAGCAAAAAGAGCTGACCGAACTGGCGGCGCTGATCGATTAGTCGGTAGTATGAACTCTTTAAAAATATCAACAGCCATTACGATATCGTAATGGCTGTTTTAATCTTAGTAAGTTTAATACTATCGACTACCGACTAAAGACTCCCGACTGCTCAAAGGCTCCACCCCTCACGATATTCCCTTTTCACAAACTGATTCGCTTCATCAAAGTTGGTGATCTTCATATTCTTTGCATCCCACAGTAATCTCTTTCTGCCAAGATATTTATCATCCCATCCTTTGAGTTTGGGATTAAGCATCATCCAACTGCGGATGGCAAGGTTGCCCATCAGGATGCTTTCAGTAAATGGCCCGGCATATTCAAATGGAGAACTTGTTTCGCCTTTGCCATAACCGGCGATGCAGGCATTCACCCATTGGAGATAGTGTCCTTCAGGAACACGTTTGATGGTTTCCTTTGGCATTTTCTTTTCTTTCATCAGCCTGGTAGGCAGCAGGCGCGGGTTTGCACCATAGCAATCCATCAGCAGTTTTCCTTTGGTGCCAACTAACAATACACCACCGTCCCAGTTGCCGAAAGGCTCATCAGGCATTAATTCGGCAGGGCGTTCAGGCATCAGGCCGCCATCGTGCCAGGAGACTTTGATATTTCCTTTCTTATCTTTTCTCGGGTAATTGAGATGGATGATGGAAGAAGGCGGGCAACTGTCCACATAGTTTCCTTCGGCCCACATATCTTTCCAGATATTGGCTACGCTGCATTCTGCAGATTCCGGATAATCGATTGGAAGAATGCGGAAGATCGGGTCCATTATATGACAGGCCATATCACCGAGGGCGCCGGTACCAAAGGCCCACCAGCCACGCCAGTTGAAAGGCAGGTATGCCGGGTTATAATCGATCTTTTTAGCCGGGCCGAGCCAAAGGTCCCAATCCAGCTCTTTGGGCACTTCAAAGCTGCCTGTAGGCGTGGGAATGCCTTGTGGCCATACGGGGCGGTTGGTCCAGGCATGTGCTTCCGTTACGGTACCGATCATCCCGGCATCATATATTTCTTTGGCTTTGCGCACGCCATCACCGGAGCCGCCCTGGTTGCCCATTTGCGTTACCACCTTATATTTTTTAGCTGCTTCGGTCAGCATCCTCGCTTCATAAATATCATGCGTGAGCGGTTTCTGGGTATACACGTGTTTGCCTAATTGCATCGCAGCTATTGTTGCTACGGCATGCGTGTTATCAGGTGTGGAAATAGAACAAGCATCGATCGAGTTTTTCTCTTTGGCAAGCATTTCCCTGAAATCCCTGTAGAAGCTGGCTTTCGGGAATCTCTCCCTTGTTTTCACCGCCTGCCTTTCATCCACATCACAAAGGGCTACAATGTTGACATAAGGGCTTTTTGCAAATTCCTGCAGGTCTCCTGCACCTTTTCCACCCGCACCGATACCTGCAATATTCAGCTTATCACTGGGAGCAATAAAGCCCTTACCACCCAGCACATGACGGGGAAGAATGAACACGCCTGCACCAACTACAGCCGTTTTACGGATAAAATCGCGGCGGGAAGCATCGTTCTTGTTCGTATTATTCATTTGTATATATTTTATTGCTTTTAGTTAAATGGAATGCCTCTTATTAATAGGCATTCGGCAGGCAAAATTTTGGATTAAGGTAATAAAAAAGTTTATAGTTTATCCATCAGAAGATAGGGTTTCGCATTATCTGTAAAATATTTTTTGGTTATCGCTAATTTTGGATAAGAAATATGCTCGAAATGATGAATTCCCCTATTACCTGGTCTGATTTTGAAAAGATCGATATGCGTGCAGGCACAATTATAGAAGTAAGTGATTTCCCTAAAGCCCGGAAGCCGGCCTTCAAACTGAAGATCGATTTTGGCAGTGAGATCGGCATTAAGCAATCGTCTGCACAGATCACCCGGTTCTACAATAAAGAAAATTTACTGAACCGCCAGGTAGTAGCTGTCGTGAACTTTCCTCCCAAACAGATCGCTGATTTTATGAGCGAGTGCCTGGTACTGGGAGTATATGATGAAAATAAGGATGTAATTTTATTACAGCCCGGGCAGCCGGCCACAAACGGGATGAAGATTGGATAACAAATACACTACATATTATCAATCGCCGGTAGGATTGCTGAGGATATCCGGCACTCCGGATTTTATCAGCGAAGTTCATTTCATGAATGAAGCGCCGGAATCTATTTCCGCTAAGGAGGAGCCACCACCGATGCTGATACAATGTGTAGAGCAACTTATCCAGTATTTCAACGGGCAAAGAAGAGTGTTTGAATTACCGCTTAATCAATCCGGCACTCCTTTCCAGCAACAAACCTGGAACCTGCTTACGGGTATTCCATTTGGCAAAACCATCAGTTATCTTCAATTGGCAATAAAGACCGGTGATCCCAAAGCCACCCGTGCCGTGGCCAATGCCAATGGCCGCAACAATATCGCGATCATTGTGCCCTGCCATCGTGTGATCGGGTCCAATCGGGAACTTACAGGCTATGCCGGCGGGCTATGGAGAAAGAAATGGTTGCTGGAACATGAAACGAAGATCATGTATGGCGTGCAAACACTGTTCTGATCAACTCAGAGCAGCTCTTTATCGGTGAAAGCAAAGGGCAATAATTTTGATACGCTCTCCACTACAATGATCTCTCCGCTTTGTCCGCTGAGAATAACGCGCAAAGGCTTACCACCACGGCTTTCATATTCCAGTAAAGCCTGGCGGCACATGCCGCAGGGAGAAATAGGATGAACACTCTTCCCCTTTTCATTGTCATAACTGATAGCGATAGTATCTATTGCAAAACCGGGAAACATGGTTGCAGCAGTAGAAAGCAATGAACGCTCTGCGCATATTCCTACAGGGAAAGAAGCATTTTCCTGGTTGGTGCCTGTGACCATCCCTTTTTCCGTACGCGCTGCTGCGCCAACACGGAAGCGGGAATAAGGCGCATAAGCCTGCTTTGTGATGGCTCTCGCAGTGGTCAGCAGTTCTGCGTCTTCTTTGCTGAGTTCACTTATATCCTGGTAAATCTTGTATTCGATTTCAATTTTCTTCTCCTTCATAATAAATCCTTATAAGACAAAAATGCCCCGGTCAGTTCCGGGGCATCTAAAGTTAGTTTATTTTTATTTCACGATATTAAACAACCGTTTCCAGCGGGGTCCTCCCTCCCAGCTGAACCAGATCATCCAGGCTTTTCCCACAATCATATTCTCCGGCACAAATCCCCAGTAACGGCTATCCTGTGAGCCCTGGCGGTTATCTCCCATCATCCAGTAGTAATCCATTTTAAAGGTATAGCTATTGGTTTCTGCTCCATTAATGAAATACCTGCCGTTCTTTTCCTGCAGATCATTGTGTTCATAAATGCGGATCGCCCTTTCGTAGATATTAAAATTCTCAGGGGTCAGCTGCACCGTTGCGCCTTTCTTAGGTATCCATACAGGCCCGAAATTATCCCTCGACCATCTGTGAAGGGTATCATAAGGAAATACATCACCTGCTGCATAACCATACTGCGTATCGGGCACAATGCTTTTGGCCAGGCCATTCTTCAGCATCTGCTCTTTGGCCTTGTAGGTAAGCAGCATTTTATATTCATTAGGCCGGCCTGTAGCACTGTATTCTCCTTTATCAAAGTCAACGTCGTATTCATTCTTCATCATATCCATATCCAGCGCCGGGGCTGTTACCGTTACGATATAATTCAATTCAGAATAAGGAGGCGGGTCCTGCTTCACACCATTGGTATACACTACATCGTCTTTTACCTCGATAGTATCGCCAGACACACCAACACAGCGTTTGATATAGTTATCTGTCTTATCCACCGGATGCGATACAACCGGGTAGTTCTGGCGATCGGCCAGCACCATCTGGTCTTCCCGCGATCCAAGCGCTGCTCTTCTCTTTATATCAATGTAGGGATTGTATGATTCAAAACCTTCGGCATGGATCACCGTGTCACCCGCAGGGAAATTGAACACTACCACATCCCCTCTTTTGGGAGCGCTCGCAAACCAACGGATATAAGGCAGTTTTATCAGTTCCGAATAAGACTTGCCATTGGTAACGGGCATATAGTTATGAACAAAAGGAACCGACAGGGGTGTATTGGGAATCCGGGGCCCGTAACTCAGTTTGCTTACAAAAAGAAAATCCTTTACCAGCAGGGTTTTTTCCATTGAGCCGGAAGGGATCGTATATGCTTCGAAAATAAAAGTGCGGATCAGCGTAGCAGCTACCACTGCAAAGATGGCAGCGTCTACCCATTCCCTCCAGGCAGCTTTATGATATCTTTTTACTGCCTCGGGGCCTACAAAGCGGGTATCCTTATGAGCAGCCAGCCAGGGAAAATAGAATGGTGCAAACAGGGCCGCCATTGTATGCTGACCGAATGAATACTTACCGAATACTTTGGCAAATTCAATAAAGATCCCTGGAGTAATGAACCATCCGACCACGGGTATGAATTGCCAGAACACCCAATGCTTGGGGCGCTGGGCTATTTCCTGCATTACCCAGGTGTTGTAAAACGGAACGTATGCTTTCCAGGAAGATGCTCCAGCTTTGGTAAACAATTTTGCCAGTCCGAATGATGGCAGGAATACAAGAAGGGTTCCTATAAGATAAATGATCAGTAAATGTTGTAAAGGCATGAGCCTGATTTTATTTTAATCGGATAAAAGTATTACTTATAAGGCGTCGTTCAAACAGAAACTTTTGCTAATATGGATAAGTGGTCAGCGGGGCATCACATAGCTTTTCACATCGTCGCCGGTGATATTCTTGGACGATAAGATGACGAG
>DATAJQ010000209.1:0-7255 GCA_036262095.1 Chitinophagaceae bacterium | reverse complement strand
GCAAGATCAGTTCCTGTATGGACTATGCCGCGTATGGATTCTTTCCTGCGGTATAATGCGCCCTGGAGCCAACTGGTGGAGTTGAAAAATATCCAATTGAATGCGTTGAAGGAAGATAGCAGCATTACTCTCAGCCCTTCATTAAAAGTAAAGCCGCTCGTGGTACCCCACCGCGATGAATTTTCTGAAACAGTTGGGTTTATTATTGAAAGCGTAGGTAAAAAAATATTGTTTATTCCTGATATTGATAAATGGGAAAAATGGGACAGGAATATTAATGAAGAGGTCAGTAAAGTTGATATTGCCTTCCTGGACGGAACTTTTTATAAGAATGGCGAGTTGCCGGGAAGGGATATGAAGGAAGTGCCGCATCCATTTGTAGAAGAAAGCATGCAGTTGTTTGCAGGCTTGCCTGATACAGTGAGATCAAAGATCGTTTTTATCCATTTCAACCATACCAACCCCTTACGCAAAAAGGGATCTTCAGAAAAAGAAGAGGTTTCTGCAAAAGGGTTTAAAGTGGCAGAAGAAGGAATGATAATCCCCCTGTAGGCCTGTTTGTTTTCTATCAGGTTTACAGAGGGATTGACAGGAAGGTCCTGGTTATTAAA
Organism: Chitinophagaceae bacterium; assembly: GCA_036262095.1. Taxonomy (GTDB): domain Bacteria; phylum Bacteroidota; class Bacteroidia; order Chitinophagales; family Chitinophagaceae; genus Terrimonas_A. Next base: position 6,644 of record DATAJQ010000209.1, on the reverse strand, counting down.
ACAATTCCGGCTGGTTATTATCTGTTTTCGATTTCACCCATTCCATCTGCACACTCTTGCTGAAATCGAGCAGCTTGGTTCCGACAGTTTTCCAACCCGATACTTCCGTTACCTTGGTTATTTTAAACTTGGCTTTGCGGATCTGCTCTCCCCTGCCTGTTTGCACAGCAAGCACCGGCTCCTGTTCAGTTGATACGGCTTCAACATAGTTACCATCGCCTTCCTTAATGAAGAAGAATTTATTTTTCAAGGTGGTGGTTTCAACCTTGAAGCGTTTTACATTGAACTGCAAATTCTTTTTATCCAGGTATACAGCAGAAATGATCTTTTCCGGGTCAAATTTTTCGATCAGGATAATATTCTCTGCATCCAGTCTTTGGGTAAGTTCCTGGTCAGTGATCTCATAGTATCCATCGCGGTAAACGACGAGTATCTGGTCTTCGGCCTCAAAGCTTCCGAGGAAAAGGCCTTTCTCTTCAGTGCTGAGCCTTCCGAATTTATCATCAAACCATAATTTCTTTCCGCTGAGCGTAGCGCGGCCGGCTTCCTTGAACTTAACAGACTTGATCGGGTATTTGGTTACCTGGTTGCCCATGCTGTTACGGTTCTTGATCGCCAGCTCTTCAAAATAAAAATCGAATTCCTTGATACGTGCAGAGCTGCCGGGAGTAAGTGTGATCTTCACCACTTCCGCTTCCCCATTGGGATTTACGCTCAGGTAATGCACTTTGCTTTTATCATCCCCGCGGGTAAGATCATATTCCTTATCACGGGTAGTGCCGGTTACATTAAAACGCTTTGCATAGCTCATGCCGCCTTTTCCATCGGCATAGATCATATTATACGTGGTGCGTTCATCGTTTTTCTGGAACACCGCCACATGAAGGATGTCTTTTCCAATGAAGACCTTATCATGCACTTTCATCACTTTCATGATACCACGCTTTGTGAAAGCGATGATATCGTCCAGGTCTGAGCAATCAAACAGGTATTCGTCTTTCTTCAATCCTGTGCCTATAAAGCCCTCCTCTCGGTTCACATACAGTTTGATATTGGCGATAGCCACTTGCTTGGCTTCGATCACTTCAAATTGCCTGATCTCCGTTTTTCTTTCACGGCCCTTACCATATTTCTTCAGCAGGTTCTCGTAATATGCCACAGCAAAATCCACCAGGTTGGCCAGATCGTGTTTCACCTGTTTGATATCTGCTTCCAGTCCTTTGATCTGTGCATTCAGTTCATCAATATCCAACCTGTAGATGCGGCGTACAGGCTTTTCTGTCAGTTTAAGAATATCTTCCCGCGTGATCTCTCTTTTCAATTGTTTTTTGAAAGGAATGAAAGCCTTATCGATCGCATCGATCACTTTGTCCCAGGTGTCGTGTTTCTTCTCGAGTTCTTTATAGATCTTTTCTTCAAAGAATATCTTTTCCAGTGAAGTGTAGTGCCATTTTTCCTGCAGTTCATTCAGTTTGATCTTCAGTTCCATTTCCAGCAGGTCTTTTGTCCGGTCTGTGGAAAGTTTCAACAGGTCATGCACGCCCAGGAATTCAGGTTTCATCCCAACGATCACACAGGTATTGGGGGAAATAGAGATCTCACAATCGGTGAACTTGTACAGCGCATCAATGGTGATGTCAGATGAAATGCCAGGTGCAAGGTCAACATGGATATCAACATCAGCACCGGTATAATCGGTTACTTTCTTGATCTTGATCTTTCCCTGGTCATTGGCTTTTACAATTGATTCGATCAACTGGGAAGTGGTCACTCCATAAGGCACGCTTTTTATCGCCAGGGTTTTCTTATCCACTTCTTCGATATGCGCTCTTACTTTTACTTTTCCTCCTCTCTTTCCCTGGTTATACTCTGCCACGTCAACCATTCCACCGGTTTGAAAATCGGGATAAAGCTCAAATTTCTTTCCGCGCAGGTATTTGATGGAAGCATCGATCAGCTCACAAAAGTTGTGCGGTAATATTTTGGTTGAAAGTCCTACTGCAATACCATCAGCGCCCTGCGCCAGCACCAGCGGGAATTTCATCGGTAAAGTAACAGGCTCATTCTTGCGGCCATCGTAACTTAGTTGCCACTCGGTGGTTTTAGCATTAAATGCCACTTCCAGTGCAAACTTGCTTAAGCGGGCTTCTATATAACGCGGAGCAGCCGCTTCCATTCCTGTTCTGATATCACCCCAGTTACCCTGAGTTTCGATCAGCAGGTCTTTCTGCCCCATATTCACCAGCGCATCGCCGATAGAAGCATCACCATGCGGGTGATACTGCATAGCCTGCCCGATGATATTAGCTACTTTATTGAAACGGCCATCATCCATTTCCTTCATTGCATGAAGGATGCGGCGTTGCACCGGTTTCAAACCATCTTCCACTGCCGGTACGGCCCTTTCCAGTATTACATAAGAAGCGTAGTCGAGAAACCAGGTCTTGTACTGGCCATGCAAACCGCTGTCATTGTTTTGTACATCCGATAATTTGTTCTTTGCTGCACTCATCTATCTTAGGTTGTTATGTTCTTTGTATGTTGGTGTTTATTATCCTTCGTATAATTCCAGCGGCTGTCCATTCGGATCATAAAAGAATACAAATCTTTTTCCTGTCAACTCATCCGTTCTGATCTCCTGAACCTCCACTGCTTTTTCTTTCAGTTCTTTTGCTGCGCCATCCACATCGTCTGTCAAAAAAGCAAGATGCCTCAACCCTTTTGCTTCAGGATAAGAAGCCCGCTCGCGGTAATCCGGAAAAGAAAAAAGCTCTATCTGGTACAGGCCGTTAATGGCAAGGTCAAGCTTATAGGACCTTCTTTCAGCCCTGTACGTTTCACTGATGATCGTGAACCCCAGCACTTCCGTATAAAATGCTTTGCTTTTTTCATAATCATCTGTGAGGATGGCAATATGGTGGATAGCTTTGATGTTCATGTGTGATTACGCAGTAGCGGCAGTTGCAGCCATTGTTTCAGCTTTTGAAGCGCCGGGCAGTTTCACATCAAAATCTTTCCAGCCTTTATTGGTATCACCTGTTACTTCTATCCTGCCCTGGTTGATAAGATTGCGCATGCGCCACATCAGGAATATATCACCGGTTTTGATCTTCATCCGGTTGAGGGTATTCGTAAGCACGCGATTGGCTTTCTGCCATTCACCGGTCAGGTTTTTAATGATCTCGTTGTCGTAAAAATCTTCCCCTTTACCGGCTATTTTTTTACCGCCTTCCAGCATACGCACCACGGCGTTTTCATCTGCGAGCCTTTTCCATTCATCAGGATCTACTTCAAACTCGCTCAGGGTAACGGGGCGTGCCAGTTTTTTTGCTTTGAGGAATTCTTTTGGTTGTATCTCATGCAGCCAGGAAGGATAGAATATCTGCCCTTTTTCGTTGATGAAAGGAAGATTGTTCATATATAATACCATTACCCTTCCCTGGTATTCCCTTAGTTGAGGCATCAGCCAGTAATAGCCGGTTACATCATGCTGGTTCTGCCCCATCCATATCCAAACCTGTTCTTCTGTGTTTTCATCCAGCCGTTTTTTTATCTCCTGCACAGTTTGCCTGTCGTCAAAGCTGCCTACCAGGTCATTTCCATACGGAGAGCCTTGTGATATTTCTTTCCACCATTCCAGCCGCGCATTCCATCCTTCTTCTGTATCGAGCCCGGCAAGAGGGCCAACGGCAAAATCATCCCTTATCAGTATCGCATCGCCGGCAAGTGTTTCATCGAGAGCGGTCACGCTCTGCATCAGTTCAACTTCTATTTGGTTAAATACTATGTGTATCATATCGGAAAATTAGATTTAGTAAAACAGTTCTTGATAATGGTCAGGCCGTCTTTTTTATTTTAACAGCCAGGAACAAATAGTTATTCGCAGCACCTATCACTTCATAATCCACATAAAAACTTTCCGTGAATATCTGGAAAGCCATGAATTCATGTTTAGGTACGGCAAACTCGTCAAACAAAAGAATATCGCCATCATTCAGAAAGCGGTATAATTGCGACAAACTGAAAATGGTGGCGCTGAACAGATCAGCATCCAGGTGGATCAGTTTGCGGCGAGTGCTTTTATACTGCTCCAGGAAAGGGACCAGCGTATCCTGGAAAAGGCCTTTATAAAAAGTGGCCCGCGGATCTGTTATATTCAACGATTCAAGTGCAGCGGCCATAGAGCCTTTTCCAAATGGACCAAAGTTTTCCGGCAATCCTTCAAATGTATCAAAGCCATAAAATCTTGAATCAGCCTGCTGGTTATGCGCTACCCACCAGCGGAAAGAAGATCCTCCGCTAACACCAAACTCGAAATAATCAATAGCGGCGTTCTGCAAATGCTCCTGTTTGCTGACGGCTTCATAAAGCAATACACGGCGGTTATAATCCCAATTCCCCTGGTACCAGTCATTATATCCGTTTACCGGATGGTCCTTTCTCCATTTACTGAGTTTGGACATGTATACGCCATTCTGCATGGCGCCGGTAAAAGGCCCGACAATTCCATGCAGATTCCATTTCATGAAAAGTGCCTTGGATTTTCTTATCAGATTAAGTTTTGTCAAGCTGATTCGTTTAAAAAGAGTTTAAAAGGTTTAAGCCTTTAATGATTATTTCTCCGCTACTTCTGCTTCATCCACTTTATCCATTTCAACCTTCAGGTTATTGATAATAAATTCCTGGCGGTCCATGGTATTCTTGCCCATATAATACTCCAGCAATTGCTGAATATGATCTCCCTGCTCCAATCGCATCAATTGTTTGCGCATATCAGCACCGATAAAACGTGCAAATTCATCCGGGCTTATCTCTCCCAATCCTTTGAATCGGGTGATCTCCGGTTTGCCGCTCAGTTTGCGGATAGCTGCCTGCTTCTCCGCTTCATCATAACAATAAATGGTTTCCTGTTTATTTCTTACACGGAACAGCGGAGTTTCCAGCACATACACTTTTTCGTGCTTTACCAGGTCGGGGAAGAACTGGAGGAAAAAGGTCATCAGCAGCAAACGGATATGCATACCATCCACATCGGCATCGGTAGCGATCACGATATTGTTGAACCGTAATCCTTCCATGCCTTCTTCTATATTCAATGCATGCTGTAACAGGTTGAACTCTTCATTTTCATACACCACTTTTTTGGTCAATCCAAAACTGTTGAGTGGCTTACCACGCAAACTGAATACAGCCTGTGTATCCACGTTGCGCGATTTGGTGATGGAACCACTGGCACTATCACCTTCCGTAATAAAAATGGTGGTCTCCTGCTGCTTTGCAATATATTCTTCTTTCCCTTTGGAAGGCGGGTCATCATTATAGTGAACACGGCAATCGCGCAGCTTTTTATTATGAAGATTGGCTTTCTTGGCTCTTTCATTGGCCAGTTTTTTTATACCGGCCATTTCTTTGCGCTCGCGTTCGCTTTGTTCGATCCTTTTCTTCAGGCCATCGGCAATAGCACTGTTCTTGTGAAGGAAGTTGTCCAGCTCTTTGGCCAGGAAATCATTCACGAACTGTTTCATTGTAGGGCCGTTCACATCCACATTCACTGAGCCAAGCTTGGTCTTTGTCTGCGATTCAAACACAGGCTCCACTACCCTTACAGCTACTGCCGCTACAATGCCGGTGCGGATATCGGACGCATCATAATCCTTCTTGAAAAATTCACGTATCGTTTTTACGTATGCTTCGCGGAATGCCTGCTGGTGTGTACCTCCCTGGGTGGTGTGCTGACCATTTACAAAACTGTGAATGTCTTCACCATAGTCGTTGTTGTGGGTAATGGCCACTTCAATATCGTCGCCCCTGAGATGGATGATTGGATAGCGGATCTCATCTTCGTTCGTTTTGCGCTGCAACAGGTCAAGTAAGCCATTCTTACTAACATAGGTCTTGCCATTGAAGATGATCTTCAATCCTGCATTCAGGAAGCAATAGTTCCATATCTGGTTTTCCAGAAATTCGTAATGGAACTTAAACTGGCGGAAAACCGTATCATCGGGGATAAAAGTGACAAGTGTACCATTCTGCTCGCTGCTTTTAGCTTCCTTGTGTTCTTTTACCAGCACGCCCCTTTCAAATTCAGCTGTCTTTTCTTTTCCTTCACGGACAGCCGTTACTTTAAAATAATTGCTGAGGGCGTTCACGGCTTTGGTACCTACACCGTTGAGACCTACTGATTTCTGGAAAGCTTTGCTGTCATATTTGGCACCGGTATTGATCTTACTCACCACATCGACCACTTTACCCAGGGGAATGCCGCGGCCATAATCACGGATCGTTACCTGTTTGCCTTCAATGGAGAGCTCAACTGTTTTACCGTACCCCATGGTGTATTCATCGATACAGTTGTCCAGCACTTCTTTCACCAGCACATAAATACCATCGTCGGGGGAAGAGCCATCGCCCAGTTTGCCGATATACATACCCGGGCGGAGCCGGATATGCTCTTTCCAGTCAAGACTTTTAATACTGTCTTCTGTATAATCGAAGAGATTTGTTTCTTTTTCTTTTGCCATCAGTTCTATATGGTTTTAATCCAGGAGGTTACCTCGGTTTTTCCCGGATTCCCAATCGGGCAAATATACCAAATAGGCTTTTGCACTATGGATTTGGAGTTATTAACAACTGGGGAAAAGAAA
>DATAJQ010000208.1:0-34447 GCA_036262095.1 Chitinophagaceae bacterium | reverse complement strand
AGAAGACCGGCTTCTGCATCTCGCTTACAGTTCCCTCCGCAAGCGGGTCGCCAACGGTTTGGCAGAGATCTATAAAAAACTGAATCCCAGTGGTGAAAAAAAGACGATCGAAATATCCAGGGAAGAGATCGCACAATATGTAGGCACGGCCACTGAATCATTGATCAGGACCTTGAGTGATTTTAAAGCAGAAAAGCTGATAGAGATCAGGGAAGGCAAGATTACCCTGCCAGACCCTTCTCTTTTAAATAATCTCCGCTACTGATCACGGGTTATCCCTTTCCAGGTCAAAATCATCGGGGGCATCTTCGGGTAGCGTGCCATGTGTTGTTATTTCACGGCCATGATCGTTTTGCTGCTGCAATGTCCAGTCATCGGTCATCGTAGTTTCCAGCCAGATATTCCCGGAGCGGCGGACAACCTGCACATTCATCCCATATCTTTCCGTGATCAGCTTCTCCAGTTCGGCAACGGTCATTGTGTCGCTGATATCCAGGTCCCCATCTTTTTTTAGCCCTGCATCTTTAAGCAGGGTGGAAGTGGTGATGAGTTTTTTGGTAAGTACAGGACGGCCGGGTTCTGTAAGGCGGCTCAGGTAAAAATCCAGGCGGAGAAAAGGATATGTTTTACTGAATTCCTGTTGTAATTCATACACGTGTTTTGAAGGGGATATATGCAAAGTAGTTGTCATTTTTTTTAAATAAATAATCCGCTGTAAAATTAGGAGCGACAGCTACTTTGCACATATGACCTGTGGGGAGAGAGGGGCTGATTTTAGTCAGCTTTCACAGGAATGTGAATTTGAGTTTTTAGAATTATTTTATGACTCCCAGTTTTGCTTCTTGTAAGGAATGGTGATGATTTAGATATTTTTAAGAAAGGTTTGTTATGCTTACGCCAATAAGAAAAATGTTATGTAGTTTAACTCTTAGGATCAAGATTTCCTGTCATTTAAAATAATCAATATGGACCAGCTAGATTTTGAACAATTATTGCATAGGAGGATTGCACAAATTTCGGTCGGCGCATCAGCAATTCGGAATCAAGGTAAAAAAGGAGACAAAGGTTTAATCAAAACTTGTCGAAATTATTTTGAAAATGAAATTGAATTATCTGTTTTTTTTAAAAAGTTACATGACAGAGATGAATACAAAGAATTGTTAGATAAGCATACTCAGGCTATAGTAAGCCTTTTTCCTGAAACTGCAAGAAGTTGGGGTGCTGCCCGAAAAGGACTTAATCTTTTCTTTCGAGATGTAGTTTATAATAAGTATTTGGCTGACAAATTTAATTTATCAAGCGATTTTATTAGCAATAACAAAATGCTAGAAAACTTAGAAATACCATTGGATAAGGATGTTGCAAAAAAGCTGCGTGAGAGATTCAAACAGGCACTGCCAAAATGGGAGGGCATTAAGCATCTAACAGAGAAAGTTAGCGCAGCGTATCAATTAAAGGCCGCGGAATTGGCAAGCGAGAAAAATATTGCTCGAGTTCATTTGGACTTAGAGTTTTGGAGAGAACAAAAATGATCTATTGATTATTAAGTAATCCTGAGAATGTTAATAGATGAATCGAATGAAGGAACATTCTCAGCTCGTTTTCAATCGACTTTGCAAGGATGAAATTGGGTCAACATTTTGATCTTTTAGCCAACTAATACTTATCGTAGAGGGATCTGGTAAAGAAGGAGCGTTAATACAAAACTAAGCAGGAGGAGCAGTAAAACTTCGATGGTGCTAAAACCTTCTGCATTGAGCCGAATTATCCATAAAATGTTGATTTTTATTTTCTTACTCTTATCTTTTTTTATTCTACCCATTTCTTTTCTACCTTTTAGGGCAAAGAAAGCATACTTTGATTATTTAGTTTTCTCTACTTTCTTTTTTGTGAATAACGTGAAAGTTGTGAAATGGGCGAATGGAACCTCGTGTTGTATAAGTCTGTAGCCTTCTTAGCCGATTTTCGCCACATGGCGAGTGTTAAATCTAGGCCTTTGATTTTTTTATTAATTAAATCATTAAAAATGCTATCAGGTTTATGGCCAATTAACCTTGCCTGATCCAGTTTTCTAATCCAAACGCAAAAAAAAGATTTTAACTTCCCTCTGTAGTTAAAATTATCATCAATTATATTTTCATCGATTAATAACTTGTAGCATTGTTGGGTGATTTCGGGATCATCAAATAACTTATCGAAATTTGTTATTTCCTCTTCTTTTGCAATCATTTTCTGACCTCCCTTTTTTAATACCTCTTTGGAAATCAGATTTGCTATGTTTGCTGCAAATACTGCAAAGTCACGGTTGTCAAAATGTCTTGTAGTGGTTCTGTTATACGAAATAAACTCCTCGTCGGCGTCGTGCCAAAATTGAAGAAACTCATTATCACTTACGTAATTTCTTTCATCTCTTACAGAATGAGACAAATTTTTTTGAGGAAACTCTATTAGATGTAATTCTTTGTTATAAATTTCAACCACCTTTACTGCTAAATTCGACAGGGGTAATAACATTGATCTCAATTCCCCCAAATTTTGTGAAGTTAAAAGCAATTTTCGTATTTCGTTTTTGAAGACTGGGAAATCACATATGGGAGCATCTGTCGTAATGCTGAAATAGTATATTATATACTCTGGATTTTCTGAATATTTGAAATTTCTTTCTTTAAGTTTATCAGCTAAAAACTTGGCATGGATTGTTTTTTGTTTTTGTTCGTCAAACTGACCCTTAATGAACGTCAATGTTCTTTCGCAAAGCGCTAGGATTTGATAGCTGTCAAACACATTTCTTTTGAGGCCTATTTTATAGGCTTGTGCAATACTGAATCGTAGTTGTTTTAAGGATTGCCTTGTTAAGGTGCCCTTAATTTCCCCGTTTGTTTCGGTTTCCAAATTAAGTCCAAAATTCTCTGGTAGTTTTTTGTTCTCTTTGGCTAAGAGATGCTCTGTTCTAGAAGTTTCAAGGCGTAATTTTATTTCAAAAGAACCCCATGTATCTAGTAATGCCTGTAAAAAAACGCCTTTGCTCCACCCGCTTTTCTTCTGTTCCAGAATGTAGAACTCGGGTTGGGCATACATTGGATAATTCAATGCTTCAAGAAAGAGAATATCTAATGTGGAAGAGTCTAATTTAAAAGGCTTTTGCATATGCTAATATACTGATATCCTACCTATCCCTCAATTGAGTGTCTATTTTAAAATCAATCCAATAACCGTATCCAGATTTAAAGCCGCTGACTATTAATGTCAGCGGCGAGGAAGAGGTGTCACTCCGTTGCTCGAATAATTAACAAATATGGCATCGTTGTAACTAATACTCTTTCGTTAATATCAAAGCCCGCATTTCTTAACCAGTCTCCACAAAGTTTAATTTCTGGTACACTTTTATTGCTATATCTATTGACTCTGATCTTGGGTTGGATTTTTAGACTACGGACGTCTGGTCGTTTAACGGTAGTTTTCTGTTTATCGGTTCGCATAGATTTATTTTTAATTGCCCGGCGGTGCCGCGAACCGACAAACGAAGTTTGAGGATACGGGACTTCCACCCGCTCTCCGCCAGGCTTATTAAAATTATTGACACTTGATTCCGTTTGAACGATTCGCATTTCAAAATAAAAGAGCCTTTTTTTAACAACCATGTGTTTTTCACCGGAAAAAATGTTTTTTACTCAAATGAAATGATCGTTTTGGGATAATCGTTAAAATAAAAAGCCGGTTTACAACCGGCTTTTTATTATCACTTCACTAAGGCGTTTATCTCCATCCACCTCCCAATCCCCTGTACACCCTCACCACAGCACTCATTTGTGCTTTTTTCGTTTCAATCAATTCCAGCTTTGCCTCCAGCGCATCTCTTTGCGTCATCAATACTTCGAGGTAATCAGCCCTTGCATTCTTAAACAAATCCCCTGAAATATCGATCGACCTCGTCAATGCCTCCACCTGCTGCGATTTCAGGTCATAACTTTTTTCAAGATTGCTGATATTCGACAACTGTGTCGATACTTCGATATACGCATTCAGGATCGTTCTTTCATAATTGTACATCGCCTGCACCTGCCTTGCATTGGCATTCAGGAATTCTGCTTTGATTGCGTTGCGGTTGATCAGCGGACCTGCAATATCTCCGGCAATGGAATACAACAGCGATTCGGGCATGCGGAAGAGATAAGTAGGATTGAAAGCCTGGAAACCAACTCCTGCTGAAATACCAAAGGATGGATAGAACTCTGCCCGGGCCACTTTCACATCCAGTTTTGCTGCTGCCAGGTCCAGTTCAGATTGCCTGATATCAGAACGGTTGGCAAGCAGTTGCGAAGGAATACCGGAATTGATCATCGCCGGCATTATTGTCAAGAAATTAGCCTTCTCCCGGGGAATATCCTGCGGATAGCGGCCCAGCAGAAAATTGATCCTGTTCTCTGCTTCCTTTATCTGCTGCTGGATATCATATTCCAGGCTTTGTGTTTTCAATACTTCCGCCTGGAATTTTTGTACCGCCAATTCTGTAGCGCGAGCTGCTTCCTTCTGCACTTTGATGATCTCCAGTGCATTTTTTTGCAAATCGATATTCTGTTTTACGATTTCCAACTGGTTATCCAGCGCAAGCAGCTCATAATAAGAATCGGCTACTTCTGCGATCAGGTTAGTGATCACGAAATTCTTGCCTTCTTCGGTAGAGAGATATCTCGTGATGGCCGCCTTTTTGGAGTTGCGCAGTTTTTTCCAGATATCCACTTCCCAGTTGGCCATGGCGGCAATACGGAAGTCGCCCAGCGGGTCCGGCATCTCCTTACCGGGTTTGATATCGGTGGTGGCATCACCGGCACCCTGGCTGGTATAACGTCCTACTTTTTCCACGCCCACACCGGCGCCGAGGCTCACTGATGGAAGCAATGCCTGTTGCTTCATGCGGATCTCATTGCGCGCGATCTCTACTTCCTGTAGAGTGATATTCAACTCCTGGTTGTTTTTGAGCGCAGTATCAATCAGGTCCAACAGGTTCTTATCTGTAAAGAGCTGTTTCCATTGAATGGTGCCGGTATTAGTGGTGTCACTGTTCTTGCCGTAAGAAACAGGAACAGTATTGTTTTCCTGCCGCTGCACCACTGAAGGTATCTTGCAACTTGCGAGGATCAGGAAAAGCCCTACCACACCAAGGCAATAATTTATTTTCAGTTTAAACATTATGATCGATTTCTTCTGTTAAAGGATTTTCTTCTTCGTTTTTAACCAGCATACGCTTTTCAGCGATCTTGCCGAATATGTAATAGAGGCCGGGGATAATGAGTACGCCGAAGATGGTACCGAGCAACATGCCTCCGGCGGCGGCTGTACCAATCGTTCTGTTGCCGATCTTGCCCGGACCCGTTGCAAATACAAGTGGTATCAGACCAGCGATAAAGGCAAACGATGTCATCAGGATAGGGCGGAACCTTACGCGTGCACCTTCAATTGTTGCAGTTAATATGGTGGAACCTGCACGATGTTTTTGCACCGCAAACTCCACTATCAACACGGCATTCTTACCCAGCAAACCGATCAGCATTACCATGGCGATCTGTGCATAGATATTATTTTCCAGTCCCAGCAATTTCAGGAAGAGGAGGGCTCCGAATACACCTGTAGGCAGGGAGAGGATCACAGCCAGTGGCAAAATGAAACTTTCATATTGAGCTGCAAGGATCAGGTACACAAAGCCCAAACAGATCAGGAAGATATATACAGCCTGGTTGCCCTGTGCCACTTCATCTTTGGAGATCCCGGCCCAGTCGATACCAAAACCTCTCGGCAATGTTTTCGCCGCCACTTCATTGATCACTTTGATTGCTTCACCGCTACTGTAACCTGGGGCTGCAGATCCACTAATCTCCGATGCGTTGTACATATTGTGCCGGGTGATCTCTGAAAGACCATACACTTTTTCCATTGACATAAACGCGGAGAATGGTACCATTTCATCTTTTTCGTTCTTCACATACAGTTTCAGGATATCTTCCGGCAAAGCCCTGTATTGCGCACCTGCCTGCACGATCACTTTATACTGGCGGCCAAAATTGATAAAGCTGATCTCATAGTTGCTGCCCACCAATGTTGAAAGTGTGTTCATCGCATTGTCAATGCTGATGCCTTTCTGCTGTGCAAGGTCATTGTCTATTTTCAACATGTATTGCGGGAAACTGGCGCTGTAAAAACTGAAGATGGAAGTAAGCTCTTTCCGCTTCTTCAATTCTTTTACAAAATCATCATTCACCTGTTCCATCAGTTTGTAATTGCCGGAACCTGCTTTATCAAGCAAACGCAATTCAAACCCACCGGCTGCACCATAACCGGGCACTGCAGGCGGTAAGAAGTACTCGATATTAGCACCGGTGATGTCCTTTGATTTTTCCTCCAGTTCTGCAATGATCTCCTGCACGGAATGCTTACGGTCTTTCCAGTCTTTAAGATTGACCAGGCAGGTGCCGGAGTTGGAGCCTGTTCCTTCTGTCAGGATCTCATAACCAGCCAGTGCTGATACAGATTGAACACCTTCTACTGTCTCTGATATTTTCTGTAACCGTTCTGTTATCTCATTCGTTCTTTCCAGTGATGATCCGGGAGGGGTTTGGATAACGGCATAGAACATGCCCTGGTCCTCATTCGGAATAAAGCCGGAAGGAACGGTTTTGCTCAGGAAGTAAGTAGCTACGCAAAATCCTGCCAGCACAAGGAAGGTGAGCAGCCTGCGGGCAGCCACTTTGGTGAGTATAAACTGGTATTTGCCTGTTAGGCTGTTGAACCAGTTATTGAACCCATCCAATACCTTGTTTATAATGGATTTTCGCCTGGGCTTGCCATGGTTATTCTTCATTATCATGGCGCACAAGGCAGGGGTAAGTGTAAGCGCAACAATACCTGAAAGAATAATGGAGGTTGCCATGGTAATGGAAAACTGCCGGTAGAATATACCAACCGGCCCCGACATGAACGCTACCGGTATAAACACTGCAGCCATGATGAACGTGATGGCAATGATCGCCCCGGCAATTTCATGCATTGCTTTTTTCGTTGCTTTTCTTGGCGTGAGATGTTCTTCCTCCATTTTGGCGTGCACCGCTTCAATCACCACGATCGCATTGTCCACCACCACACCGATCGCCAGCACCAGTGCAAAAAGGGTGATCAGGTTTAAGGTGATGCCGAAGTATTGCATGAACATGAATGTGCCGATCAATGATACCGGCACTGCCATGATAGGGATCAGGGTCGACCGCCAGTCGCCCAGGAAAAGGAATACCACCAAACCCACAAGGATAAAGGCTTCTACCAGTGTATGGACTACTTTTTCGATAGAAGCATCCAGGAACTTGGATACATCATAACTCAGTTCATATTTCATTCCTTTGGGAAAACTGCTGGCTGCGATCTCTTTCAACTTGGCCTTTACGTTCTCGATCGTCTGGCTGGCATTGCTTCCATAAGATTGTTTCAGTACGATCGCTGCTGAAGGTTTGCCATTCAGGTTGGAATAGATATCATACATGGAACTGCCGAATTCCACATCCGCTACATCTTTCAGGCGAAGCAGTTCTCCGTTCGTGCTTGAGCGCACGATCACATTTTCGTATTGTTCTTTTGTGGTGAACCTGCCCGAATATTTCAATACATACTCAAACGACTGTGATCTTTTACCGGAGCTTTCACCGGTTTTACCGGGAGAAGCTTCCAGACTTTGCTTGCTGAGTGCTTCCATCACTTCATCTGCAGAGATCTTGTAAGCCAGCATACGGTCGGGCTTGAGCCAGATACGCATGGCATATTCACGGTTACCAAGGATATCTGCATAACCTACACCATCTACCCGCTTCAATTCGGAAAGGATATTGATATCAGCAAAATTGAAAAGGAATTTTTGGTCGGCATTGGGATCATCGCTGTACAGGTTGATGTACATCAGCATGTTTGATTCCTCACGGCTGATCTTTACACCTTCCCTTACTACGAGTGGGGGAAGTTTGTTCACCACCGAAGCCACACGGTTTTGTACGTTCAGCGATGCTACGTTGGGATCAGTGCCGAGATTGAATATAACCTGGATGGTACCTTCTCCATCATTACCAGCATCCGATGCCATGTATTTCATACCGGGAATGCCATTGATGGCTCTTTCCAGAGGAATGATCACTGATTTGATCATGAGTTCATTATTCGCACCGGGATAGTCTGCTACCACATTCACTTTGGGTGGGGAGATGGAAGGGAACTGTGTTACCGGTAAGCCTGTAATTGCCAGAATGCCCAGGAGGACGATGATCAGGGATATGACGATAGAAAGGACTGGCCTTTGAATAAATTTATTAAACATTACTAACGCGAATTATTATTAATACGAATAACGCGAATCGTACGAATAGAACGAACCATACGAATAGCGCGAATGCTATTCCGCTTTTAATTTAAGGTGAGCAATAACTTCTTCCGGTTTCTCAAAATCGTACTCGATCCTGTCATTGTCTTTTACTTTCTGGATTCCTTCGAGCAGGATCTTATCACCATCAGCGAGGCCGCTGGTAACAACATAGAGGTCGGGCAACTGGCCGGCGATGGTAATATTTCTTGACTCGAGCCGGTTGTTTTTATCCACTACGAATACATAGATCTTGTCCTGTACTTCGTAAGTGGCTTTCTGCGGAATGATCATGGCATTTCTAAGAGGCATGGTCATGCGTACCTTTCCGGTTTCACCATGTTTTAATAGCTTGTCGGGATTGGGGAAGATAGCCCTGAAAGCAATATTGCCGGTTTCATTATCGAATTCGCTTTCGATCACTTCCACTTTCCCGGGATGTGTGAGCGTTGTGCCATTGGCCAGCAGCAGGCTTACCTTGCTGTCGCCGCGGTTTTTGACGTTGGTCTGATAATCCAGGTATTCCGGTTCGGAT
The DNA here is from genome assembly GCA_036262095.1 of Chitinophagaceae bacterium. Lineage (GTDB taxonomy): Bacteria > Bacteroidota > Bacteroidia > Chitinophagales > Chitinophagaceae > Terrimonas_A. The sequence goes on along the minus strand of DATAJQ010000208.1, from coordinate 25,520 downwards.
ACATTGAAGTAGGCAAACATCTGGCTGTTGTCTGAGAGGCTGGTGAGGAGTTCACCTTCATCTATCAGGCTTCCGATCTTTTTAGGAATGCGGTCAATCGTTCCATCAAAAGGCGCCCTGATTTCGGTGAAGGAGAGGTGCAGTTTTGCAAGGGCGATCTCTGCATTGGCCTGGTCAAGTTTTGCCTGGGCCATGGACTGTTCGTTTTTGGAAACGATGTTTTTATCAGCCAGTGTTTTGGCATTCTGCAATTCAATTTCAGCAGCTTTGCCTTCGGCCTGTGCTTTCAGCAATTCAGCTTCATACATTTTCGGCATGATGCGAAACAATACCTGCCCGGCTTTGACAAACTGTCCTTCGTCAACATAGATGTTTTGCAGGAAACCTTTTTCCTGGGCGCGGATCTCGATATTCCGCACGGAACGGATCTGTGATACATACTCTTTGGTAAAGGAAGTATCTGTACGGATAGGGCTGGTCACCATATACTTGGTGACTTCTTCTTTTTCTTCTGATTTAGCCGTGCAACTTGTATGGCCGATCAGGATTGCGAGGCCGGCAAAAATGGCTATTCTTTTCATAATTACTAAATGAATATTGATCTGTTGAATATGTTGTTCGGTAGTTATTCTTATGACAAGATGGTAATGGTTGCAGGAAGATATCCTGTTGAGGCAAGCGCTAGAGGCCAGGCAGTGTGGTGTGTGTATTTTAAAAGGTATGCAGGAATTGCATACACTGGCACAGCGGGCGGTTGTTTAAAAATCAGACCCTGAAGACCCGTTGCAGGATGTATTTATCGGATTCCTGGGGCCAATAAGGAGGTGCTGTATCAAAATGATGGTTCAGGCGACTTAATAAGGCCTGATAGGATAGAAGGGATTCATACTTTATTACGCGTTTGGATTTACGGAGCTCAGTATCACTATCCCTGTCATCTTCAGGTGAATCAATAAAAAGATAATTGTTTTCGGCAGTAATGGAGCTGTGTTTGGCCGGAGCTGCGTCCAGGTCGGCTATATTCCATTTCCCTTCCATTTCATGATGATAGGTGCGGGCATAGCAGCAATTCCGGGAATGCTGACCTGCAAAAACGCGGTCGGCTCCACTCATCAGGAATAAACAAAAGCTTATAAGAAATACTGCTATTTTCATTCAGCCTCAAAAATAGACAAGATTGTGCGAGGCGTCAGTTAAGATTTGTAAACGAATGGTTAACGGGAATGATAACTAAGTGCGAACAACTGTTTGCCAGGTGTTTTATTCCACAAACCTGTAGCTCGCATGCGTATCATAATCAATCCCATGTTTTTTCTTCAGCTTCTCTATATAATCGAGGGTGGTAAATGTGTGAGGGCTGGCTACAGAATCACCCACCCGTTCAAAAGTATGCAATAGTGTTTCTTCCAGGCAGCTCGAAATGCTCATGCCTTTGTGTTCGGCAAGATCGGCTAGCAAAGCGGCTAATCTTTTTTCCAATCTCACCGGCACATCCACCCGTTCGATCTTAACAGGAGGTCCCTGGTTATAAATATAATGACCAAAGCCCAGGTGATTTCCATCGGGGTCGGCAACCTGGTAGTCGCGCAAACCGTATTCACGGTCACCAATAGGGAAACTAATAGTGACCCCATTTGCCTGATGCATTCTGTAAAGAGCATTGGCATCACCTACTACGAAATTGACCTCCGCTTTTTCAATAGAGCCATCGGCCTGCTGTGCTGCATGTATGGTTGTTTTGCCGAGATAGAGCCCGGCATAAACGGTTGGTTCTCCCCAGGTGAAGCGTAAGGTAAATCCCAGCTTTTGGGTATAAAATTCAATTGTAGCGTGAATGTCTTTCACCCTGATGGTTGGAAAGAGTTGGCTGCATTCAATAGACGTGGCGACTGACGACTCCATAGTTTGGGTATTTAATGGAACAAGGCTGAACGTGTCTGCTGAATAAAGATACGAAACCCGGGTTGGAGGAAGCCTGGTCGCAGCAGGATAAATATTGGCTGAATGAGCGAAACTTACAGGTATACCTGGAGTATTTCAAACCGGCTATGTATCAGCTCTGTTGTATAATAGTCGTTTGTTTTGGTCTCTTTCATCCGCACATTGATCATCTTCTTCGGTTGTAGTTTCTCTTTGTATTTCGAAGCCATGTATTTCAGGTTGCTGTCGGTAATGCTTGCTTCGATCGTTTTCCCTTTCCATAAAAATTTTCCCTGGTATACATTGTCTGTTTTATTCAGGCTTAAAATTTCCATGATCTCATCCTGGTAAAATATATCTTCTTTTATCTGATCTATGGAATTGGCAAGCTTCTCAAATTCGGCCCTTGAAATATAAATAGCAGGATCTTCTTTCGCTTTATCAGATGGGGAGAAGCTCATGTATTTAATGCGCTGGTCATTACTGATCTTCACAAAAGTTTCAACGAGTTGACCATTGATATAGCGGTCCTTTCTTACTGCTTCATAATTTGCCAGCGAGTCTACAGGCATAACATAGGTTTTGCCATTTATATCCAGGCGTGCTTTGTTGCCCATCACTTCTATTGGTGATTTAGGTAATTCAGGTGTTGATGGGTGGATTTTCTCCCAGACAAAACTTCCGAGGATAGCGAACGCAAGATTTTCGAAAACCTTTTTGGAAAGTTGCTTGAAACTTATCTTGAAGCTGCCTGGTTCCATGGCCACGATCACAAATTCAGATCGTTCTTCGGGCGACATGATCTCGTCGATCCGCTGGAAAATATTGGTGAGGAAATTGATCGTGCTGGTCAGCGTGTCGATATTCATTTCATGACCTTCGACACCATAAGTGACGACCAGTGTGGCCTGGAATTCATTGAAACTTTCCATAAGCGATAAGGGTTGGTGGTACTTTGAACATAGTAAGTTATTTATTTTTTTTAAAACCCGATGTATGATTCATTATAGAAATGCAAGATCGGATTATGATATGATAAGCATTAAAGAAAATGAAAACACGGAATTATACTGAAGACTTAAATTAACAGTAAGGTAATACTCTTAAATAAGAGTGACCTGATATGATTATTCCTATTGTTGCTTTTATTTGTTGAAAACTTGTTTTCTGTTTTTTGAAAAAATATTTGGATTGAACATTTCTTTTATATTCCTTTAATAAGCTACCAACTGTTATGTTATTCCGAACTACCACCAACTTATGTTTAGGAATATTGTCTATTCCTATTTGCGTTTCAGCGCAACAATCATCCTCTGTAGTTATACCGGGTAGCAGATTTCAGGATTCTACTTCTTTCAAGACTAAGATAGATACTCTTCCTGCGAGCATGCTTAAAAGGAATGCTAATGCTGTAAAGAGTTCTTTCCAGGATTTGGGTAATTCAGCGAAGTCACTTGTTGCTCAGCCCTTAAATGATTCAAAGGATCTTATTAAGAACGAAATGAATTCTTTATTAAAGAAACCTATTGTATTGGAAAGGGCTGGCTTTTCAGGTACAGGTATTGCTGACACTTCATATTTTTTGACCGGTGGGAAATTTTATTACCAACATATTGTTGATTTCAATAGTTCATGGTCTTTAATGGGGATACCTGTTATCATTAATTATCAGAATCAATACATGGCAGACGGTTTAACTGCTACGGTAAATAATTTTGATTTCAGATTTGATAAAGACGCGCATTTGAGACAACTGCAAGCCAGAATAGCAGGGAAAATGAACCCTTCAGCATTATTGAACAAACTTGGCGACCCAGTAGAGTTATTGAAGCAGCAGGCGCGTCAATCATTGGATGCTGACCTGTTAGAGTTGCGAAATTCCTACAAGGGAGTACTTGATAAAGATATAGCAGCTATTGTGGCTGATCCTGCTTCTGTTTTTTCTTCTGATATACACCAGATTCGCCAGGAGATATTAAACGAAGGGTTTATACAGAAGGTTAGGCAGGAAGAACAAATGCTTGAAGCACTTCAACAAAAAAAGAACCTTGGTGAAAGAGGGCTTCAAGGGGAAATAGAAATGCTGAATAAGGACGTTGTTCAGTTGAAAGCCAGGCAGGAACTTCTGGACAAAATCTCTGAACATAAAAAGAGATGGGAAAGTTCAGGCTTACTTAGAAAGATAAAAGAGGCAGATATAGCGAGAAGCGAACAGTTGATACGTATGCTTAAAGATCCTGTTTTTATCCGTGAGCAGGCGAGAAAATATCTTCCATTAAAAGGGTTGGAGCGTTTCTTTTTAAATGTTAACCGGCTTAATCTTGGAAGAGATGCCTTGTCTTTAAGCCCGATGTCATTCCAACATTTCCTTCATAATGGGATAAGTGCAGAATTTCTGGGTAATAAGGGGAAAACCCTGATGTTGGCGATGGGAAAACAAAAAGATTTCAATGCAGTAATTGATAATGGGTTTACTGGTTTCCTTTTTTCGAACAACAGTCAGATGAAAGCAATCCGGTTTGGGTTGGGTGCGGGTAAATTGTCCTCTTCCCAGGTATCTGTTTCTTCTTTCAGCCAATCAATGGGAGGAATGCTGGGAACGCCTTTTGCCAGCCAGGAATTCCGCCGTATACTGGTTACCACTATTTCCAATCAATTGAATATCGGCAAAAAAGGGATGCTGGCGATCGATCTTTCCCGTTCCGCTACTTCTTATCAGGATATTTTGAATGCTCCGGATTCCATTCTGAAAACGAGGAACCCATTGAACCGTATTTTATCAGGGGATAATTTTTTAAATAATACCGCTTTTGCTTTAAGATATTCTGATGAATACGTTGCAAAAGGGTTGTCGTACCAGCTAAATTTCAGCAAGGTTGCCAACGGGTATAACAATCCGGGGAATACATTCCTGAATGGAGGATCGATTGAAGTAGGAGGACAGGTAAGGAAATCTTTCTGGAAAAACAAATTGCAATTATCATTCCGTGGCAACCTGAAAGACTATCAGTATGGCGATGAAGCGGACCGGAAGTGGCGGAATATATATGTTGTAATGGATGCAAGATGGAAAATGCGCAAAGGACAGCATATTGGTTTGAGATACCAACCCAACCGGATGCAACGGATTGAGGATGGAGCAAAATATACTGCTACAGCCGTTGATAGAATATCTGTTGAGACCAGTTTGTATAAGAAAATCGGAAAATTGTCTTATCGGAATTACCTGACTGCCGGTTATCAATCGAACAAATATGTTTATTCAGGTTCCGGAAATATTTATTCCACATCCCTACAATTATCGAGCTTTCAAAGCATAGCTATAAACAACAGATTGTTATATGCCAATTTTAATTATACCCTGGCAGATAACCGGTCGCAATATGTTTTCTTTAACAGCTCGTTCAATGCCGATGCGGGTTGTAGTTATATTCTTTTGAAAAAAATAGCAGCGTCATCCGGTTTGGTATATGCATCAGTCAGTGAATGGTATAATCAGTTTGGGGTAAGACAAACTGTGAGTGGGCAATTAAGCGAGAAATTTTCAGTGAATGTTTATCTGGATATTAAGAAAAATATCCGCACAACAAGTCAATCTTCCTGGAATGAACCCGTCAGGGCTGATATTTCAATAAGGTATATGTTTAAGTAAGATGAAAATAAAATTACAGCAAATAGCATTCTTATGGATTATCTCACAAATGTGGGTGAATCTGGCAAGCAGCCAGGTAACCATCCAGTTTAATGCTGCCGTATATGGTCAGAGCCTGGAAGGGCTAAGTCTTGCACAAATATTGAATTCCCAACAACAGGAGCTAATCGGACGCATTACGATCAAAGTAAGGGAAGTGAAAGCCGGGCATGTAGTTACGGTGGTCATTCCTTCTTTTACATTAAGGCAGGGCAATAATATGATAGACCGGGTTGCCTTCTCAAAAGGCCGATTTTTGTTTGGTAACAATAATTATGGTCTTACGCTCAGTCAGTCGGGCAGATTTCCAGAGGGTGAATACGAGTACTGTTATGAAATAGATCTGAGCGAATCCAAATTGCCGTTGAGTGTTCCTTTCTTTGAAAATTGTTTTGTGCAGGAACTGCAGCCAATGACCCCTCTTTTATTGATCAATCCTGTGGATGGTGAAGAAGATTGCAATAAGCGGCCCCAGTTTATCTGGCAACCGCCATTACCTCTTCCCGTAGATGCAAGATTCAGGCTTGTTTTAACGGAGATTGGCGATAAACAGGATATCATTGAAGCTATTAATTATAATCCACCTATTATTAATCAGGGGAATATTCCTGTTAATCAACTGAATTATCCTGTTAATATCCAGGAACTGAAGCAGGGGCACCGCTATGCCTGGCAGGTGACCGTATACACGGGCGCGACGATCCTGAAAAAATCTGAAATATGGGTGTATGCGGTTAAATGCCCGGAAGAAAATACGGACATAATTACGGATAGTTATCGTGAAATGAAGGAGCAGGAAGATGGTAATTATTATGTAGCCAATAAGGTGATCCGTTTTTCTTTTAATAACCCATATAATCCCGGTCCGCTGGATTACCGGGTTGTAAACATGGCTAATCCTGGCCAATTATTTAAGAATCTGCCTAAACTTAATAGCCGGTCCGGGTTGAACAAATTCGATCTGGATCTTTCTGACAGAAGAGAGTTTAAGAACGGTGGGGAATATCTTTTGCTGATCAAACTGGAAACAGGCAGGGAACTGAAATTGCGATTTACCTATAAGAATGAATAATTGCAAAAAAACGATATTGTACCTGGCGGCTTTATGTTGGTTCACAGGCTGCAAACCGGCGCAGAATGAATCGGATTATATAGCTTATATCAATAACCCCGAAAATAAAATAACACAAAGGATCAAGCTCGACGATGTTCAGATCAGTATGAAATGGCTGCCTGAAACATATCGAAGGATAATATATGGGAGAGGTAATTATGATAAAGATAGTCCGGTGAAGGACGATGGCTTATACTATTTCAATGCAAGGTTTGATAAGGAGAAAGGAGAAAAACCAGGAAAAGAGAAAAACCTGTACCTCGATTTTGACATGCAGCAGGATTTTGTGTTGTTGAATGGTAAAGACTCTATCGCACCTGTGTTTTGCCAAAAAATTGAAAATGGGATAGGAGGGAGTTATGAATATATGCTGGCTTTCGAAAGACCGGCAGGTATTATAAATGACTTTAGCGTTATTTATAACGATAAGATTTTTGGAGTAGGCACTGTTGCCTTTGTGTATAGGAATGAAGACATCATGAAAATCCCCATTTTTAAAAGTAAGGACCAAGAATGAAGTTTTTAGGAAGACAACAAAAAAGGATAGCATGGATGCTTTTGCTTATCATGGGTTCAGAATTGCTGATGCCTAACATAGCGTATGCATTGACATCAGGCCCCTCGCAACCCGAAACCCAGGCATTTCAGCCGATTGGCAACTCGAACATGGTTGACCTTTTCAGTGGCGATTTTTCTTACAATATACCATTGCTGGATGTAGGCGGATATCCGGTTAATCTGGCGTATCAATCGGGAGCCAACATGGATGATGAATCCAGTTGGGCCGGCTATGGGTGGAACATTAATGTTGGCTCGTTGAACCGTCAATTAAGAGGATTGCCTGACGATTTCAATGGCACAGATTGGCAGGAGAGAGAAATGAATATGAAGGACCATATAACAAAGGGAGGGCGATTTTCAATGACGCTTGATCTGTTGGGAGTTCCCAAGAGCAATATCAAATTCAAAAAGAAAAAAAAGAAAAAACTGGACCTTGCCCTTACGGTAAGTGTTGGTGTTAAAGTGGATAATTACAGGGGTATAGGAATGGAAGTGGGCGTGAACCCGGGGGTGAGCCTTACCGATTATGCTGCAGGTGCAAATACAAAAGGCGCTGATGGGTTATATAGCCTTGATTCAGTATCGTCGTCAAGCCTTCCATTGGGTGGAGGCCTTACACTTAGTTCGCAAGACGGGGCCACTGTAAACCTGAATGCTGCTATTTTGCGTAAAACCCTTAATAAAGGAGAAAGCAATTTAAGCAGATCTGTAGGCTTTGCATACAATACAAGAGCGGGCCTGCAAGGAATGACAATGAGCGGATCGTTTGACAGGTACAAACTGGATGCTGCAGATCAAAAGATCAAAAGAGCCTATGGACGGGAGTTCAACTCTTATCTCTCTTTCAATGGTAATACTTATACACCAACCATTGATCATGCAACTCATAACGAATCGTATTCTTTTTCACTTCACCTGGGGCCTGAATTATGGGTTGCCCTGGCGGGTTTGGGTGTTACCGGCTTCTACTCGAAACAAAAAGTGGCACAGCGAAAAAGAATATCGCAGGCATTTGGTTATTTGAACAGCGAACGGGGAAAAGACATGCCTGAGGCATTGCTTGATTTTAATCGTGAAAAGGATGTTCCTTTCCACAGTCAGGTTAAATATTTACCCATACCGGTTCCTACTTATGATTTGTTCAGCGCAACCAGCCAGGATGGAGCCGGACAGTATCGTATATACCGGGGTAGCTCGGGTGTCTTTTTTGATCAGCGGACAGAAAACACAAGCAATGATTTTTCACTGGGTATTGAGGGTGGTGCCGGTGCTTATTTTGATGTAGGCGCAGATGTGTACAATCAAAGTATTGAAACGATCTCTCAGAAATGGCGCAGCAGGAACACTTTTCTTTCCAAAGGAGATTTTCAGGGAGCCGCCATATCGGAGCCTTTATATGAGCCTGCATATTTTAAGAGGGTAGGTGAACCGGTCTCTTTCGATAATGATTATGTTTCCTCACTTAAAGGCGTATCCCCTGTAGCTGTCAGCCTCCCTTCAAGGATAAGTAATGCAACAGAAGGGGCTGAAGCTTCAGATAAACTACGCACAAAAGCAACGCCACAGGGCGAGGTAATCCCTGTTCTGAAAAGACAAAAAAGAGAAGTCCGTAACACAACGTTCAACTACCTGACTGCTAAGGAAGCTGGGTTTCATGCTTTGGATAAAACATTACAAGATCTACATCCGGACTCCCTGGTATTGAATAACTGTAATACCGGAGGTATACGCAATTCGTTTAACCGGTATAGCAGCTACCGGAAGGGGCATCATTTCTCCGAGATCACCGTTACGGGCGATGATGGCAAAAGATCTGTTTACGGGTTGCCGGTATATAATATTTCACAAGAAGAAGTGTCTTTCAGCGTTACAGGTAATCCTGCTCTTCGTAACAGAGGGCTGATCCCTTATGTTAACGGGTCAGACAACTCGGTCAATAATACTAAAGGCCGTGAGAATTATTACAGTAAAGAAAAAACCCCGGCGTATGCAAGCTCTTACCTCCTGACTGCCATTCTTTCTCCTGATTATGTTGACCGGACAGGGGATGGAATAACTGATGATGACTTAGGGTCTGCTGTAAAATTCAATTACAGCAAGCTGCCTTCCATATATAAATGGAGAACCCCTTTTGCATTCGGGCAGGATACAGCTAACTATAACGAAGGTTTATTAAGTGATGATAAGGATGATAAAGCCAGTTATGCCTATGGTGAAAAAGAAGTATGGTACCTGCATTCGATTGAGTCAAAGACAATGATTGCACATTTTATTACTGAAGACAGAAAAGATGCTTTTGGGGCGCTGAATAGCAGAGGAGGAGTAGATACTACCATAAAAATGAAGCGGCTAAAAGAGATACGCCTGTACTCAAAATCTGATTTAAGGATTAACGGAAACGATCCTTCAAAAACAATCCCGGTTAAAGTTGTGCATTTAGAGCACGATTATTCCTTATACAGGGGGCTTCCCAACAGCTTGGATAAAGGAGGGAAACTGACATTGAAGCGGGTATATTTCACTTTCGGACAAAATCAGAAAGGCCGCTTGAATCCATACGATTTTGAATATGATACCACTTATAATACATATAGCTACAGGCAATATGACCGTTGGGGGAATTTTAAAGAAGCAGCACAAAATCCCGGAGGGCTAAATAATGCTGAATATCCTTACACATTGCAGTCGTCAGCGAGTGATGACTTTGCTTCAGCCGGCCAGTTAAAAAAAATCATCCTTCCTTCGGGAGGAAGCATAGCTGTTCATTATGAGGCGGATGATTATGCGTATGTCCAGGACCGCCGCGCTTCTGTAATGTGCAGGCTGAATGGTATATCCACACAAGGAACCAGCACGGGCTTGGCCAATGCCGATTATGTTTTGGTAGATCTGCCTTATCCTGTTGCCAATAACCAGGAATTGCGGGAACGTTATTTTGAAGGAGTGCAAAATCTTTATTTCAAATGCCTGCTCGATCTGGATGCCCTGGGGCATAAAGAGTTTGTTCCCGGGTACGCCGAAATAGATCCATTCGTAAAACCTGAATTGGTTTCAGCGAGCATAGCGAAGATCAAACTCAAAAAAGTGGATGGGGTAAACGCCATAACGCGTTCCGGCTGGCAGTTTATCCGCAGCAATTTGCCTAAATATGCTTATCCTGGTTCTGATAATCTTGATGATAACGGGAGCAATATTGCCAAAATCATCAAGGCGCTTGTCACGGCTTTTGGCAGTATTAAAGAACTGGTATATGGTTTTGAGAAAAGGGCAAAGGATAAAAAATTTTCCGACAAGCTGGTGCTGGATCAATCCTGGGTAAGGCTTTGTGCGCCTGAATGGAAAAAGAAAGGTGGGGGTAGCAGGGTAAAACGTATTGATATTTCAGATGACTGGGCGGCAATGTCCGGCGCTGCAGGAGCCCAAACTGCCATGTATAGCCAGGTGTTTGATTATACGACGAAAGATGAAAAAGGCCGTTTTGTTTCCAGTGGGGTCGCATCATACGAGCCGTTGATCGGGAATGATGAAAATCCTTTCCGACAGCCCATCCGTTACAAACAAAGCCAATTTCTGGCGCTGGATAATTTTTATTATATAGAAGAACCTTTTGGCGAGTCCTTTTTTCCTGCGGCTAATGTAGGATACAGCAAGGTTACTGTCAGAACAATTGGCGCAGGCGACGCAGAGTCAGTGAACCGGACAGGCACTTCTGTCAGCGAGTTTTATACTGCAAGGGATTATCCGACCAAGGTGGATGTATTGGGAATGGAACACCGCAAGCCGATTGCCAGTAAAGTGTTCAAATTAATTGGCGGCGTGTCGTATGATATGCTTGGTGTATCCCAGGGATATAGCATAGAGCTGAACGATATGCATGGGAAACCCAGGACGGTGAATGTTTATAATAAAGCCGGACAAAACATTTCCAGTGTAGAGTATTTTTATCAAACAATAAATCCCAATGCAGAGAAAAAGGAATTAAGGAATGACGTGAAAGTGATTTACCGCGATGGAACTGTAAAGGATGGTGTGATTAGTACAGATGTGGAACTGTTTAATGATATGCGCCAGGAAACAGTTAATAATCTTGGAGTAAGCATGAAGATCAGTGGCGGTTCGGGAGCGGTGTTTATTTTCCCTTTGCCGTTCTTCTTTCCGGGTGTTGGTGTTAATTATGACAGACGGTCTTTCCGTTCTTCTTCTTCTATCAAGATAGTTAACAGGTTTGCTATTCAGACCAGGGTGACAAGGGTAGAAAATGGCTCTTCCATTACTTCTGAGAATCTTGCCTGGGATGCGGAGACCGGGAATATTTTACTGACGAAAACACAAAATGAGTTTGATGATCCTGTTTATTCATTTGCTTATCCTGCCCATTGGGCCTACGATGGAATGGCCCAGGGATATCGTAACCTGGGAACTGTATTAACAGGATTAAGTACAGGAGCCAATGGGCAGATCCTGAATGGGGTATATGATGCATTGCTGGTGCCTGGTGATGAGATCGTGAATATGGATGGAACAGGAAAATACTGGGTGGCAAGTACACCCGTCAGCAGCGTAACTCAAAAAAGGCTGATTGATAAAGACGGGAACATTGCATTGCTTACGAATATAAAGGCAAGAGTGCTTCGTTCAGGAAGAAGGAATATGGCCAACACTGCAATTGCTACAATTGCTTCTTTAAGAAACCCAATTGCTTCGGATAAGTTGAACATTTCCTCATTTATTAAAGTGCTGGATGCAAAAGCTTCCATTTTTGAAGAAGAATGGTCTGTGCCTTTTTACTGCCTTGATTGTCCGCAGGGATTTACTAAATCAGAAGACGGATCGTATTGTTATAAGGACACTGCAGCTACTTACAACCCGCCTTCGTATATGGTTTGCGAAGGAAATGTGGAAGGGCATTATACATCATGCGGAACATATTTTTATGATTCATACAGCTCCTATGGAAGCGTTTTTGTCCGTCACCGCATAGGACGTAATAATCTTTTCTGGAATGGGGATACTACCAAATGTACTCAGACCCCACCCGAAAGTGCCGAAAGCGGTAGTCAAATGAGTAGCCTGATGGCTGTTCAGGATACCGGTACACTTGCCATGAAAAAAGCAGACCAAACAACCATGTCTGCATTGGTTGAAAACGATAGCTGTACCAACCAGAAACCGACATGGGGAACAGGACCACTGAATCGTTGTGGTATCTGGACATATCCTTATACTGCTGGTGGGCCTAGCCGTCAGCCTTTGAACAGGTTTATCGGATTCTCCAGAACAATTAATGTTCCGGCTACGAAAACCTACCTGATGGGAATTGCTGCGGACAATGACTTTAATGTGTCTATTGATGGCTCATTGTTGATACAGCAAACCGGAAGCAATGAAATGAATTTCCGGATCTGGCATGTATATCCTGTCCAGTTGACGGCCGGTCAGCACATTATTGAAATGAGCGGTTTAAATACAAGTGCCAGTGCAGCCTTTGGAGTAGAACTTTATGATAATACAGAAACTGAGCTGGCCTCGGTCACCAGTTATAGCGATACAACGTTGAATCTTGTGTTCAGCACCAAGGATATGATAGGTCAGCAGTTTGATGTTGGTGTTTATAGCTGTCCTGCAGGTTATGCACTGAATACGGCTGATACTCCCTATACCTGCCGCCAGATACTGAACGCAGACAAGGTGATCAATCCTTACAATACAGGTATGAAAGGTAACTGGCGGCCCAAATCTCAATCGGCCTACCAGGTGAACCGGGAAACGCCGGTGTCGGACCCGGGCAGGTTTGGCAGCACAGATATTCGCCGGTCAGGGGCTTATAGTGTGTTCAATCCTTTCTGGGTATATGATAACAGCAGTTTAAAATGGATAAGGAACACGACCCCGGATAATCGTTGGATCGCAGCTAATGAGATCACTTACATTAATACAAAGGGTGTAGAACTGGAAAATAAAGATGCATTGGGCCGGTACAGCTCTGCTTTGTTTGGCTACCTGGAATCTTTACCGGTGGCGGTGGCGTCCAATACAAGATATCGTGAGCTGGCTTATGATGGCATGGAGGATTATAGTTTTTCTGTTGATTGTGTAAGTGGGTGTGATAAAAGCCATTTTGATTTCCGCCAATTGCTGAACGGGAGCACTATTGATACTACCAGCGCTTATGCTCATTCCGGCAAATACAGTCTTAAGCTCGGAGGGGATGTGTCTTTGTCCAAGACCGTCTATACGGGGCCGCCATCTTCCTTATATTCTTTTGACAATAATGGGAGGTACCTGTTTGCAGACAATGAATTAGGAAAAGGGTTTTCTCCTATTCCAGGGAAAAAATATGTGATCAGTTTCTGGGTAAAAGATAACAGCCCGCGAAGTGCCAATAGCACCATGCAGGTGAATATTAATGGAAATACATTGATGAATTCATCACTTAAGTGGCCGGTGGTGGAGGGCTGGAAGAGGATAGAACTTCCATTTATGCTTGATGTATCGGCCGGCTTATTCTCTATTCAATTACAATCAGGCGGCGGAACGGTGTACCTGGATGATATCCGTATCCACCCTTATGAAGGGCAAATGAAATCTTATTCCTATGATGCTTCTACTCAAAGGCTGATGGCTGAACTGGATGAAAATAATTTTGCTTCCTTCTATGAGTATGATGATGAAGGAACTTTAATACGAATGAAAAAAGAAACCGAACGGGGTATTATGACTATTAAAGAATCCAGGTCAGGATACCGCAAAAGACAATAATATGAAACGCTCACGATTACTTATCCGCGTTGTGGCAGTTGTCATCCTTGCAGGAGGCTTGGTTTGGGTATATGCCCGCCAGGCAGGAAATCATTTTGAAAACGGCCATGCCCGCCTGGCAGAGAAAACGGATACGGCGAAAAACGAAGATGAAGCGGAGGACCAGGGCACACCTACAGGGGATGATCCCTGGAAAGAAATGGAACAATTGGTGAAAGCATATTATTCCGGAGAAAACTTCCTGTATAAAGGTACAGTCAGGCTGATCGATGATAATCAGGAAGAAGAAAAGGTGATGGAGGAGTATCCATTCCAGTATCAGTATGCCGGAGGAGATTTTTATTATTCACTCGATTCCACGGAGTTTGTACGTCAGGCCCAGTATTTACTGGCTGTGGATCATCGGGGGAAACTGGTATCATTATCCAGTTCTGTGCAAACGAAGTCCGTGTCCAGGCTCTTCGATATATCAGATTTCCGGGGTCTTATGGAAAAGCAGAAAGTTTCTGCGGTTGTAACGATCGCAGATGGCGTAAAGATGCTGACTTTGGAGCATATCCAGGATCCTCAGATACAGGGTTATCGTATTTATTATGATCCTCAAACTTATTCTGTTCAGAAGATGCTGATAGGCATGTTGCGATTATCACCGCTGGAGGATGAAAGTGGGATCTATGATGTAAATGCCAGCCCTGAGCGGAAATCAGAAGATGCTGACACGGAAGTGCCAACTTACAGCTACTACCTGGAAATAGGGTATAAAGAAAGGAAAAAGTTGCCAGGGAAACCAGTGCTGAACATTCTTGACAGGTTTGTGAGCAGGCAGGGAAAGTCGTTCAGCCTTCAATCCGCATATATAGATTATCAGCTGGTGAATATGATCCCAATGGATAAACCTAACCGTGAATCTTCAGTAGGCGAATGAATAAAAGACATGTAGTATATCACCCCTTCAGCAAAGGAAAGCAAGTGTTGCTTTTGCTTTGGCTGTGTTTTATAGCCGTTTTTGCATTTGCGGCAGAGGAGCCATACATAAACGAATTGAGAGGGGCTGACGTAAAAGCCGGAGGTGTTTTTGCTGTGTCTGATGAAAAATTCAACACTCCAACCGCCTGGGCAAAGATAAGCCAGCATATAAGCGTGGATGATATCGTTACGTTTGAGATAAATTTTGATACTACTATTCATTTTTATAATCAACCTTTCAGCTGCGCACTTAATTTTAAGATATACATATACGGCAACCAGGCAGATACAAGCCAGATCACTGATTCGGTTACACACAGTGATATTACGCTTGATGTCCGGTATGATACAGTTACTGGCAAGCCATACAAGGGTATTGCCATGTATAAGTTCAAGAACGCCCATAAATTCAAAGTCAGGATAATCAGCATAACATCCCCGCAGCTTAGTCCTGTTCCGGCTATTTTCCGTGTAAAAGGGCAGGTAATTGTAAACCGGCAATATGTTTTTGAAGATAATAGCACCGATGTAACGCGGTATTCACTGGCAAATGCCAACCAGCTGAAGCTTGAATGGACGCCGTCTCTTTACCTTGGTGCAGAAATGTTTGACCTGGAATATACATTTGTTGACAAGCGGAGTCGGATCGCTGAATCAATTGCGGGTTTTGAAAGCGCCGGAAAATATATCATTCCTGCTGACACTCTTGCCAAATGGTTCCTTAATAATAGTACCCGTATTACTACGGCCTCTTCTTCTTACCTGGTAAATGCGCTATATGACAGCGGATTTATTTTGTTCCGGGTGCGGGGTGTGCAAATACATTACCCGGATGAGATCAGGTGGGAAGGTAACTGGAATTATTCAGCGCGGCAGGTATCTGAAGGTGATTGCGGAGAAGAATGTGCAGCAGGCGTGGTATGGCTTGATGGGCATGAGCAAAACCTCAACTGGCAGGCTTCTGTTTCTTTTGCAGAAGAAGGGAAGCGGAAAGAGATTATCAGCTACTTCGATGGCAGTTTGCGCAACCGCCAGTCTGTGACGCTGACTAATTCTGATAACAGGTCTATTGTGCAGGAAACTATCTATGATGCATTGGGAAGGCCATCTGCTGCTATACTGCCCGCACCTACGCCGGACAGTACATTGCATTATTTCCGCGGTTTTAATAAGAGCGAGACTACTGGAGATCCATATAGCTTTTCCGATCTTTTATACAATTGCAATACAACTGCCAATCCAATCAGTGATACAACAGGTGCATCAAAATATTATTCTTCCAATAATCCTTTTATCAGTAATTATTATCACGCACGATATATACCTGATGCCAAAAAATTCCCTTTTACTGTTACCGAATATGTGGCAGATAATACAGGGCGCATCAGGGCCCAGGGCGGAGTGGGTGCTGATTTTCAGCTTGGGTCTGCACATGAAACAAAATATTTTTATGGTAAGCCTACGCAAACGGAACTTGACAGGTTATTTGGAGCAGAAGCGGGCGTGGCAAGCCATTATCTTAAAAATATGGTAGTGGATGCCAATGGCCAGGTAAGCGTAAGCTATCTTGATGCCAGTGGTAAAACGGTAGCAACTTCGTTGGCGGGCCTGACACCGCCGGGACTGAAAAGCCTTCCTTCCAATAGCAATGAGACGGCGGTCCGCGTTTCCAACGAATTGATTACTCCGGGAGATTTCCGGGCAAATACGAATGATTATTCCTTAACGGCTTCAGCTACTTTCCTGGCACCTGTTACGGGAGAGTATAATTTTAAATACAGGGTAGATCCTCAGCAATATTCCAAGCTGTTTGGGCCGCAGAAAGACAGTGTGATCTGCAGCAATTGTTATTATGATCTTGAAGTGTTATTTAAGAATAACTGCGATAGCCTGCTGGCAAGGGATACTGTTTCTGCCGGTAATATTTTTGATACGGCCTGTAACCCGTTGCCCCAATCAATTATTGATTCATTGGGTGTGACCATTGATCAGATCGGGGAGTATTATGTAACTTATATATTGAGGGTAAGTAAAGATGCATTGAATTATTACGATAGTGTACATCTTGTAAAGAATTCGGATATACAGAAGCTGAACTATTTTCTTCGTGAAGAGCTGAAGAATACAGATTTTACCGGTTGTTTCAATAATTGTGAAACCTGCAAGGATGAATTAGGGGAAAAGCCGGAGTTTTATGAGCGGTTTAAATCATTGTTTGCAGCAGATTCTGTCCCCTTCGCCTCTGAAGACTCTTTATGGATACTTTCTTTGTATGATTCCCTTTATGCACATTGCCAGAGCATACAGGCCGGTTGCGGATTGAATGTGTGTGATGAAAAACTGGCTATCCTGAAAATGGATGTATCTCCGGGTGGTCAGTATGCCCTGTATGATAGTAGTTACAGGTTGCTGGAGCGGACCATTAACCGGCTGGATACAGCCTGGCGGAATAAGATCGCTTTCTTTACGGATGAAAACGGTTTGCGCGATTCCGTTGTTATCTACAATGCCGAGGGAGACGATTCTTTGAAAGTAGATGTCAAAAATCTTCCTGATTCATTGTTTATCCAGTACTGGAACGATAGTTGGGCAGACTCCCTTGTCCGTTTGCATCCTGAATATTGTTATTATCTCTGGTGTGTGGCCAATTCATCCAGTTTTGAATTTGACCGTGATATCGGGAATTGGGAAGATGCTGATACGGCACAGGCAAAAGGATGGTTTGATCCTGCTGATTACAAAGCTATTCTTGATGCTGATCCGTTCTTTATCAATGGAGGTAATGGTGTTGCATTTTATTCGCGGATGAAAGACAGCCTGCGCCTGTTTTCCCGCCATTCCATAGGTCTTTCCAGGCCGGACAAGAATATCCTGGAGTTTATTGATGTAGTTCTTTATTGCAGCCAGCAAACGAACGGGTGGGAGCAATGCCGTATCGATAGTGCCTGCCGGAGCCGTAACAGGGAATGGTTCCTGTATAAGAACTTTTACCTGACACTGAAACAGCGATTTTATGAAGAGGCAAGAAGGATGAGCTCTGATCCTGTATTTGCTAATTGTGCCAACTGTTTTATTGGCAAAGATGCTTTGCAGTATGTTAATACAAATTGTAAGGAACTGACGGCTCTGGAAGAAGAATATAAGCAGATCCAGCTTGAAGTGACCACGGGCAAAGCGGGGCTGGGATACCGGTTAACGCCTATAAAAGATGAGATCATTGACGGTATCAATGGTTTGCTGGAATGGCGCCGGAGAGCTTCTACCGGAAGAACGCTTAGTAGCAGGTACAGGTATAAAGCAGTCAACCGGCCTTTGAACAACGAGTTTTATTCTATTGCATATTCCAGTCATTCAGGAGCGGATTCCGTATTCAATATGACCTTGGGAATTAATTTCGATTACCTCCCCAGGTCTCGTTTTAATAGCTCATTAGCCACGCCTCTTCTTCCGGCTTTCCGTGCCAATCAGCAGGCCAGGGTTTCGAATTATGCAGGCGCAGTGTATGCTTCAGACCTGGAAAAGAAATATTATGCAACCAGCCTGATGGATGAATGGGGGAGATTCAGAATGATGTGGTCTGGTGTTAATCACTGGGGAGCAACCAATGGGTGTTCTCCTAATCTAGCCGACTATTATGGAGTGAATGGCCCACCGGCTGAGTTCTTGTTGGGTGTGCCATGCAAAGAGATAGCGAACGGTTATTTAGCGCTTACTTTTTTTAAAATGCCTGTAGCCACTCCAACAGCATCTGAATACCTGGCCTATTTACCGGGAATTCATAGCCTGATCTTTCAGCCTGGTGGTGGCAATGATGACCGTTTACCGACCGCTTCACTCCGTGATTCGTTGAAAACATCCAACCGGCTGTATCAAAATGCTGATATCCGGAAAGTATTGGATTTTCATCTTGACACAAGTTTATTAAGAGAGTATAATCCTGTTACCAATAGTTACGGTGATACGGCAAATACCCGTTTTGTAAGAGCAAAGCTGTTACTTAATGATGATAATATTGTTGATGCATATGTTTATGACAACCTGGTTTTCTTATTTAAAGAAAAAGTAGATACAAATATTTACAACACTGATTGTCAGAAAGGCTTTGCAGCTTATTATAACAGCAAGAAAGGAACAAACTATACTTTTAACCAGATAGATTCGATCTACCAGGCCACTTGTGGTAAGCCCCTGTCGGTTTGTGATCCCGTGCAATTGTCCTTATTCAAAGATTCTTCCTGTAATTATTACTGTTCTCCTGGCATTCAGGTGCCCTATGACCGGGATAGTGTTTCTTTCTATGTAGAGCAGGGAAACCCCGATACGCTGCCTTCTTCCATGCCTGCCGGGTATAATCAGCCAAGGTTTTACCCCATTTTTGATGTAATGACAGGGCCTTCGTCCAGTTGCCGTTTCTTTAACGTTTGGGTGGGGGTTTACGACTCAACAACGGCAACAGGAGCAAGCTGCCCTGTTGTAGTAAATGGAGTGATAGGCTTTGAGCAGGGAAGGGATACGACGAATAATGTATTGCCTTTAAATGGAAGAGATCCCCATTACCAATATTCGTATGATGATATCACGTATGACTCTGCTTATGCGATTGATCATGTGTGGCAACCCGGGGTGGCGAGATTGGTATCCGGCCCTAATAAAAACTATCTTGGTACCATTTATTTCAGGACCTATATCTATGTGATGCCGCAATCAGTCGCAAAGATCCGGCATAACTTTATTACGGATGACGGTTCTACTACCCCTCCTGTATGGGTGAATGGTATCAGTGTTACCTACACTACCGGCTCCTATATCCCTAAACTAAAAGCAGGATGGAATGAGATCAAATTCAAGGTAGTGAATACCGTTGGAAACATTGCTTTCGGATCTTATTTCACAAGTGAATATACCGGGACAGACCTCGCTGCTTATTGCTCATATCCTTCTTACTGCCCTGATGAGCCTGATGCCGCTTTGTATCAAAATAAAATACGGAGGTATGCAGAGTATACCAACCCGGAAGACTTCATGGATGATGCGGCGATGGCCAATCCCCAGCAGGGAGCAGAAGAGGGAATGGCAATTGTTATGAGCGAATGCCACTCCAATTGCGAGGCCCAGGCTGATGTATGGATCAGGACCCTTTCCCGATGTACAACGGACCCTGTAAAATTAGCTCAGCTGAAAGCGGCCCTTATTGATGTTTGTTCAAAAGGATGTTCTGTTGATCAGCCCTTTGGCACATCCAGCATCCCTTTCAGTGTACCTGCCACGTATCACAGTTTTGAAGAAGCCATTACCGGCATACTGGGCGCTGGTGCGATCAATGATTCCTGCACAGCCGAGCTGATAGGATCGCCATACCCGCACAATAACCAGCCGGTGTATGCCGAACAGGTGATCATGGAAACAAACTATGAGATCTGCAATAAGATCGGTACTTACCGGCAAAAATGGATGAACAGCGGCTCTGCACTTTCCTTTCATAGCTGGTTGCGGTTGAACTACGGGAATGCATACACCCTCGATTCGCTGGAACTGGATGATCTGCTGAATGGTTGTACCAACTGTAACGGGATCCTTAAAGATGATATCGTATTGCCTGTATTGTTTGATCCTGATTCGGCACCCTGTCTGCCTTGCGATTCAGCACAAGCGGCACTGACAGCATTCAATGTCAAATTCCCGGGATTAACAACTGCTTCAGAGAATTACGAGGTATTGTTCTCTAATTATTTCAATCACCGTTTTGGGTTCTCGCTTACCTATGCACAGTATCGCCGGTTTCTTGACAGTTGTGCCAACCCAGGCTATCAGCTTGCTTTATGCAATCAGCCGGCCACCCAGGAATATACTATCAGCCAGGATAATAGTTGCATGGCTGAATTGTTTGCTACTGCGTTAACGAATGCCACGGCTGTTTATATCGCTTATATTGATTCAGTGCGCCGCGATTTCCGCGAAGCCTGGATGACCAAATGCCTGAATGTGCAGCCGCGTCTGAACATGACGGCAGACCTTTATGAATATCATTACACCTTATATTATTATGACCAAAGCGGCAATCTGGTGAAAACAGTGCCGCCGGAAGGAGTACAATTGCTTTCTGATGGGGCGATCGCTACGCTGCAGGAGATAAGAACACGGACTGATCAGTATTGCTCCAATACGAATGCTGTCCAGTTTACTGATGGATATATTGCACTATGGCCTATATCATCGGATATCAGGCCTTATAGTGTAGATTCTTCTGATTTTACTGTGGAGGCCTGGGTTAAGTTGAGCAGCTATGATAAACAAGGTATTTTATCCAATAACTATACAGATCCGGATCCTTTTGTTCATGTAGTGATCAACAAGGGATATACTCTTGAGCTGTCTGCGGATTCGGTATTGAGATTTCATTTGTACCTGCCATTGGCAAGTATCAATGCAGAACTGCCAGCCATTGACCGCTTTATTCGCCTGGGAGAATGGTCGCATATTGCTGTTCAAAGGGTCAATAACAATGATGCAAAAATATTCCTGAATGGAAATGAATTGCCAGCAATTGTCACAAGCACTACCCCGATCGGAAGATATGGCACTGCTGAACACAATGAAAATGTGCCATTCTACGTTGGGGCATCTTTTAGTAGTAAGTCGCTTAAAGAAATGGACAACGGCGGCCTAAAACATGTAAGACTTTATAAACGAGCTTTATCTCCCACTGAGATCAGACAAAACAGCGCCGATTATTGCGGTAACCCATCAAATACTAATGCACTCTTGCTTTGGTTGCCGCTAACGGAAGGCCGTTGGTCTTATGACGAGGGGCAGCGTTTTGTAACGGAACGTATCGCACATCTGCCGGGCAAAGCAGGCGGTGTGCTGGATTTTGAGATCAAAGAAGACAGCACGCTCACACCTGCGCATGGACTGGTGACAACTTACCAGTACAATTCATTTAACCAGGTGGTCCGTCAATACAGTCCGGATGCCGATACCTCGGAATTCTTTTATGATCGCCTTGGACGTTTGACCGTTTCGCAAAATAGAGAACAAAAAGAAACTGCTGCTTACAGTTATACAGGATATGATGGCCTCGGCCGGATCATTGAAGTAGGGGAGAAATCCAGTGCTGCTTCTGATATCCGTGCTGTTGACATGCTGGATACCACTGCTGTAAAGACCTGGCTGGCCTCGGGCACCAACAGGCAATTGACCAAAACCATTTATGATGAGCCCGTCAATCTCCAGTTGCAATCTTATAATGCCAGCCGTAAGCGGGTCACAGCCAGCATTTACCTGGAAAATTCTTCGGATGCAGAAGGCGATTCTACTTTGTACAGTTATGATATCAATGGCAATGTGAAGACCCTTGTGCAGCATGTAAAAGCCCTGGTGGCAGCCGATCCCGGTAATGGCCGCAAGCGGATCGATTACGATTATGATCTGATAAGCGGTAAAGTGAACCGTGTGGATTACCAGTCCGGTAAAGGCGACCAGTTCTTTTATAAATATGCCTATGATGCCGATAACCGGCTGACACGCAGCTATAGCAGCCGTGATAAGCTGGTATGGTCGGAGGATGCTTCGTATACATATTATCTTCATGGTCCGCTGGCGCGTACAGAGCTGGGTCATTACAAAGTGCAGGGGGTAGACTATGCCTACACCGTACAGGGTTGGCTGAAAGGGATCAATGGCACAGAACTGACGCCATCGAAAGAGATGGGCAATGACGGGTTTAAACCTTCTCCCTTTGCCCGGGTGAGCCGTGATGTGTATGCTTTTTCACTGGGTTATTACCAGGGAGATTATGCAGCGATCGGGGGCATTTCATCGCCGGCGCTGCAGCGCAGTTTTAACCCGGAAACAAGCCCTGTATCAGCGGCCAACAGCGGCAATGACCTGTTCAATGGTAATATCAGTAATACAACACTGGCCTTGTCAAAGATCAATGGGGCAAACATAGCGGGCTATGCCTATACGTATGACCAGTTGAACCGGCTGGTGGCAATGGACCGGCATGATGTGCCGGTTGAGACGTTCAGCTGGAGCAAGAGCCAACTGATCAGTGCTTACCGAGAAAGGATCAGCTATGATGCGAACGGGAATATCCTGCAATACCTCCGGGATGGTCAGTCACCGCTGGCGATGGACAGCCTGAGTTATAAGTATAACCGGGATGGCCAGGGGCGGCTGCAGAACAACCGGCTGACCCATGTGCGGGATGCGGTGAGTTCGGGGAACTATACAGAGGACATCGACAACCAATCGGCAGGGAACTATGCGTATGACCGGATCGGGAACCTGAAGCAGGACCTGTCGGCCACGATCATCGATCTGAAGTGGTCGGTGTACGGGAAGCTTCGGTATGTGGCCAAGCTGAGCGGGTCAGGCACATTCATCACCTATGGGTATGATGCGTCGGGGAACCGGACGTACAAGGAAGATTCGGTGACGGCCGGTGGTAGCAAAACGCGGAGTTATTATGTGCGGGACGCGCAGGGCAATGTGCTGGCAGTGTATGGCAAACGGAACAGCGGGCCGTTGAAATGGGAGGAGCAGCACCTGTATGGGAGCAGCCGGCTGGGGTTGTGGCGCTGGGACACGCTGGTACCGGTTGGGCCTCCGGTGGTGGGAGACGGGGACTACCTGTATGACAGTGTGCTGCTGGGCAGCCGGCAGTATGAGCTGAGCAATCATTTGGGGAATGTGCTGGCGGTGATCAGTGATAAGAAAGCAGGGAATGATAGTAGTGGCGTGGTAAATTATTATATTGCAGAAGTTCTTTCACAGAGTGATTATTATCCGGGCGGTATGCAAATGCCCGGAAGGAAATTTAGCACTGGAAACCTTTACAGATATGGGTTTAATGGAATGGAGGATGATCCGGAAACTAAAGGAGAGGGAAACAGCTATAGTACATTAAATAGAATCTATGATCCGCGTATTGGCAGATGGCTAAGTATTGATCCTATAATCAAGCATGGAGAGAGCCCTTATTCAGGTTATCATGATAACCCAATAATGTTCAACGACCCGTTTGGTGATGATCCTCCTAAGAAACCCGGCTTTTGGACTAAACTATGGCGAGCGGCAACTGGGGACTACTATAAGAATAGAGCAGAGAAGTATGCCAATAAAAACAAAATCGATGAAAGCAATATTTTAGATGTTGGAAGAGATACTTGGGTTATCGTTAATGACAATAATAAAGATGATGTGCGCTATAGCGTCTTTAGAAAATCTGGTAAACCACTTCTAATGACTTCTAGTGGTAATGATGATTACAACCTCACGGAAGAACAGCTGTTAAATACTCAAATCCAGGGACATTTAGTACTTGATGCTCCGACCCCTTGGAGTGCAGGAACATCTCTTGCTAAGGGGCTAATATTGGCTGGTGGTAAAAGCAAATCTGCTGTTGTTGGGCTGCTTGATAAAACTGTGGATGCACTTGAGGCGTATAGGAAACAAATAAGGTTAGGTGTTCTGGACGATGATGTTTTAGTTAAAGGCTTCCATGTGCATTTTGATAAAGTAAAGGGTATAGAATTAGGTCTCGTGCCAACGCAAGGAGGAGGAATAGGCTTGATACAGGTCGGAAAAAAAGTTGGTACCGCTGACGATATAAAGCAAACAGTGACGATATTTAACCGGGCAATGGCAAGCAGTAAGTTTAGGTCTGAACTTCTTGTTCGTCTTAAGGTTCAGCAAGAGGCTTTGCAGCAAGCCTATAAGGGAACAAGGAGTGCTCAACAAGCTGTTGATAAGGCTCACGAGATAAATTATTTGATAAAAGCTGTACAAAAATACTAGGCGTATGCTTCAATTGGATATACGAAAATTTTTGAGAGAAGGGCAGTTGTTCCCAATGGATGAGATCAGAACAGAAGATCTGGTTCTTAATAAACTGGGAAAGCCTGACGATGTTGAGGACTATGGGAGTAAAGGTAGGTATCTCCACTACAACAACTTAAGATTTTTATTTTCCGGGAACGAGCTTACCAGCGTGGCTATATTCTTCATGAATTATGAAACTTCTTTTGAGATTAATATTGACGATGAAGTTTTTGTACTTCAAAGGGACATGCCGTTAACGTCTCTACTGCGGATGCTAAATGAAATCAATTTAAGATGGTCAATCCCTTATGAGCAATCAAAGTTGGATTACCTGATGGTGGAGATTGAATCTGGTGTAAAAATTTACTATTATCTCGAAAATGACCGATTAGAAAGAATGATAAAAAGCTTTTCTTAATCAGCCTTGTTCTCAAAACATATAAGTAAAAGCCGCTGATCAGCGGCTTTTATCATTTATAAGCGATCCTTGTTTTAGCGTGTTGTATGAGTCCATCGAGTGAGTACATGATATGCTGCCTGTCTGGTAGTGTGCTCGATTATCTGGTTTTTAAAATCTTCTTGAAAACAAATCTTTTGTGGAGGCCTTTTTGAAGGTCTCCATTCTTTTTTTAAGAATGAAAAGTGATTTTTGTTGTTGCTGAAGCTCTGCGCAGGAGTTTTTTT
>DATAJQ010000207.1:0-1799 GCA_036262095.1 Chitinophagaceae bacterium | reverse complement strand
CCTGGCGTTCCAGATTTGAACGGATATATATTTGATTACGATGCAACCGACCTTATTCAGTGAAGCGAAGAAAACGCTTCGGCTTTCCCTCCCGATCATATTCGGAGAACTTGC
Organism: Chitinophagaceae bacterium; assembly: GCA_036262095.1. GTDB lineage: Bacteria > Bacteroidota > Bacteroidia > Chitinophagales > Chitinophagaceae > Terrimonas_A. The sequence goes on along the minus strand of DATAJQ010000207.1, from coordinate 1,685 downwards.
GCAAATGTCGCTCCATTTGATCGATACAGCCATGGCCGGAGCGCTGGGATATAAGCAACTGGCAGCCGCATCATTGGTGCTGGCCGTATTAAACATTCCATTTATAGTAGGTATAGGGATGACGATATCGGTTTCCCAACTGGTTTCCATGTCGCATGGCCGGAGGGATTCACAAAAGGTTTCCCACTATTTCTATAATGGCTTCTGGTTATGTGCCATTACCGCGCTTATCATTTCCCTCACGCTTGAATTGGGAAAGAATATACTTTTTCACTTAAAGCAGTACCCTGAAGTGGCGCAGCTTGCTGTGCCGTTCATGCAGCTGATGGGATGGAGCGTGATACCGATGCTCCTGTTCATGTCGCTCAAACAATTTGCGGACGGTTTGGAAAAAACCAGGACGGCAATGCTCATTACACTGATCGGTGTTCCGCTCAACGTGTTCCTTAACTGGCTGCTGATCTTTGGCAACTGGGGATTTCCAAGATTGGAGCTGGTGGGTGCAGGATGGGGAACACTTATCACGCGTACCTTAATGTTTGCTGCATTGGGCGCTGTTATCCTCTGGCATCCTATCTTTCGCCGTTATGTTGCTGTAAGAAAGAATCAGTGGAAGCTTCGCATGCAAACAATCCGTGAGCTATTGCACATTGGTGTACCAAGCAGCCTGCAGATAGGTATGGAAGGTGGCGCATTTGCTGTATCAGGCATTATCATTGGCACCATTGGTGCCACAGAGCAGGCAGCCCACCAGATCGCTCTCTCCTGCGCTTCTTTCACTTTCATGGTATCAATGGGACTGGCGCAGGGAAGCTCTATCCGCGTAAGCAATGCATTCGGTACACGCGACCGGGTGAAAATACTGGCAATAGGGAAAAGCACCCTGATCACTGCTTTGTTGTATGGACTGTTATGTGCCGCTTCATTCATCCTGCTGCGGAATATATTGCCCGGCGCTTTTAATAATGATGTACAGGTGGTTCACATGGCATCAGCATTACTGGTGCTGGCCGCAGTGTTCCAGATCTCCGATGCCACGCAGGCAATCGGCGCAGGACTGATGCGGGGCATTAAAGATGTGAAGATCCCCACTATACTGATCGGCATCGCCTATTGGGTGATCGGGATCCCGGTTGGTTATTTGCTGGCTTTCAAAGCCAATATGGGAGCTGCGGGTATATGGTTTGGATTTATTGCAGGCCTCTCCTGCTCCAGTATATTTTTATGTGTACGGTTCCTGCGGATGTCGAAGAAGCTATAGGAACACTGATCAGGCTTCTATAGCAATATCTTCTTCTCCCAGTTGTTTATGCAATAGATACAGGATCGCACTTCTTGCTTCCGAAGCTTTGAACACATCTTTACACCAGAAGAATACCTTCAGGTCAAATTCATCTTTTTTCACGGCAATGAATTCTGTTTGCGGAATGGATCCTTCCATTACATAACCTGAGTGTATGATGGTGTCGGTAATCAGCTTTGTTACCTTTTCAATATCCTTGCTTCCGCTGACGGATAAAGAGAGGGAAAGTCTTTGCTGGTTATTGCTGAGTGTCCAGTTGGTAATATGTTGCGAAAGGATATCGCCGTTCGGAATGATCACTTCGGCACCATCATTCGTCATCAGTGTGCTGGAACGCAGCCCGATCTCTCTAACCTTGCCTGCTTTATCGCCTATCTCTATG
>DATAJQ010000206.1:0-2603 GCA_036262095.1 Chitinophagaceae bacterium | reverse complement strand
CCGTATCAACCGTCCGGAACAAATTATCCCTGCATTATTGCAGGCCATGCGGATACTTACCTGCCCTGCAGAAACCGGAGCCGTCACCATTTCTCTTCCCCAGGATGTGCAGGCAGAAGCATTTGACTTTCCTGTTTCATTCTTCCGAAAAAGGGTATGGACCGTGCCGAGAACAAGAGCCGATAAACAACTACTGCAAAAAGCAGCGGCCATCATCAGCCGTGCCAAATGCCCCGTCATCATTGCCGGTGGAGGTGTGATCTATAGCGATGCCTGCCGCGAATTAAAAAAACTCGTCAACAGGACAGGTATACCTGTAGTGGAAACCTATGCAGGTAAAGGCAGCCTGAATTTTGACGAGCCACAAAATCTTGGCGCTGCCGGGGTAACGGGCACACCCGGTGCAATCGAAGCCTGCAAAAATGCGGATGTGGTGATTGGCATCGGCACACGCTACAGCGATTTCACGACTGTGTCGCAGGGAGGTTTTCTTAACCTTGCTGTTCAGTTCGTCAATATCAATGTAGCAAACATAGATGCGTTCAAACAATCCGCCCTTCCTGTAATGGGTGATGCCAGGGAATGCATTATTGAACTGGACAGACTTTTAAAAAATTACAAAGTGCCGGTAAAATATGCTACGGCTGTTAAAAAAAGTAATACTGAATGGAACAATACGGTAGATAAAATATATAACCGCAACACAGCCGCCTACCCTACACAAGGTGCGATCATCGGAGCAGTCAACACTTTTTCATCACCCAAAGATGTAGTGCTTTGCGCTGCAGGCAGCCTTCCGGGCGATCTGCATAAATTATGGAGGACCCGCAGCAACAAGGGCTTCCACCTTGAATATGGCTATTCCTGCATGGGCTATGAAATAGCCGGAGGATTGGGTGCTAAAATGGGCGATCCTTCCCGGGAAGTGTATGTGATGGTTGGGGACGGCAGTTATTTAATGATGTCGCAAGAGATCATTACTTCCATACAGGAAGGTTATAAACTCACCGTTGTACTGATCAATAACAATGGATATGCAAGCATCGGCGGCTTATCCAAATCATTAGGTACAGATGGATTCGGCACTCATTACAAATACCGCAACAAAAAGAGCAAGCAACTGGATGGGGGCTTCCTCCCCGTTGACCTGGCAACTAATGCAGAAAGCCTTGGAGCGATCGTGTTGCGCACAAAAACCATTAAGGAGTTCAGGAATGCGCTCACTGTGGCTAAATCAAATGACCGCACTACAGTGATCTATATTGAAACCGATCGCGATCAACGGGTAGGCGGGTATGCCTGGTGGGATGTACCTGTTGCGGAAATATCAACTGCCGGTTCTGTAAAGCAGAGCTATCAAAAATTGAAGAATAACCGGAGAAAACAACAATATCATCTATAACTCATAAAAAATATTGAACATAATGGAGATACTAAAGAATTATATCAATGGGAAATGGACGGACTGCAATACCACAGAAACCAGTAATGTCGTCAATCCCGCTACAGGTGAGGTGATCGCCAGGGTGCCTGCTGGCAAAGCTGCAGCCACTGAGATAGAAAAAGCTGTGGCAGCAGCCCAGGCAGCTTACCTGCAATGGAAGGATGTGCCTGTACTGAAACGCATACAGCCGCTTTTTAAATTAAAACAGTTGCTGGAAGAAAACAGTGCAGAGATCGCCAGGCTGATCACCATGGAATCAGGGAAAACACTGGCTGAAGCAAGTGGGGAAATGCAAAGGGCGATAGAGAATGTGGAAGTGGCAGCGGGTGCGCCTATGCTGATGCAAAGTGAATTTTTAGAGAACATTGCTTCAGGCATCGATGAATATATGGTGCGGCAACCGCTGGGTGTTACGGCCTGCATTGCCCCTTTCAATTTCCCGGCTATGATCTCTTTCTGGTTCCTCCCCTATGCTATCGCCTGTGGCAACAGCATGATCATAAAGCCATCAGAGAAAGTGCCGCTGACCATGGTAAAGATCTTTGAACTGATCGATCAGCTTGGTTTGCCGGATGGATTGGTGAGTATGGTACATGGAGGTAAGGACACTGTTGATGCGATACTCGACCATCCGCAGATCAGGTCTGTCAGTTTTGTAGGCAGCACCCCCGTGGCGCGATATATCTATGCAAGAGGAACGGCCAATGGCAAACGTGTGCAGGCACAGGGTGGTGCAAAAAATCCCGTAGTGGTATTGCCCGATGCTGATATAGAAATGAGCTCGCAGATCATTACAGACAGTGTGTATGGTTGCGCCGGGCAACGCTGCCTTGCTGCATCTGTTGTGATCACTGTAGATAACAACAAACAGATCAGGGATGCACTGTATGCTTCTGCACAAAACCGCTCGGTTGGTTATGGATTGGACAAAGGTGTGGAAATGGGTCCCGTAATAAGTGCAGAAAGCAAAAAGAGGATCGAAAGCCTGATCAATAAAGGAATAACAGAAGGGGGTTCAGTGCTGCTTGATGGCAGGAATGCCGCTATCAAAAGTTATGAAAAAGGAAATTTTATCCGGCCAACGATCATTGAAAACCTGCCGGTAGGTGGCGAACTGTTACGGACAGAAATATTCGGCCCCGTTATGAGCTTACTGCAC
>DATAJQ010000205.1:0-26210 GCA_036262095.1 Chitinophagaceae bacterium | reverse complement strand
TAGTGGGAGTTGACGGGCTCGAACCGCCGACCCTCTGCTTGTAAGGCAGATGCTCTGAACCAACTGAGCTAAACTCCCTTATCCCTTTTTTGATTGGGAGTGCAAAGATAAGTCTGTATACTTTTCAACCAAATTTTTTTTAGGATTTGTTATTGAATCAAGAGTCTTTAGTCGTAGCCAGCGTTCGGACGTTTAAAAAATTATACAGCCATTTCAGATTGGAGTTCAGTCTATCGACTCCCGGCTAAAGATTCCCGACTCATAAACTATTTCCAACACAAACCATTCTCAATCAACCCCATACTCTTTTTCTTCACACTCCCAAACAAATCCCTCCCAGCATTTCCGAAAAAAAAGCAAATCGTCTACTTTTGTAATCAAAGGTTTGACCGATGGCTAAACATGAATTTGAGACCGGTACCGTACACGATACTGATACATTGACCCTTGAAGACCAGGGTTGCAGTCTCATCGTATGGAATGATGAAGTGAATACCTTCGAATGGGTCATCGAAACCCTCGTACAGGTTTGCGGCCATACACACGAACAAGCTGAACAATGCTCCTACTTCATCCACTATAAAGGAAAATATGCAGTAAAGCAAGGTTCTTATGAAGAACTGAAGCCTATGTGCGATGCGATTACAGAACGCGGCATTGGCGCCACTGTAGAAGTGGTCGCATAGTTTGCCTGGGTCATATCCGGCAAACAGGCCTCATTAAATACCATTTCTCCTTTACCAACCTATGTCCCTTTTTGCCCTTGATACGGAGATAATTGATTTTCCCCCTCCCCACCTGGCCGAGCCTGACGGATTGCTGGCCATGGGTGGCGACTTATCGCCCGAAAGATTACTCTCTGCTTACCGGCAGGGCATTTTCCCCTGGTATGAAGGTGAACACATTCTTTGGTGGTTCCCTGATCCCCGCTTTGTACTGTTTCCCGAAAACATGAAGATCAGCAAGACCGTAAAACCCCTGCTTAAAAGAAACGAATTCGAGTTTACGATCAATAAAGCCTTTGCAGACGTCATCCGCTCCTGCCAGCAGATCAAACGCGCCGGACAGGATGGTACCTGGATCACACATGATGTTGAAAAAGCCTATACGAAAATGCACGAGTTAGGCTATGCTCATAGTGCCGAGGTCTGGAAAAACGGGGAACTGCTCGGAGGTTTATACGGGATCCGCCTTGGAAAGGTTTTTTTTGGCGAGAGTATGTTCAGCAAAACGAGTAATGCCTCCCGTTATGCTTTTGTCTCTTATGTGCAACAGCTTCGATCCGAAGGAGTGGAACTGATCGATTGCCAGGTGCATACTGAATACCTGGAAAGTATGGGTGCGACCATGATCGAAGGAAGGGATTTCAGCAGGTTACTGAAAGAGCTTATTCCGTGATGAATATTTTAAAACCGTGTTCCTAAATAATGCGGCAACATCGACCTCCAGGTCGGCCAGTCATGCGGCCATTCCGTGCCCCAGATATCCAGCTCATACCATATATTCTTATCATATAATTGCTTCGCGAAATGCCCTGCCGCATCCGGGTCCTCATGCGCACCACGCCCGCTTAAAATATGTATATGCTTGCTGCTTCTTATCTGCTCCAGCACATTATGGTCAGTTAAATTGGAAATATAATGCGCCGGACTATTGAAATACACGTTATCATCATAATGCCCCTTGGTATACTCCATCAGATTGTACACCCCGCTCATTGCAATCACCCCATTGATCAGATCAGGACGTTTCAAAAACAAATTCATGCTATGCAATGCCCCGAACGAAGCACCACAGGTAATGATCGGCGTTTGCCAACTGCTGCTATTACGGATAAAAGGCACTACTTCATTATACACATAATCATTCCACTGCTGATGCCGCGCCGATTTATACCACGGGTCCGCCTGATCATTCATCCAACTCTCCCTGTTTATACTATCAATCGAATACACTTTCACTTTACCACTGTCAATAAAAGGCTCCAGCGAATCCAGCAACTGGAAACGCTCATATTCCAGGTAATCGGCCGCCGCGGTAGGAATCAGCAATAAAGCAAAACCAAAATCACCATACGTAGCAATAGGCATTTCCTTCTGCAGGGAAGGACTGTACCAGGAAGTCAGGGATCTTTTCATATCAATTAATTTTCAATACCGCAAAACGGCGTAATATTTTTCTTATTAACCCGGCTGCACTGCTGCTATCATCATCTACCCCATCGAAAGCGGGATCACTCACCTCACCCTCCGCCAATTCTTCCCGGCATCCGGCAGCACTTTTCATGCTATTGAAGATATTGAATCGGCCTTACACTTCCACAACAAGCTGCTATTTTTTAGCCTTTAACTATAACAGCTACAGTCTGCAACACCAGGGCATATCCATATACATCTTTCTTCCCCAACTCCTGACTCCCGACTCTATTTCTTACCTTTGCCGCCGTATGGAACTGACCAAGAATTTCGACCACCAATCCGCCGAACTCAAATGGTACCAGCACTGGCTGGACAAGCGATATTTCAATAGCAAACCCGACTCCCGCGAGCCTTATACCGTGGTGATCCCCCCTCCTAACGTTACCGGTGTGCTCCACATGGGCCACTGCCTCAATAACACCATCCAGGATATCCTGGTGCGCCGTGCCCGCATGCAGGGCAAAAACGCCTGCTGGGTTCCCGGTACTGACCACGCATCCATTGCCACTGAAGCCAAAGTGGTACAAATGCTGCGCGAACGGGGCATTGCCAAATCATCCCTTAGCCGGGAAGAATTCCTGAAATATGCCTGGGAATGGAAAGACAAATATGGTGGCATCATCCTGCAGCAACTGAAAAAAATGGGCTGCAGCCTTGATTGGGACCGCACCACGTTCACCATGGACCCGCACTATTACCAGTCGGTGATCAGTGTGTTCATTGATCTTTACAACAAAGGATTCATCTATCGCGGCAAACGGATGATCAACTGGGATGTAAAGGCCAAAACGGCATTGAGTGATGAAGAAGTGATCCGCAAGGAAACTGTTCAGAAACTTTACCATATCCGTTATGCTATCGAGGGCACTGACCGTTTTGTAGTGATCGCCACCGTTCGCCCCGAAACCATCATGGGCGACACGGCTATCTGTGTTCACCCCAATGATGAACGCTATAAAGACCTGCATGGCAAGTTCGCGATCGTTCCCCTGATCAATCGCCGTATTCCCATTATCACGGATGAATATGTTACAATGGACTTCGGTACCGGCGCATTGAAAGTAACACCGGCCCACGACATGAATGATAACCAGCTTGGCCAAAAGCACAACCTGGAAGTGATCGATATTTTAAATGATGACGGCACACTGAATGCCGATGCGCAGATACTGGTTGGCGAAGACCGCTTTGATGCAAGGAAAAAGATCATTCCCCTGCTGGAAGCCGCAGGCAGTCTTGAAAAGATTGAAGACTATACCAGCGAAGTCGGCTATAGCGAGCGCACTGATGTAGTAGTTGAACCCCGCCTTTCCCTGCAATGGTGGGTCGATATGAAAAAGATCTACAGTCCTGCGTTAAAAGCAGTGATGGACGAAGAGATCAAATTCTTTCCTCCCAAGTTCAAAAACCTTTACCGCCACTGGATGGAGAATATCAAAGACTGGTGCATCAGCCGTCAGCTCTGGTGGGGGCAACAGATACCAGCCTGGTATGCACCGGATGGTTCTTTTGCAGTGGCCGACACACAGGAAAAAGCCTGGCAGGAACTGAAAGCCAAGCTTCCTTCTTTAAAACTGGAAGAAGTAAAACAGGACGAAGATTGTCTCGATACCTGGTTCAGCAGCTGGCTCTGGCCCTTTGAAGTGTTCAAAGGTTACAGTGATCCGGGCAATGCTGATATCAAATACTACTATCCTACCAATACGCTCGTGACTGCTCCTGAGATCATTTTCTTCTGGGTAGCGCGGATGATCATGGCGGGATTTGAATACCAGAAGGAAAAACCTTTCAGCGAAGTATATTTCACGGGTATTGTTCGTGACAAGATCGGCAGGAAAATGAGTAAACAGTTAGGCAATTCCCCTGATCTGCTCGGCCTGATTGATCAGTATGGTGCAGATGCTGTTCGCTTCGGCATCATGATTGCTTCTCCTGCAGGTAATGACTTAATGTGGGATGAAAGCAGCAATGAACAAGGCTCTTTCTTTATCAATAAAATCTGGAATGCACTCAGGTTGGTAAAAATGTGGGAAGGCCGCCAGGCAAAAGACCAGGATAAAGGCAAACCGAATTTTGCAGTTACCTGGATGGAAAACCGCCTGAACGAAGCTCGCCTGCAACTGGATGAACAATTCAAGGATTTCCGCCTGAGTGAATCATTAAAAACCATTTACTCATTGATCTGGGACGATTTCTGTTCCTGGTATCTCGAATGGGTAAAACCCGGTTTTGAACAGCCTATTGACGCAGAAGTATACAGCAAAACCGTCCGCTTCTTTGAAGACCTGATGCAATTGCTGCATCCCTTCATGCCTTTTATCACAGAAGAGATCTATCATCAATTGAAAGAGCAGAAAGATGATCTTACGGTGAAACTTTATCCGGCCGCTGCTACACCGGATGCAAGCATCCTTCAAACAGCAACCCTGCTGAAAGAAGTGATCTCTTCCATCCGCGATGCACGCAATAAGGCCCAGTTAAAACCCAAAGAAACCATCCGCCTGCATATACTTACAGCAGAACCGGCTCTGTATTCTTCTATCGAATCTATTTTAGCCAAACAGGTAAATGCAGAAGCCATTACTTATACCACTACTCCTGTCAGCAACACGATCACGATAGTAGTGCAAAAGGATAAATTCTTTATCGAAACCACTACGGTACTCGACACAGGTGCACAACGCGCGCAACTGCAAAAAGACCTGGATTACCTTAAAGGATTCCTTGTTTCCGTAGAAAAGAAACTCAGCAATGAAAAGTTTGTCAGCAATGCAAAGCCCGAAGTAGTAGAAATAGAACGGAAGAAAAAAGCAGATGCAGAAGACAAAATAAAAGTGATCGAAGAAAGCCTCGCAGCTTTATAAAAACAACCTTAAATAAAGAAGAAGCCCTGCAATAAAAATTGCAGGGCTTCTTCTTTATTTAATCTGTACCATTCGCGCCATTCGTACCAATTTGCGTCATTCGTACTTTAGTTACTGTTCAGGTTTCTGAAATCCACACTCACCAGCTTACTCACTCCCGGCTCCTGCATCGTCACCCCATAAATCACATCCACGGTGCTCATGGTTGTTTTATTGTGCGTAACAATGATGAACTGTGAGTTGTCGCTAAACTGCCTGATCATATTTGTAAACTTGCCCACATTCGCGTCATCCAGCGGGGCATCCACCTCATCGAGGATACAGAACGGAGCCGGTTTGATCAGGTAGATCGCGAACAACAGCGCTGTAGCTGTTAATGTTCTCTCTCCACCGCTCAACTGGGTCAGTGAAGTGGGGCGTTTGCCTTTAGGGCGGGCAATTACTTCAATGCCGGTCTCTGCCAGGTTTTCGGGATTTTCCAGTACGAGATCGCAATGGTCGTCCTCAGTAAACAGGGTTTTGAATACCTTGATGAAGTTCTCTTTTACGGAATTGAATGTTTCCAGGAATTTCTGGTTGGCAGTCGCTTCTACTTCTTCAATTGTTTTCAATAAACTGTCTTTCGCGTTCACCAGGTCATTCTTCTGCTCTACAATGAACTCATAACGTTTCTTCATTTCCGTGAATGCTTCGATAGCTGTAGGGTTCACTTCGCCCAGGTTTTCCAGGCGTTTCTTCATCCTGTCGGCTTTCTCCTGGAGATCTTCAAGGCTGGTTTCTGAAGTACGGGCCTGATCAAGAATATCTTCCAACTGTATGCGGAACTCCACATTCAGTCTTTCCTTGGTACCGGCCAGCTGCAGTTTCAGTTCATTCAGTTTATCCTTGATGGCAGCCAGCAAATGCTCTACCTGTTCTTTCTCTTTTACTTTGTGGCGCAGCTCGCTTTCTTTTTCACTAAGCTGGTTGCGCACATTATAATAAGCCTGGTCGGCTTCGTTCAGTACCTGCTGATCTTCTTCCCTCTTACGGATCAGATCAATCAAGCCTTCTTCAATGTCTTTCAATGAAGTGGCGGATTGTTCAATGCTTGATGTAGTATCCGTAAGGCTGGTGGTATTATTTTCCACCTGCTGATGCAGGTCCTGCAATTGATTGCTCTTGAAATCCAGTTCCTGCTTCAATGCATTGATCTTGCTTTGCTGCTTGGTCACATTCAGGTTGAACTCATTGTATTGCTGTGTTGCCTCGTTATAACCTGATTCAGCCGCACGGAAGCTTTCATTGGCTTCTTCCAGCCGGGAAGTGTAAGCCTGCAGTTCTTCATTGTATTCAGCCAGTTGTTTGCGTACGCCTTCTACTGACTGATATGTTTGTTGCATCTGGCCATTCAGTTCTTCCAGGCGCTGCTGGCTGCTGGCCTGCATGGAATGCAGGTTTTCCAGTTTATTGTGCAGGGCAAATACCTGGTTGGTCAGTTGCTGTATCTCGCGTTCTGTTTCGCGCAAAGCTGTTTCGCGCAGGTCTTCATTAAATGCGATCACTTCATTGTGGCGGGATTGTATATCACTGCGCAGTCTTTCCACCACGGAGTCCTGTGCAGCAATATCATCCTGTAATTTTTCCAGGTTCTTTGCACGGCCGATCTTTTTTCCTTCGATCAGGCCAACGCTTCCGCCGGTAAGTGAATACCTGCCTTTTACATACTTGCCCGTTTTTTCGATCACTACAAAGCCATTGCTGTTGGCCAGCACACCGTCATTGTCGGCGATATACACATTGCCCAGCAGATGCTCTGCAAGCTTGCGGTATTTGTCGTCCACTTCTACCACACTCAGGGCAGGTATGCCGCCTTCCAGTTGATGTGAAGTGCCGGGTGTATCATTACCATTCACTTTATCGAGCAAAAAGAAATTCGCCTTCCCTTTTTTATTCTCATCCAGCAGATGAACGGCCTGCAGGCCTTCCTGCAAATTGTTCACGACATAGTAGCTGAGATAAGGTTCCAGCACATTTTCCAGTGCTGTACGGTATTCTTCTTTTACATATAAAATATCAGACAGGATAGGTGAAGTGTGATTCCAGTTACTGTTGTTGTGCAGGAACTTCACACTGTCAGGATAGCCTTCCATGCTATCGATCATGCTTTTCAGCAGCTCGTGTTCGTTCTTCTTTGCGTCCAGCTTACGGTTTTCTTCAGCCAGTTCATTGCGGAGACTGTCCAGTATTCCCTGTGTTTGCAGGATCTGTTCTTTGGTGTTTTCCTGGTGGCGTTGCAATTGCTCCAGATCCACTTTTTTGATCTCCAGTTCCTTTTCTTTCAGCAAGCGCTCACTGTCCAGTTGCTGACGCTGCGCTTCGCGCTGCACGCGTTCTTCTTCTATCTGGTTGATGGCGCGCTGCAGGTTCTGAACAGAAGTATCTGCTACGGCTACTTTCTTTTCTGCGTCAAACTGGTTGCGTTGCACCTGCTGGTATTCATTGCGCAGGCTGTCTACCATACGGCGGTTCTCATCCAGCACATCACGTTTCAGGGCCGCTTCGTTTTGCAGTTGCTGCAATTGTTCAGTAAGGCCGCTCAGTCCTTTCACTTCCTCTTCCAGTTGCAGTTTGGTGAAGCCAATGCTTTCATCAATGCCTTTCAGTTGCCCTTCTGCTTTTTGTAAAAACTGCTTCAGGCTTGTTTCCCGCTCACGTAAGTATTCGAGGCGTTGGGCAACCAGGTTCTTTTCGTTTTCACGGGTCCTTACCTGTTGCACCAATTCATTATAAGCGTACTGCATGCTTTGCAGCGCCCTTTCCTTTTCAATAAATCCAACTTTTTCCTGCTCCAGCGCTGCTTCTTCGGTAGCGATCTCTGCTTCCATGCGCACGCGCTTATCGGTTTCTATTTCCTGCTGCTCGTTGAGTTCTTTATAGGTAAGGTTGAATCCTTCCAGGGCAGCTTTGGCCAGCTCTATACTCACTTCACGGTAATCTTTTTTGATCTCGTGGTATTTCTCTGCCTTGCGCGCCTGGCTTTCCAGGGCTTTCAACTGGTTGTTGATCTCGAATAAAAGGTCTTCGATACGGGCAAGATCCTGCTCGGTAGCATCCAGTTTTTGCCTGGCTTCTTTTTTTCGTGTTTTATAGATGCTGATACCGGCAGCCTGCTCCAGCATGCGGCGGCGGCTATTGTCTTTGTCTTTGATCAGGTCGTCGACCATGCCCAGCTCGATGATCGCATAGCTGTCGGTGCTCACGCCTGTGTCCATAAACAGGTTCTGGATGTCTTTCAGGCGGCATTGCACATCATTCAGGCGGTATTCACTCTCCCCGCTTTTATAGAATTTGCGGGTAATGGTAACGGTACTGAATTCTGTAGGAAGAAGGTTTTTGGTGTTTTCAAAAGTCAGGCTTACTTCGGCCAGGCCGCTGGCGCTACGGGTTTTGGAGCCGTTGAAAACCAGGCTGTCCAGGTTCTCACTCCTCAGGTGGCTGATCTTTTGCTCACCGATCACCCAACGGATGCTGTCCACGATATTGGATTTACCGCAACCATTAGGCCCTACAATGCCCGTAATATTATCGTCAAAATTCACTACGGTCTTGTCCGCAAAACTCTTGAATCCCTTGATTTCTAAGCTCTTTAGTCTCACTGTATTTCCAGGTTTTAAGTCAGGCGGCGAATATAAGCGAAACCCGGACAAAAGGGTGTCCGGGCGTACACCATTTATACACAAAGAGGGGTTAAAAATGTGGGAAGATTGTTGATAAAGACCACCGCATGTATCCAGACACAACGTGGCCCCTGTTCAAAACTTAATTACCGCCCACTTCTAATCCGATTTTTTAAACTAGATTTATAGTTATAAAATCGTCTATGCGAATTGTCCCGCTACTCCTGCTTTTATTGCCCGGATTTACAGCCGTTCAATCACAGATACCCAAAGAGGCGATATCAATGGAAGATGCCGCTTTTGATGGGTCTTTTGCCAGCCGTATCATGCCAAAGATCGACGGCAAATTGCTGAACCTTTCAAAAGAAGAATTGAAAAACACACATCTTTCTTATACGCTTGTTACGCCATTTGCAGCAAAACAGGTGACCAAAACTGTTCAGCCATCACCAGATGGCCGTTTTTCCCTGGAGCTTGACTATGCTTTTCCTTATCAGCAGATATGGTTCAACGCCGATGAGAAGTTCTATACTTCACTTACCGTGAATAAAGACCTGTTTCTGGAACTGGACATGGAAAAGATCAAGGCGCTGAAAGATGAAGACTTTAACAATAAAGGGGTCAGATTTATGGGTACAGATGGCCCGATGAACGTTTACCTGAACAACTATATCCTGTTCAAAAGATCAGAGCAAATGGCATTGAGTAAGACCATGCAGGAGCTGGTGTTTTCACAGCAAAAAAATGCAGATGCTATTTTATCGGATTACAATAAAATCTTTGGAGGAATACGCAAGATCGCGCAGGAATATATCACCCTGAACCCTTCAGCCTATGGTTGGATCATTGAAAATGAGGTACAGTCGGGTTATTACAGCAATCTGCTGCCACTCTACTGGAATAAACTGATGAATGATTCCCTGTGGCAGCAGCTAAAACAGCATAAAAGTTATCTCGTGAGCAATGACGGTGCAGGTTTTTACAATTACCTGTACACCTACGTACAATATATCCCGACAAATCCCAGGCAGATATCACTTACTCAAACTGCGCACCGTCTCGACAGCTTGTTTCCTCCGAGCAAAGCAGATTTTTTAAAACTGTGCGCCAGTAGCCAGAAGAACCTGCAGGACCAAAAGGAAAGCCTCGGATACCTGGTCAATAATATGCAGACCAACTGGTGTAAAACAGTCTTGCAATCAGAATATACACGCACTGTCGCAAAGATTGACCAGGCGAACCAGTTGTTGTCAAAATCAGCAGATGGTACTGCACCGGTGACGGATTTTGGCAAACCAATCCTGCAAACGGTTTTTGGTGCAAGCATGTACGAGATCAGCAACACGAAGGCTGCGGACTTTCTTGCCAGGCTTAAACAATCATTTCCCGGCAAGGCCCTTGTGCTGGACCTATGGGCTACCTGGTGCGCACCCTGTTTGTCTGAAATGCCACACAGCAAAAAATTACAGCAGAATACAAAAGATCTGCCTGTTGTTTTTGTTTACCTCTGCACATCCAACTCATCAGATAAAGACAAATGGAAAACGAAAGTGGCTGAACTGCAACAACCGGGTATACATTTCTTTATTGATGAACAATTGGACCATGAACTTTCGCAACTGTTCTCTTTTAGCGGTTATCCTGGTTATGCTTTTATCGGTAAAGATGGGAAATACAAACCAGGCGCCATTCAATGGATGTCGCAGATGGATAAGAACAAGCTCGCGGGATTGCTGCGCTGATCAATGATCAGCGTACCCTGTTTTGCTCTGCTTCTGCCCCTGTTGCATTATGCTTCCGCTGGTCGGCGATGGTTTTTCCAAATCTCCAGCTGAAGGTAAGTGCGAAATATCTTGTATCCCCGAGGTTATGATAATTCGCATCGGTCTGCGCCAGGTTGTTGATGATCCCTTTATTGATCTGGGTATAAAAGATATCGTTAACACTTAGTTTAAGTGTGGCGGCCAGCGACAGTTTTTTCTGCACGCCTATATTCACACGGCTAAAGCCACCGGAAATGAATTGCCCGGTAGTGATATCTGTCCGGTATATGCCGCTGAGCTCAGCGCTCCAGCCTTTGTTGAATTTGAATTGGGCATTGGGACCGATATACCAAAGAGTTCCCTTCGTGTTCAGAAGCCCTGTATAAAAATTGCTGCGGGAATGAATACTGGTCAGTTCTGTATACAGGTTAAGCGTAAGCCATTTTGCAATGTCCTGGCTGCCATCAAGGGAAATACTTTTTATTTCTACGGAGGAAAGATTGCCCGGCCGGCTGTAATAAGTGCCGTCAACAATTTCGATAGTCTCTCCCACACTATTATGCGTCTTGCCATAACTCAGCGTAGCAGTGATGCGTTGCCTGAAAGTGTAAGAAAATTCGATGTTGTCAATGAATGCCGGTTTCAGGAAAGGATTGCCTACATAAAAAGTGAACTTGTCAAGCGGGGAAATAAAGGGATTCATATCCCGGTAAGCCGGCCGGTTGATCCTTCTACCATAATTAAGCGCTAACTGATGATTGGATGCGCTGTCCAGTTTATAGGTCAGATAAACCGTCGGGAACAGGTTGTTATAATCCCGCCTGAAAGATGAATCCGGTTTAATTGCATTGCCTAATTGATCGCCTTCTGAAATGGTGTTTTCAAAACGCAGTCCCAGTTGTACAGACAATCTTGCGAAATCCTTTGACAGGTTCACATAAGCGGCATTGATATTTTCTTTATAAATAAAATGATTGCTCTTATCGTAATCAGGTGAAGTGGAATTGTTGATCGTGTAATAATATTCTGCAAGGTTATCAGTTTTTGTATAGCTCGACTTCAATCCGGCAGAAAAGTGGTAACCGCCTTTCAATGGTTTCGTATAATCTGTTTTGGCTGAATAAATATCAATATTGGCGGGCAGTTTTCCGTTGAGGTAATCCTGTATTTTAAGGTTGTCGTTTGCATCATAGCTGGCATTATCGAACAGTTGATCATTATCCGTTTTATAATTTATATAATCAAGATCGAAAGTGAGGTCATGACCGCTCTTGTCAATTTGACGGCGATAGTTGAAGTTGATCCCGGCATTTTTAAACTTTTGTTTTTCACTGTTCAATGCCCTGATCATGGAATCCCTTTGCCCGGCAGCATTCAGCAGGTTACTGATATTGTTATTTGTAATATTCATATTGTTTGATTGCCCCGTCAGCACTATCCCCCAGGTGGTTTTGGCATCCTGGTAAAAATCCACACCTGCTTTCCCCGTAAAGGAATTTCCTTTTCTGCGGATAAAAGAGTTTTGCAGGAAATAGGATCTCGTGCTTTCGTCGTCATTCTTATAACGGCGGTTAATGTCCAGATCGCTGAAATTATTCTGGCGGTTAAAGCCCAGGTTGGCAAAGAAGTTAAACTTGTTTTGCCGCCAGTTCAGGTTAAGACTGTTATTGGTCCTGGCATAAGAGCCCTGGTTATAGCCTAAGCTGAGATTGCCGTTAAAACCTTTCAGCCTGCTTTTCTTTGTACGGATATTGATCACACCGCCTGTTCCTGCCGCATCATATTTAGCAGGAGGATTTGGCATGAGTTCGATCTGCTCCAGTGCTGAAGAAGGTAATGAGCGGAGATAATTCTGAAGATCAGCGGCAGAAAGATAAGTGGGCTTATCATCAATAAAAACAACAACACCCTGTTTACCCTTGAGCGTGATCGTACCATTCTGGTCTACCAGCACTCCAGGCGATTTTTCCAGCACATCCAATGCTGTTGTTCCGGCATTGGAAATAAGTGCATCCACATTTACGACAGTGCGGTCGATCTTTTTTTCTACAAATGGCTTTCGGGCTGTAACGGTGACCTCGCCCAATGTCTTTTCCTGCTTTTTTAATTGAACAGGCGGCAAACTGATATTTTGTTCTCCAAGTGTAATATCATGAGTGTACATTTCATAGCCTGTCATGGTAAGTTGTAACTTATATACGTTTTTAACCAAACCTTCAAACAGGAAATACCCATCTGCATCAGTTAGTGCAGTTTTTACAATAGAAGAGTCAGCAACCCGCATCAGCATAGCGGTAACGGTCTCTATTCCTTTATTGTCGGCACTTACTACCCTGCCGGATATTTTTCCATTTGATTGGGCCTGTACTGTATTAAAGGCAAGGCTCTGCCAGATGGCCCAGCAGGCCATAATGATCTTTTTCATCGTTTCTTAATTGTAAAATGAAGGGGGCACCGGGCACAATATTCCACCCGGCCAAGGTATATCAGTATATTATTGAATTATGCTAAACTTGTTTCAATTGTCACTAATAACAGTCTGGGTTGTGGTTTTCGTAGCTGAAATGTCAAAATTGTACATAATTGACCATGGCTTATTCGTATAAGTTTTTAAGCACTGATCGATTATCAGCCGGTGAATATCATCAGATTGTTTTTGTCCGTTTACGATCAGTTCATCATTGCTGATAAAAAACGATTTGATATCCTGCAGCCTTGCCACAATATCTTCTTTCACCATATACGTTTTCAGTATATCTATGCTGGCAAACTCTTTTCTTTCATCATTCGGTTGGTATTCCTGTACCCCTGTTTTGTAAACAGGTTTTGACCTGTCAGTTATGTTATATTCCGTTCGGGTATCGTATACCGTAGCATTGCCGGAGTAGAGTTGGGCGTCTGGTTTAACAGCCAGTTCCGATGCTCTATAACCGGCCGCCGATGCTTTGTATTGCGCATCTGTTAAGTATTCAAGTTGATTAAGTTTTACAGTTGATTTATCCAGGACCGGCCTTTCCCTATCCAGGGTCAATAATGATTTTTGCAGGGTTGGCAGGATGCTATCAACTACAGGGTGATGCTCTGCCGGTTCATTCGGCTCCGTTATTTTTGCGGGAATGGTATCGCTCTGGTTTATTTTTGGTTTTACCGGAATGGAGGTATCATGCAAAGAGAACTGAACAGATGCCTGCTTTCCAATAACTGTTTGGCTCATCTTTGGTGCGGGAATATTTTGCTCTATTTTTTCTTCTTTGGCTGAAAAAGCCGCCAGTACCAATCCCGCTGTTACCAGGCAAACAGTCAACAATGATTTTTCAAGCACTGATAAGGAATGATTGCTGCTGGATACCATCCGGCTCACCCTTCCGAGCAGGTTTTTACGCCGACCCAGGGCCATGGCAAAACACGATGCGCGTAACTGGTATTCCTGACACGACAGCAATGCGCGGATATAAGCAGCTTTACTATTGGTTTGCTCCACTGTAATATCATCACAGCAATTCTCCCGCTCTGCCTTCATCAGGGAGGATATCCATAACACAGCGGGATTGAAAAAGAAGACGATCTCCACCAGGTTTTGCAGGAGATTGACCAGGTAGTCCCGGCGGCGGATATGTGCCAGTTCATGCAGAAGGATAGCTTCAATTTCAGCAGGCGGCATGGCTGTGATCAGTCCCACAGGGATCAGGATCACAGGCTTCAGATGCCCAATCACCATCGGCACTTTGGCCAGCCCCGATTCCGCTGCCGTCACCATTTGTTTTATGCCAATGCCTGCTGCCAGTATCTGCAATTTCTCTTCCCATTCTTTACCAACCGGCGAAACAGATTGATGACGCAGCCTGTGCAGACCATGCAAACCAGTCAGCAATTGCAAACAACGGGCACAAACGATCAGGAACCAGATCAACACGATCGTGTTTGCATATTCATTGATATAATCAATAAAGAAGGTGTTCCCGGCAGATGCAGCAGGAGTTGCAGTCAGGCGGCCATCCGGTAATGGAGAAACAACAGGCTGAGGAATAGTCGGATTACCGGTTTTGGAAACAGGCTGTTTCAACTGGTATATAAATGTGGATACAATTACAACTAAGAACAAGGCCAGGGAAGCAGTCAACAGATTATACCTCATTCGGGAGGTGGATTTCCTTGTAAGCAGGATAATGCCGCCTGCCAGGATAGCCAATACCAGTCCCTGCCATAATGAGTAGATAAATGTATTACTCAATGCCCTGGCAATCTGGGGTGGAACAACAGTTGAAAAATCCATGATAATATCTTTAACGGTTAAGGCCGGTTTACGATTTCCCTTCTTCTATCTTCTTCAATATCTCGCGGATTGCATTCAATTCCTTCTCCGAAGCTTTCTTATTTCCCAGGAGTTGCATCACGAGTTTACTTACAGAGCCTTTATACATCGAGTCAACAAATTTATCCAGCAGATAAGCCTTGGTTTTCTGCTCCTCTTCCGCAACACTATAAATATGCTTCATATTACTCTCATCCCTGTTCAATATCCCTTTATCGGTCATGATCTGCATAAGTTTCAAAGTGGAAGTGTAATTCACTTCACGTTGCTGGTTCAGTTGATCATTCACAAACCGGACAGTGGAGGGGCCATGCTCCCAAAGCACCTGCAATATTTCCAGTTCTGCTTTGGTGGGTTCTATCTTTTTATGCGCTGGATTTTCTTTCATGGAGTGAATGTAGGAAATTTTTCGTACGAACAAAAAGGTAGGTTGCTTTTTTTTTAATAATCCAGGGTTAATAACCCGTGAAGGGAGGGGTTATGCCCTAAAACGGCATGATTTTTACTTTAAACCGATCAAAAATACTACCTATGTACCCACGCATTTTTGCCGGCCTGGTCGTTTTATCAGGCAGTCTGCTGATTTTTCTTTCAGCTTGTCAGAAAGACAACAGCCAAAACACTACTCAATTAAAAGTTCATCTTACAGACAACCCCTATAATGCCACAGAAGTGAATGTGGACATTAAGGAGGTGAATGTAAAACTGGATGGTGTTGATTCTGCAAACTGGGTTAGCCTTAACACCCACGCAGGTATTTATAATCTGCTCGATTTTCAGAATGGAATAGATACTTTGCTTGCACAGGGGATTGTGCCTACAGGGAACCTGAAGGAGATCCGTTTTGTGCTGGGGTCAGACAATTCCATCACGATCGACAGCGTGAATTATCCGCTTACTATTCCCAGCGGAAGTGAATCAGGGCTTAAAATAAAAGTGGACAAACCCCTTCGGGCCTCACTCGATTCACTGGTAATTGATTTTGACGCAGCAATGTCTATCTTTCAAACCGGTAAGAACGATTTTAAACTGAAACCGGTACTGAGGGTCAAGTAGTAGAAGAGAATAAATAAAATAGCTGATCTTGGGGCAACTCCTGGGATCAGCTATTTTATTTTCATTAATAATCAACTGTAAGCAAATAGCTTAGAACTTATCGTAAAAACACGATGCAGCCATCTTTATAAAATACCTTTAAATACTTGACAGCAGCGGCTTTATTGCGTAAGTTTGCATCACTCTATCCCTTGTAAAAATCACAAAAGACTACTGTTTCGGAACTCCGGTTATCCTTTGGGAAACTTCTGAACCCCTTTTCATCGAAACTAAAAACTTTTGTGTATGAAAAAAATCAACACATTATTGAAGAACGAGAATGTACAGGCAACAATCGTTATTGCTACAGTATTTCTCATCACTGGTTTGATCACCTTATTTGCAATGTATTTTGATTAATACAGCTTACATGGATCTAATTAAAAAAACCGGCAATGCCGGTTTTTTTAATTACTTAAGTTCCTTGTAGATCCGCTTACTCTGCTAGGTAAACCGGATCACTTCAATTTCTCCATCCTCATGCCCGATAATAGCCTGTGAGGCCATATTAAGGAAGAGCCCGGTTTCCACCACTCCGGCAATATTTTCCAGCGCGGCATTAATGAATAAAGGATGTTCGATCACTTCGAATTTACAATCGAGGATATAGTGATGATGATCGGTGATAAAAGGCTGGCCGTTTTTTTCCCGGAGGTTTACTTCCTGGCACAGGCCTGAATCGAGGATGCGGCGCGTTACCTGTTTATATCCGAAGGGGATCACTTCAACGGGAAGGGGAAAAGTGCCAAGCCTTGAAACAAGCTTGGATTCATCAGCGATAATCACAAACCTGCTGGCAGCAGCTGCAACGATCTTTTCCTGCAACAGGGCGCCGCCGCCGCCTTTGATCAGTTGCCCATTGGTATCTATTTCATCTGCACCATCTATAGCGAGAGGAATGGAATCGGAATCAATATCATTCAGGTCGATCAGCGGAATGCCGGCTTCACGGGCCAGTTGAGCAGTTTGCGAAGAAGTGGGAATGGCGCGGATCTCAAGGCCTTCTGCTACTCTTTTACCGAGTTCCTTTATCAGCCAGTATACAGTCGATCCTGTGCCGAGTCCGAAACTCATTCCATGTTTAACGAGATCGGCAGCATAGAGTCCGGTTTTCTTTTTTATTTCTTCTGGAGTTAACATGATCACGGATTTAATGGGCGGATAAAAATAAGAGGAATTCCGTGTACTGAGGTTTTTATACGCAAAATCTTCCGCACTTTAATGGGAAAAAAACATTCTGATCTGTTGTTTTTCTCATTCTCACTTTTGGATAGACAGTTAGTTTTGAATCCGCATAACTAACAATTAGGGAAATACACTTAGAGAAATATATGGGAAACAATGGGTGAAACCGGCTTGCGATTCCATGGTTGGCCGCTTCATAGGGACAAGGTTTTGCCCATTTATCCCGCCCTTACAATTTTATTTTTTTATTTATTTATCTAACGGTTTATATCATTTTAACGGCAAACAATTATTTTATGCTAGATTACATTCCATTAAATATTTACAAACAATATGCCCCCTTCCCGTCTTCCCGCCTTACCGGTAAAAACTTACCGGTAAGGCGGGAAGACGGGAAGGGGGCGTTTAAGACGCATCCTTTCTGTTGTTGATCAGTGGAGATCATAAAAAAAGCCACTAAGCGAACTTAGTGGCCCTGGCTTTTAGCCAGCAGATTATTTTTTGGAGAAGCCCGGCTACGCGATAATAACCGAAGGCGTCCATGATTTATCTGATTGCATGAATACCTCCTTTTTATTTGGTGAAGTCTGAAGGTACAAAAAAATCAGTATTACCAGTTCCGCGTATTGTTAAGATAGCTTGTCACTTCTGTGCTGAGCGGTGTAACATCAGCAGGAAATACTTTTACCAGTTGACCGTTTTCATCCAACAGGAATTTAGTAAAGTTCCATTTGATAATGGGGTCATCCATTGCCAGTTTTTTTGCTTCTGTTATCAGGTAAGAAAAAATGGGATGACGCATCTCCCCGATCGTTGTTATCTTCTCCGCCATCGGGAAAGTGATATCATACGTGTAAGTGCAGAAATCATGGATCTCGCGATTTGTTTTCAGTTCCTGGTCGCCAAAATCGCTGCCTGCCGGAAAACCAACCACTACCAGCTTATCTTTATAAGCCCGGTACAGTTTTTCCAGCTCTTCCATCTGAAAGGTATACGGCGATTTGGAAGCAGTGTTTACTATCAGGATCTTTTTGCCTTTGAAGTCTGCAAAATTAATTTGTGCATCTTCACGTTGCAGGGCATTTACTTTGAAGTCATAAATGCTGGCTCCGTTAAAAACAAAAACAGAAAGCAGTGTACCGAGTAAAATAAGTTTCATCTTTCAGGGGTTTGGATTCGGGCTCTAAAATAATACCCGGCATCCTTCCCTGCAATAGTGGTCAACCTATTCAGGCATCGTAATTTCCTTGATTAAAACATGCAGTTTTCCCAAAGAAAGTATGCTGTTTTTCTCGCTCTACTTTGCTTTATCCAACAGCCTGTTCGCCTTCAACCAGTTTTTCAAACGTTCTGTCCACTGGTCAGTAGTGGTCTTATTGTTCATACCAAAACCATGTCCTCCACGCTGGTAAATATGCAATTCAGCCGGCACCTTATTCCGTAGCAATGCTTCATAGTAAGCGAGGCTGTTGCCTGCCGGAACGGCTTTATCATCTCCTGCATGTACCAGGAAAGCCGGTGGCGTATCAGCATTTACCTGCTTTTCATTGGAATAGGCAAGAATGCGTGCCGGTGAAAGATCAGCGCCCAGCAGGTTGTCTCGGCTGCCCTTGTGCGTAAGACTGTCTGTAAAGCTGATAACCGGGTAGATCAGGATCGAAAAATCCGGCCTCACTGAAATGTTCCCATTGTCAATAACAGGTCTGGAAAAATGGGTGGAAGCAGTAGCCGCCAGGTGTCCGCCTGCAGAAAAGCCCATAATGCCGATCCTTGAGGCATTGATGCCCCAGCCAGGGGCCTTCTGCCTTACTATTTGCAGCGCCCGCTGCGCATCCTGCAATGGGCCGATCGTTTTATCATCCATGATCGCAGTATTGGGCAGGCGGTATTTCAATACAAAAGCAGTGATCCCCCAACTGGCAAACATCTTTGCCTCATCACTCCCCTCATGGCTGGCAGCCAGCAAAGCATATCCCCCTCCCGGGCAAATGATAATGGCCGTGCCATTGGCCGGCAAACCTTCCGGCCGGTATATTGTCAGCGTCGGCTCTGATACATTCCTGATACGGGTAATGCCGTCGATAGTATCGACGATCTCCTTTATATTACCAGCCTTGCTGCCTGGAACTTTATCATACAGAGGCATTACTTCCTGTGCATAAAGCAGGCTGCTCAAAAGGCAGGCTCCTATCATCACTCCTATTTTTCTCATTGGGATCAATTATTTCAGCTAAATTATTAATTACTCTAACATAATCGACGGCTGATGATCATTGTAAGGACCATCCGTCAACGGGCAACGCTCAACGGACAACGGATAAAGAAACCAACCCTATTCTTTTTGTAATAACTCCTTTTTTCTGTTTCTTTGAATAGAGCCAAAACTATATAATGCATGAAAGACGTAATTATCCCTGTTGATTTTTCTGAAACCTCCCTCAATGCAGCCCGCTATGCGGCTGATATGTTAACCGGCAAAACGGATGCCCGGATTGTCCTTTACCATATGTTCAAAGAAGCAGAAGAAGCTGCTACGGCCAGCCAGTACCTGGAAAGCCTGAAAGCAGAAATGGAACAGAAAGGTGTGCTGAACATTGAACTGGAAAAAGAACTGGGTGAGGACCTGATCGACTGCCTTGGCAGGCTGGCTTACCAGAAAACTGCAGAACTGATCATTATGGGCATTTCTGAAAAAGATGAATGGCGCCAATTGTTTATCGGCAGCAATACCCTAAAAATGGCTGATCAGAACATCTGCCCTGTGATGATCATACCCGCTGATGCAAAATATAATGGTATCACCAATATTGCCCTTACCTCCGATTTTCAGGATGTGGATGCCACTACTCCTGTATTGGCCATCAAAAATGTGCTTGAGATCTTCAATGCCAACCTGCATATTGTGAATGTAGATAATGAACATTATGTTTCACTTACTGAAAAATACCTGGCAGAAAGAGGGAAAATGCTGAAAATGTTTGCCGAATTCAATCCTGAATTCTATTTCATTGGCATGAATGATTTTTATGAGGCTATTGAACAGTTTTCAAGAGACAGGAATATTGATCTGATCATTATTATTCCCAAAAACCATTCATTCATTAATAGCTTATTCAGTTTTAATACAAGCCATACAAAAAAACTTGCCTTTAACAGCTCTGTTCCTATTCTGGCAGCCCATCAGTAATAAGTTGTACTGTTAAAACCATTAAAAGAGAAAAAGTCCCTGCTTTTTCTCTTTTTTATTGCTGTTTTCTTCCTTTCTTTCTGTTTTATTACTCAGCTTGCTGGCATGAGGGCATTGTCTTACCTTTGCCATAACGATTGCAGGCTTTATGTATTTTTTTACTTATACCATCCCATGAGAAAATTTTGCCGACACGCTTCCGGCAAACTTTTTTGTCCCTGATTAATTAGCCCGCCTGCAACCATACAACAGAATACTATTTCTGAAAACAGTTATAAAAAAGATGATATGAGCAAGAACGAGCAGATACGTGTGACCTCCGAAGTAGGCACTTTAAAACGATTATTGGTACATAGCCCTGACAGTGGTTTAGGGAAAGTAGTTCCTTCCAAAGCACAGGACTGGCTGTTTGAAGATATTGTTCATCTTGAAACCATCCGCCGCAAGGAATATGATTTTTATACCAAACTCCTTCTCTATTTTCTCGATCCCGGAAAAATAAAAGGACGCCTGGCAGAAATAGATAATGCAGAGAACGGGTTTAATTTTTATAAACCTGATCACGATGATTTTTACAGGTCCGACAAAGTGGTGGAATTGCAATGGCTGCTTGGGGATATACTGGAAGACCATGAGATAAAACTGAAACTGGTGGCTTCTGTTTGTGCCATTGAAAACTGTTCTTACGAGTTGCAGGATAAACTGAATGCTTTAAATGGCCGTCAACTGGCCAAAATATTCATCAGCGGCACATCCAACGAAAAAGAAATGCTGTTCCCTCCTATTCCCAATTTCATTTTTACAAGGGATATCGGCATTGTTATCAATGATTACATATTGTTGAACAAACCGGCAAAAAAGGCCAGGACGAGAGAGGCTTTGCTGGTAAAATATATTTTCTATAACCACCCGATGTTTGCCGGCTACCGTGATAATATTATCGAGCTGCCCAATACCTCGCATCATTTTCTTTTACCCAAGGACGGAGACGATAAGAAAGTGACGCTGGAAGGCGGTGATATTATGGTAGTAACAAAGGACCACCTGCTGATCGGTATCAGCGAAAGGACCACCATGGAAGCAGCGCATCAATGCATTAACCTGCTGTTTGAAAAAAATGTGGTGAAAAAGATCACGGTTATCAAGATCCCCAAGAAAAGGGATTATATGCATATCGATACCATCTTTACCCAGGTGAAACGGAATGTGTGGGTATTGCTGGGAGCTTTTTCCAAGAAAGCTATCAAAATGGAAGATGCTGATGAAGTGCAGCGCGTACTGGAAGGCAATAAAAAAGATGATAAGATCCGCATCACACAGTTCCGCAAAAAAGATCCTTCACAACCTGAATACTTCGACAACCTGGAAGACCTGCTGGCAGACATCAGTAAGAACGATCTGAAGTCGGAAGAAAAAGTAAAATTCATTTATTCCGGCAATAATGAATTCCCTTACGATGCACGGGAGCAATGGACAGATTCCTGCAACCTGCTTGCCCTTAAAGAAGGCGTAGTGCTGGGTTATGACAGGAATGATAAAACACTGGACGCATTCCGTGAAGCCGGCTTCACTATTATCCATGCCCATGAACTGGTACAAAAACTGGAAAATGGTAAAATAAAAGCCGGCGATATGGAAAACACCCTGATCACCATGCCTTCTGCAGAATTGTCGAGAGCACGTGGCGGGTTCCATTGCATGAGCATGCCACTGATGAGAGAAGATATCTGATATCATCCATAACCGTTGAATCAATGCAAACAACTTCACACATATTAATGATCAGGCCGGTCAGTTTTGTATACAATGAAGAGACCGCTGTCAATAATGCTTTTCAATCTGCTTCGGAGGAAACAACTGCCAATGTGCAGCAAAAAGCCCTGCAGGAGTTTGATGATTTTGTGGCGTTGCTGCGCAGCAATGGAGTGGATGTAACCGTGGTGGAAGATACACCGGTGCCACATACGCCCGATTCAATTTTCCCCAACAACTGGGTGTCTTTTCATTCAAACGGTACGGTATTATTATACCCGATGTTTGCGGTGAACCGGAGAGCAGAGCGCAAGCCGCATGTGCTGGACAGGATAAGGCAACAATTCACCATCCGGGAAATGATTGATCTGAGCGGATATGAAAGCGAGAATATCTTCCTGGAAGGCACAGGCAGCATGGTGCTTGACCGCGATAACCGGATCGCGTATGCCTGTCTTTCCCCGCGTACAGATGAAAAAGTACTGAACGAATTCTGCAGGCGGATGCAATATTCAGCCGTGCTTTTTGATGCAACGGATGGCAATGGCCAGGCCATTTATCACACTAACGTGATGATGTGTGTCGCCGATCGCTATATAGTGATCTGCCTGGAAAGCATCGCTTCGCCTGAAGAACAACAGCGGGTAACAGATGCTATTAACAGCACCGGAAAGAACATTATTGCCATTACGCTGAAACAGATGAACCATTTTGCCGGCAATATGCTGCAGGTTGAAAATGATAAAGGGGAGAAACTGCTGGTAATGTCGACACAGGCTTTTGAATCATTGACGGAAGAGCAGGTGAATACCCTTTCATCTTTTAACCGTATCCTGCATTCTCCACTTACCACTATAGAATCAAACGGCGGAGGAAGCGCCCGCTGTATGATGGCAGAAGTTCACCTTCCGGTTCTCACAAAATAATTCTGGTATCCCACAAAGCCACAAAGAGCACAAAGGATATTTTTCTTTGTGCTCTTTGTGGCTTTGTGGGATACCAGAACGTGCAACGGAAAGCCTAAGCCGGTTGTCAATCCGTAAAAAAGTATGAGGAGAATTATATTCCTGGTGGGCACCCTGCTGATACTGGCTGCTTGTGACAAAGAGAAAGAGAATGAATCCACTGGTGAGGTAGTAGAGAAAAAGGGCTGCTACCCAGATTCTTATCTTGTTAAACTGACAAATCCCGGTAGCATAGAAACTCCTTTTGTTTGCCCGCAGACCACTCCGGTCGCAACTGATTATAACTGCACCAATGCGGTTTTTATTCATCTGCCGCTGGAATTAGGGATACCAGGAAAAAAAATCCGCTTTGTGTTTTCCCGTGAAGAGGTCTCCTGTCTTTCTTACACTAATTCACCCAAACATATTATTGTGAAGTCCGTAAGAGCAGACTAAACAGTATTTTTGCGGCATGAAAACATTTTTCACCTGCCTGTTGCTGCTATTGTTTATTCATGTGGGGGGCCAGGATATTTATAAGGACACTATGCAGCATTATATTGATGAGTATGTGCGCAATCATGAAGTGATAAAAGGAGATGAAAAACAATACTTCCGTTTTTATCCCGTCAATGAGGCATATAAGGTGAATGCTAAAGTGGTCAGAACACCCAATAGTAATTGGTTTATGATGGAGACTTCCGGAGCGATGAAAAAAACATTCCGTACGTATGCCATTCTTGAATTCGCCATACATGACACGCTGGTAAAACTACCCGTTTATCAATCACAGGGATTAATGGCAATGGAAAAATACAAATCGCTTTTATTCCTGCCCTTTACCGATCTCACATCCGGGGAAGAAACCTACGCGGCGGGAAGGTATATCGATCTTTGGATCACTGATATACATAATGATTCTATCATCATTGATTTCAATAAGGCCTATAATCCCTATTGTGCATACGTGGCAGGGAAATACAATTGCCCGGTGCCTCCAAAAGAAAATCAGTTAATGGTGGCAATACCGGCAGGAGAGAAAGTTTTTGCAAAAGGGTATTAACCCTCAAACATCTTTCTTAGCCCTTCCTGAAATGAGACAGGCGCATATCCCAATACCCGTTTTGCTTTTTCTATGATCAAAGTTGTATTCGCCGGCCGCCTGGCAGGCTGGGAGAAATCGGCTGCTGTTGCGCGATGGATCAGCTTTTTGTCAAGTCCGAGTAGATCAGCAGTCTGCAGGGCCATCTGGTAAGGCGTCAGCAGGTCCTCGCCTGATAGGTGATAAATGCCTTTAGCCCGCTGGTTTACGATCCGTACTATTCCGTCTGCAAGATCCTCTACATAGGTAGGCGTCCGGAACTGATCATCCACTACATTGTAAGATTGCCCCTGTTCCAGTTTGTCTTTAACAATAGTCAGGATGTTTGAACGCCCTGAAAGCGGTTGGCCATACACGAGCACGGTCCTTACTATAGCCCAGTCGCCTTCATACTCCATTACAGCTTCTTCGGCTTCCTGTTTGGTTTTGCCATAGTAATTCACCGGACTGGTTTTGTCTTCTTCCCTGTAAGAGCCTTTTGAACCATCAAACACAAAATCCGTTGACACATATACAAAAAAGCTTTGCTGATCTGCTGCGTTCATCAAAAGCGTTACGGTGCCTTCCACATTCACCAGGTAAGCCTGCCATTGCTGTGCTTCACATTCGTCCGGCTTGCCCATAGCGCCGGCGTGTATTACAACAGCCGGTTTATACCGGTCAAATACATCATGCACAGCATAAGGGTCTGTAAAGTCGAGAGGGGCATACACAAACCGGTCGTTATTGCCAAAAGGCAAACGGCTCTCCCCTTTACCTGTAGCGATCACTGAATAATTTTCCTGCAATAGTTTTTTGACGAGGTAATGCCCTAAAAAGCCGTTAGCTCCTGTTATCAATACATTCATGATGAAATTGGATGATGACCTGGTTTATTTATTCATCCTGCTCTCTTAACTGCTTAAAGATAAAAGAAAACGTGAGCAACTACTTCATACACTAACACTTATTCGTATTAAGCTATCATGTCAGGCATACACACAATGGGAACAAAACCTTATTTTTGATGCGCTGGGAATTGTTCCGGAATTGAACAATCAGCAGGCATTACTTTAAAAAAAGCTATTTAAGACTCAATGACACAAAAAGTTACCAAGATTGGGGTATTGACATCGGGAGGAGATTCACCAGGTATGAATGCAGCAATCAGGGCAGTAGTACGGACTGGTCTTTACCACGGATTGGAAGTATTCGGCATTATGCGCGGATACCAGGGTATGTATGAGGATGATATCATGAAAATGGAGTCACGTTCAGTGGCTAATATCATACAGCGGGGAGGAACGATCTTAAAGACCGCCCGTTCCAAAGAATTTTTTGAATATGAAGGCCGCAAAAAAGCCTATGCCAATCTTCAGAAAAGAGGAATTGACGGGCTGGTCATTATAGGTGGCGACGGAAGTTTTCGCGGCGCCCAGAAATTCAGCAATGAATTCGAGATCCCCTGCGTGGGATTGCCAGGTACGATTGATAAAGACATGGCCGGCACGGATGTGACTATCGGTTTTGATACCGCTGTGAACACAGCCGTTCAGGCAATTGACAAGATCCGCGACACCATGGATGCGCATGACCGTGTATTCATTGTGGAAGTGATGGGCCGTGATGCAGGTTATATTGCCCTGCACAGCGGTATTGCTACCGGCGCGGAAAACATATTGATCCCGGAAACCAAAACAGATATTGAAGCCATCATTGAAGGCCTTACAGAAAAGGAGAAAAGAAAAAAACTGGTCAACCTGATCGTAGTAGCAGAAGGAGAAGAATTTGGTGGCGGTAATGAACTGGCCAAAGTGATACGCCAGCGCATGCCAGCAGCTGATATCCGTGTTACAGTGCTGGGGCATATTCAACGCGGCGGTTCACCCACCTGTGAAGACCGTGTGGTAGCAAGCCATATGGGTTACTACGCAGTGGAAAGCCTTTTACTGGGAAGAAAGAACGTGATGGTAGGCGTTATCAACAACAAAATACATTATACACCGCTTGATAAAGCCGTTAAGGAAAAACACAAGATCGGCAGTGAATGGATGAAGATCCAGAAAATACTGGCTTCCTGATCCTACACCGCAAACCACTACTCATAACCAAGAACAAAGCAGCATACAATGGCTAAAAACGCAGAAAAGTATTTTCATTCGCAAATGGA
>DATAJQ010000204.1:0-20072 GCA_036262095.1 Chitinophagaceae bacterium | reverse complement strand
TATAGATAAATTCAAGAAGAAATACGAAAAGAAAAAATAATTCTTTAGCTTTAGTTCAGACAACCCTGAACTCAGCATAAAAGTTTTGTTTTTCATGGCTATACTTTAGGCCTCCTGATTCCTCAGGGGGCCTTTCTGTTGGTGGAGGGGCTGTGTCCGTTGACCGAATGGCCGATGGCCGTAAATACGCAAGCCGGAGCGAATAGCCCCTTTCCCATTGTCACCCCGTCCCTGGTTCAGTGAGCATACTAGTTTAGAAATATAAGAGCCGGGTCCAGCCGCGCCAGTTGCTTTAAATCTG
Source organism: Chitinophagaceae bacterium (assembly GCA_036262095.1). Taxonomy (GTDB): domain Bacteria; phylum Bacteroidota; class Bacteroidia; order Chitinophagales; family Chitinophagaceae; genus Terrimonas_A. Next base: position 19,771 of record DATAJQ010000204.1, on the reverse strand, counting down.
TAAGACATTAGAAAATACTGTGGATGGGGAGACCCCGGATCTTAGCGAACTACAGCAGTAAGTGTACTAAACCTGGTCCGGGGTGACAATAGGGAAGGAACTACGGGTCCCGGCTTGTATGTTAGCGGCCATTCGGTCATCAGCCATTCGGTCAACGATCAACGGTCAACGGACAACGATCAACAGACACCCCCTCCCTCCACCATCTGTCATCAATTTAGTATCTTGGCAGGGTGAACAAAATCATCTTTACAGAAGAGTTCTGCCAGCCGGAGAATCTTTATCCCTTCACATTGACCCGCAAATGCCAGGATATCCGCCTGGGCATTCTCACCATCCGCGAGAAATGGGAGAAAATGACCGGTTTTTCTTCTTTTGACAAAAATGAAGATGACTATAAGGACCTTGACAGGGCGATCAATGTAGATACGATCAGCAAGCAGGATACCTGCTACATGATACATGGGAATGTGCTGCCAACCCCTGCGCTGGTAAAAAAAATGAAAAAGCTTCGCAACGGCGAGTTCATTGTAGCCAATGGCAGCTCCGGCATCGTGTTTTGTTTCACCCAAAAAGAAATTAAAGAAAAGCATCGCATACAGGTGACGCAGGCAGTGGAACTCCAGGAGGAAATAAAAGAGATCAAATATCCCTGGCATATTTTCCAGATGAATGACTGGGCTATCCGCCAGGATTTTACTTTGCTTACCAATAAGCGCCGCTCGCAACCCATTCATCAGTCAAACCAGGTAGTGAACCGCAAAGATATTTTCCTGGAAAAGGGCGCGAAACTGAAGCATTGCATACTGAATGCTTCCACCGGCCCTATCTATATCGGCAGGAATGCGGAGATCATGGAAGGGTCTATTATCCGTGGGCCTTTTGCAATGGGTGAAGGTTCTTTGCTCAAGCTAGGAACAAAAGTGTACGGAGCCACTACGCTGGGGCCATATTGTGTGGGCGGAGGAGAGATCAAGAATTCAGTATTGTTCGGTTATTCCAACAAAGCCCATGATGGTTATCTTGGAGATTCTGTAGTAGGAGAGTGGTGCAATATGGGCGCAGGCACCACCAATTCAAATTTAAAGAACAATGCCGGTGATGTGCGGGTGTGGACACCTAAGGGACAACTGAATGCAGGAATGAAATGCGGTGTGCTGATGGGTGATTATTCACGTACAGCTATAAACACTTCCATCAACACCGGCACTGTGATCAGTGTTTGCTGCCATGTGTTCGGAGCAGGATTAACACCCAAATATATTCCTGCCTTCTCCTGGGGCAGTGAAGGAGTGGACCGTTATGCTTTTGATAAAGCACTGGTAGATGTGGAAGGCTGGAAAAAACTGAAAGGACAAACTATCTCTGATAATGAGAAAAGTATCCTGAAATATATCTTTGAACACTTTTAATCAATTAACGTTTAACCAATTCAATGCGTATGAGAAAGCAGATCGCTGCAGCTAACTGGAAGATGAACCTGAGTTTTCAGCAAGGAGAAAAATTACTGAATGACATTCTTACGGCCAAGATTGTTTTGGCGGATCACCAGGAAGTGATTTTTGCAGTGCCTTATCCTTATCTCCTGATGACAAGAAGTGAAGTGGCGGAAGAGAAGAATTATTATACAGCTGCCCAGAATTGTTATCATAAAAAATCAGGCGCCTATACTGGTGAAGTATCTGCCGAAATGCTGCATTCCATTGGTGTGCCTTACTGCGTGATCGGCCATAGCGAACGCCGTGAATATTTTAATGAATCCAATGCTGTGCTGGCGGATAAACTGAACCTCTGCCTGGAAAATTTTATCACCCCAATTTTTTGTTGCGGAGAACCATTGTCCATTCGTGAGCAGGGAACACAAAATGAATTTGTGGCAACACAATTAAAAGAATCCTTGTATCATCTTTCTGCTGAAAAGATAAAAGGTATCGTGATCGCGTATGAACCAATCTGGGCGATCGGCACAGGCAAGACTGCTACTACTGAACAGGCGCAGGAAATGCACGCTTATCTGCGTTCCGCACTGGCTGTGCAATACGGAAAGGATATTGCAGCACAAATATCCATTCTTTATGGCGGAAGCGTTAAAGCCAATAATGCAAAGGAATTGTTCAGTTGTCCTGATGTGGATGGAGGGCTTGTTGGTGGAGCATCATTAGTAGCAGCAGACTTTATCGATATTATTAAAGCGCTTAAATAAACAAGGGTTCGTTTTTGAGCAGGGCCGGGCTTAGACCTGCTCAAAACGTATTACCCACAGGAATGACTGTTCAGCGTTTATTATATCAAAGCCTGCTATGGCGGGGCATTTACCTGGTTTCATTACTGCTGTTAAATGTCCTTGTAAGCCGTTTATATGGTGCTGCAGGCAGCGGCTGGATATTTTATCTTTCAAGCATCTATGCACTGTTCATACTGCTATGCAGTTTCAGCCTGGAAACGGCTATGGGATACTATCTCGCCAATAAACGGATACCTGCCCCGCAATTATTTTTTATATCGCTGATCTGGGTAATAGCAGCAGGCTTGCTTACCTGGTGGCTGGCAGGGTCTTATTTTCAGCAACTGAACCAACGGCTGGAGCCGGGGAAATTTGTTAAGGTATCCATTGCATTTGTGACCGGCAATCTCCTGATCACTTTTTTTACCGCGCTTTTTTATGCGGAAAAGAAAGTGGCGCTGCCTAATATTATCCTTGCCGGAATCAATCTTTTGCTGATCGCCTTTGCAGGCTGGTTGTATAAAAATGGTACTGCAGAAGATCTGTTGCAGTTTATTGATGTTTATTTCTTTTCTTTCCTTGCTGCAGGTATTGTTTTAGCATTGGCATTTATTACCCGGAAGGAAAACCGGAAAGAAAATTTTCTGCCGCCCTCATCAATGCTGCAGCTATTATTCCGGTACTCCTTCCTGGCTTTTATAGCTAATACCATCAGTTTTATTTTATTCAGGATTGATTATTTTTTTGTTGACAGGTTTTGTGATGACACAGCGCTGGGAAATTATATACAGGTTTCAAAGCTTACACAGCTTTTCTTTGTTATACCCGGCATCCTTGCCAGCGCGGTATTTCCTTTAACAGCAGGTGGCCAGAGGGAAGAAGTGAACAGGAACCTGCCTGTATTATCCCGAATGATCATCCTGTTATTTGGTACTGGTTGTATTTTACTGGCGATTGCCGGTAAATGGTTGTTCCCTGCTGTGTTCGGACAAAGCTTTAATATGATGTACCTTCCTTTTTTATTGATGATACCAGGTATACTGGCCATTTGCCTGATATATCCTGTTACGTCTTATTATGCGGGGAAGAACAGGATAAAGGAAAATATCAAAGGCTCGCTGCTCGCTACTGTATTATTGATAGCAGGCGATCTGGTACTTGTACCATTGTATGGGATAAATGGTGCTGCATTGGTTTGCAGCCTGAGTTATATGTTGTATGGCGCATACATGGTAGTAAGATTCAGCCAGGAATATGGAGTAAAGCCGGGTGATTTTTTTATTATCCGGAAAACCGATCTTTATCTGATCCCTAAACTTTTGAATAAGCGATGGACCTGAATTCGGATATGTATCTCAATGGGCAGTACCTGCAAAACAATCCTAGCTGGGATGTGGAAGATAGTCCCTGGAAGGCAATGGTGATCCATCAACTGCTTAAACAAAATAATGTCCAGGCAAAAGATATTGTGGAGATAGGTTGTGGTGCCGGAGGAATACTGGAACAATTGGCCCTGTTGGAGCCTTCTGCTGAGCAATTAAGAGGGTATGATATTTCCCCCGATGCTATTGAACTGGCAAAGAAAAGGGAAACAGAAAACGTCCGTTTTTATCAGCAGGATTTCCTGGCAGGAAATGAAACAGGAGAACTATTGCTGGTCATTGATGTGGTGGAGCATATTGCCGATTATTATGGGTTTCTTGAAAAACTAAAGAAAAAAGGTAAGCAGTTCATATTTCATATTCCCCTTGATGCATCCTGCCGTAGTTTGCTAAAACCCTGGATTCTCAAACAACAGCGGGATACTGTAGGGCATCTGCATTATTTTTCAGAAGAAATGGTGTTATGGTTTTTAAAAGATACCCGTTATGAAATCATCGACTGGGTATATACAAAACCGGTACCAGATACGAAGCCATCACGTTCTTTTATGCAGGGCATAAAGAAAAACCTGAGGAATATTTCGTTCTCTCTGAACAAGCCATTAAGTGTGAAGTTATGGGGAGGATATTCCATGATGATCCTGGCTCAATAATATTTTATGAAAAGAATTCTCTGGCTTGCCAGTTGGTATCCTAATCGTTTAGCTCCTCTGAATGCTGATTTTATACAACGGCATGCAAGGGCTGTGAGCCTGTATCATGAAGTGGATACCATTTTCGTAATGAGGGATGCAACGGGTAAAATTACAAAGGGCATTAAGCAGGAGATCATAGAGGAAGGGCAGCTGACCCAACATATCATCTACTATTATTCTCCCAAAATCCTGATTCCGGTGGTAGACAGGCTTTTCTCCCAATTGAAGTATAACCGCCTGTTTAAAAAATATATCCGCCAATACATTCATGAAAAAGGCCTGCCTCAGTTGGTGCATCTTCATGTAGGGATGAAAGCCGGTTTACTGGCAATGTGGTTGAAACGGAAGTACAATACCCCTTACATTGTTACAGAGCACTGGACAGGCTTTTTGCCGGAAGCTGCTGACCGGTTTGACGGGCTTTCCTTTTATCTGCAAAAAAAGTGGAAACAATTATGGACTGATGCGGCTGGTATAAGTGTTGTGTCTGTTTACCTGCAAGAGCGTTTAAGTGCTTTGCAGGCGAATATGCCACCGCTAAAGATCATTCCCAATGTGGTAGATACTACGGTATTTTACCCTGAAGAACAAGAAAAGCGGAATATCACGCAATTCATTCATGTATCCGAATTGGGATTCCAGAAAAACCCTGAAGCAATACTGGAAGCTTTTGCGATAGTGAAGGAAACGAACCCTTCTTTCCAGCTGACTATTTTTGGTCCGGATAATGAGCGGGGGCTTTCCCGGATAAAAGAATTGGGATTGGCTGAGCAGGTCAGATTGCATACCGAAGTACCTCAGCAGGAGCTGGCCAAATATGTACGGCAGTCAGATGCTTTGATCTTATATTCACGATATGAAACCTTTGGTTGCGTTGTGATAGAGGCCCTGGCCAGCGGCATACCGGCAATAGTCAGTGATATTCCTGTAATGCATGAATTGATACAGGACGGCAAAAACGGGATCTTGGTAAAACCAGAAGACCCGGCTGCGCTTGCAGAAAAGATCCTTTGGTTCATGAGGAATCAGGCAGCGTTTGATAAAACAGTCATTGCGGGCGAAGCTGCTGCAAAATATAATTATGCAATAACGGGTAAAATGTTTTCCGAATGGTATGCCAGCTTTGTTACGGCATCATGAGCCTATGAACAGAAAGAACCATTATATCATTGTTGTATTGCTTTTTGCAGTATATCTTATCAATGGCCTGATAGCTATACCCCGTCTTTCTATTACTGGTGATGAGGGGGATCACCTGGCTTACGGCATCCGTATACTCCAGTTGCATCCTGAAAAAGTACGTCCTTTCGAGGATGCCAGCACTATGCCCATATCAGCACTGAATGCGCTGCCAAGAGCAGTGGAGCAGATAACGGCCAGCGAAAAACTGGTTAAAACGGACGGAGGTGTTTCGGATATTTTTTCGGGGAGATATATCACTTTGCTGGTTTGCCTGCTGATAGGATTGTTTATCTATAAATGGTCGAAAGAACTTGGAGGCGAAAATGCCGCATTGTTCTCATTATTCTTTTTTGTATTCTGTCCCAATCTCAATGCAAATAATTATCTGCTTACAACGGATTCATATTCGGCTTTACTGACCCTGCTGACAGGATATTATTTCTACCGGTTTCTCCGGCACCCGGGCTGGAAGGATTTTGTTTTATTCAGCATCTTTATCGGGATTTCACAGGCCACGAAGCAATCATTGATATTGCTGTTTTTCTTTTTTGGAGTGTTGTCGTTGATGATACTCATAAAAAGAAACAGCTTGTTTAGCAGATTCAAAATAAATCTTGTAAGGCTGTTGGTATTAACCAGCATTGTATTGCTGGTGATCAATATTGCTTTTCTGTTCAATGGTACCGGCCGCCCATTGAATGCCTATCATTTTAAAAGTATTTTTTTTATCGGGATGAAGGACTGGCCATTGATCAGCCATTTGCCGATGCCTTTGCCTGCCCCCTTTCTGGAAGGCTTTGACGAAGTGAAATATATGTTGAGCCTTGGCAGCGGTCATGCAGAAACATCTGCCAGATCATATCTTTTCGGGAAATATTTTACCGGCAAAGGTGTATGGTATTATTATCCTTGTGTGATCCTCTTCAAAACGCCACTGAGCATCTGGATATCGCTTTGTTTACTGGCTGTTCAAGCGATGCGTAGAAAGATAAAGGATATAAATGGGGTTGGTTACCCCTTATTGCTGGCCTTCTTTTTTGTGGCCATGGTAATGCTGTTGAATACTTCCCAGCATAGTATCAGGCATCTGCTGATGATATACCCGCTGATATATGTGGGCATGGGTAGCCTGGCAGCTTCAGCTTTTAGGGGAAAGAAATATTTTTTTGGTGTGATCATACTTTACAGCATCAGCACATTCTATTATTATTTCCCCAACCTGGTATCTTATACCAATGAGCTGCTGTGGAATAAAACAAATGTATATAAAACTATTGCCAGCTCAAATATAGATTATGGCCAATGTTCTTTTTTTGCTAAAGAATACCTGGAGCGGAATCCCGATGTGCAATGGGCCCCTCTTCAACCGGCTGCCGGAAAGTTTATTATTGGCATAAATGATTATCTGGATTTGAGAGGATCTGGCGCATACGCGTGGTTACGTAATTTTAAACCTGAAGAGGAGGTAGATCATTGTTATTTGTTCTTTAGTATTACCGAAGAAGCGTTAAAAGCAAAAGGGCTGAAATGAGTGAAATGACTGCATCCATATTTGTAATTGTACCGTGTTATAACGAGGCAACGGTTATCCGGACCACTGTCGGCCGTTTGCTCGGGAGAGGGTACCAGGTAGTGGTGGTGGATGATGCTTCTTCAGACAATACAAAGGATTTATTGAGTGGGCTGGCAGTGTATTATATCCGGCATGAGGTTAACCTTGGTCAGGGTGCTGCCCTGCAAACCGGGATTGAATTTGCCTTACAGGCCGGAGCTGCAAGGCTGGTCACTTTTGATGCCGATGGACAGCATGATGTGGATGATATAACTTTGATGATGGAGCTGCTTGATAAAGAGAAGGCCGGTGTTGTTTTCGGGTCCAGGTTTCTTGCAGGGGCAACTGCGAACGTTTCGCTGTCGCGAAAGATCGTATTGAGATCAGCCAGGCTGGTGAATTATTTTGCATCCGGCATCCTGCTTACCGATGCCAATAATGGCCTTCGTGTAATGACAAGGGACGCTGCATTAAAAATGCGGATCACTGAAAACCGCAGCACCCATTCTGCACAGATACAGAATATGGTAAGGGAAAACAAGATCAGCTATGCGGAATGCCCGGTGAATATATCCTATACAGATTATTCCCGGAGCAAAGGCCTTAAGAATATCGCCAGCATCCGTATCTTGTATGAAATGATACTTTTTAAAATATTCCGCTGATGTCACCCATACAGATCATACTTATTTCAGGAGTGGTTTTTATAACCCTTTACCTGTATCTGCGGCTTCGCAGTAATCTCATTGATGCCATGCTGATCTTTCTTTTTTTCGGCGGAGCCATATTCTTCATCTTGTTTCCCGATGCTACTACTTCTATCGCTCAGCGGTTGGGAGTAAAAAGAGGGGTCAATCTTGTTTTTTATGTTACTATCTTATTCCTGTTCTTTCTTATTCTCAAATTATACTCCCGTATCAGGAAGCTGGAAAAGAAATTTACAGAGATAGTAAGGGATAAAGGAATAGAGAAAGCAGAGTTCCTGGAAAAGAAACAATAAGCAAAAGCCCCTCATGATATCATGAAGGGCTTTTATAAAGAAATAAAAAGATCAGAATTTCAGTTTTTTCATATACTCCGCATCATCTTTTGTGGCTTCCAGCGGAGTAGTGCCTGTATACTTTTCCTGTTCTACAATATAATATTGCATACCTGTTTTCTTTGCCGCCTTCAATATTTTAGCAAAGTCAATGCTGCCCATGCCCAGTGTGCAGGTGTCTGCTGCTTCCGTTGCGTTCTTTGTACGGTCTTTTACATGGCAGGCGCGGAAACGGTCCTTATATTTCTTTAACCATTCTTCCGGGTCCTGGCCGGCTGTGACCACCCAGTAAATATCCATTTCAAAATCAACCAGGGCCGGGTCGGTGCCTGTCATCAATACGTCTTGCGGAAACTGACCTTCCTGCTGTTTGAAGGTATAGTCATGGTTATGATAAGCAAAGCGGATACCGTTCTTCTTACAGATCTCTCCTTTTGCATTGAACTCATCGGCGATCTTCTTGTAATCGTCCAGCGATTTTTGCGCTCCTTTGTAAGGACAGATCAGGTATTTCATACCAATGGCTGCTGCTTCTGCGGCCTTCTTTTCAAAGTCTTTATTGATATCGCAATGGCTGGAGATGAATTCCATGCCCAGGTCGTCCATGTACTTTTTGAAATCAGTATTGGTCATTCCCCAGAACAGGCCCTGAGCCCCTTCGTATCCTTCTATTTGCTTATAACCAAAGGACGCCACCTGTTTCAGAATGCCTTGTGGGTCTTTAGGCAGATCATCCCGCAACGTATATAATTGCAGACCGAATTTGCTTAATGCTTTTGCTGTTTCTTTCTCTTCTTTCGACATGAGTTTGCAGGCCGTAGGGGCGATAGCCAGGCCCAAAGCTAAATTGCCACTTAATCGTAAGAAATCTCTGCGTTTATAATTCATTGGTAAAGATTTTTGAATATTGAGTGTTATCAGCTTGCCCAGGCTTTATCTCCTTTTTTATAAGGGAAAGCGCCATCATATTTCCCTGGCACCGGCATATAACGCAATGCTTTTGTTGCGCCAGGTTTGGAAGTGAAATAGCCTGTGATAGTAAGCTGTTTCATCATGGTAAAATAATGGGGTTCCATTCTTTCCTTTTTGAAAGCTGTATTGCCTTTGGCTTTTTCTTCTTTTTCCTTTTCATTCTGAGCTTTTTCAAACTCTCCTTTCTTCTTCTGGTATTCTTTGGCTTCCGTGTCGAGGCTCTGCAATAACTGGAGGCGTTGCTCAGGTGTGGCTTTCATAAAGCTGGTCTTATGCATTGCTTCACAGGCTTCATCCAGCTTGGCGATGCCAGCATGGAATGTTTTCTGATCGTCTTCATCATAGCAATCGTCTACCATCACTTTCATGAACTTTCCTATCTCTGTTTCCTTGGCGCCTGGGGTCTGGGTTTTGGGTAAGATCGTTTCGCCCACTTCGTCCAGGAAAGCGATATCGTTTTCTGTGAAAGCGGTTCCTCCAAGCTTGGGTCCATTCTTACAACCAGTAAGGAACATTTCTCCGCCGATCAGTGCGGAGCCGGTAGCAAGAGCGATCAGTTTTAAAAGTTCTCTGCGTTCCATATAAGAAGTTTGTCGTTTTTGTGGTTAAATGTTTCCTTTCTTCAGTTCGCTTACAGCATAATCTGCTGCCCTTGCGGTGAGCGCCATATAGGTCAGCGAGGGGTTCACGCAGGAAGCGGATGTCATACAAGCTCCGTCAGTTACAAACACATTCGGAGCATCCCATACCTGGTTATGGCCATTGAGCACAGAAGTTTTGGGATCGCGGCCCATGCGTGCAGTGCCCATTTCATGGATGCCCATGCCTACCTGGTATTCTGAATCGTAGGTGTACACATCTTTTACACCGGCTGCTTCCAGCATTTCCTTGGCATCGGCGATCATGTCTTTCCGCATTTTCAGCTCATTCTCTTTGATCTCCACATCCATGTTCAATACGGGAAGGCCCCATTTGTCTTTTACGTTCTTATCCAGCGAGATCTTGTTATCATGATAAGGAAGCATTTCTCCAAAAGCGGTCATGCCCATGCTCCAGTTGCCGGGTTCGCCGAGAGCGTCTTTGAAATCGCCACCGATCGTAAGCTCGGCTACTTTGCTGCCCCAGCCGCTGCGGCCGGCACCGCCCTGGTAACCAAACCCACGCACATAATCGCGCTTGTCGTTATAGACGTTCCGGAAGCGGGGGATATAAATGCCTGTGGGCCTGTAACCGAAAATATATTTGTCGTCGTAGCCGTCCACTCTTCCACTGGCACCGCAACGGAAATGATGGTCCATTACATTATGTCCCAGTTCGCCGCTGCTGCTGCCTAATCCATCAGGCCAGATATCTGTAGCCGAGTTCATCAGTACCCAGGTGGAGTTGAATGCAGATGCATTCAGGAAGATTATTTTGGCTTTGTATTCGTAAGTCTTGTTGGTTTCTGCGTCCAGCACTTCCACGCCTGTTGCTTTCTTGGTATTCTTATCATAAAGCACTTTGGTGACGATAGAGAAAGGGCGCAGGGTGAGATTACCTGTTGCCATGGCTGCAGGCAGGGTAGCAGATTGCGTACTGAAGTAAGCTCCATAGGGACAACCTCTCCAGCACCTGTTCCGGTACTGGCAATTGGTGCGGTTTTGCTCAGGCTTTGGCTCAGTGATATTGGCTGAGCGGCCGATGAACATATGCCGTTGTCCTTTATAATGCGCTTTGATACGGGCGGCCACGTCTTTTTCAACAATATTCATTTCCATGGCGGGGAGGAATTCGCCATCGGGCAACACATCCAATCCTTCTTTACTGCCTTGTATGCCGGCAAACTTTTCAGCGTAGCTGTACCAGGGGGCGAGATCTTCATAACGGATAGGCCAGTCAACACCGATGCCTTCTTTTCCATTCGCTTCAAAATCCCATTTATTCCAGCGATAGCTTTGCCTTCCCCAGGTAAGCGAGCGCCCACCAACATGATAGCCGCGGAACCAGGCAAAGGGTTTGGTTTCCACATAAGGGCATTCCTTATCTTTTACCCAGTAGTCCAGTACTGTTTCATTTAAAGGGTAGTCCCTTTTTAATACAGGATAATCCTTTATCATTTGTTGAGTAGGCTTGCTGCCACGATGGGGAAATTCCCAGGTGTCTTTATTGGCGTTCACATAGCCTTTTACATGTTCAATGTTGCGGCCACGCTCCAGCATCAGCACTTTCAATCCTTTTTCCGTCAGTTCTTTTGCAGCCCAGCCTCCGCTGATCCCTGAGCCGACTACAATTGCATCATAAGTATTATCTGCCATAGAGAAAGTTTATTGTTTGCTGTTTATAATTTGAAAAGATTAAACATCACAGATTTTAATGGCTTTTTTCAATGCAGCCAGTTTGTCTTTATCCGTTTTGGCGGTAGTAATAAATTCCTGTGCTACAAAACCGGTGTATCCTGTAGCGAGGATGGCTTTCATGATAGCAGGATAATAAAGCTCCTGTGTTTCATCAATTTCATGACGGCCGGGTACGCCTGCAGTATGATAATGGCCAAAATAAGCATGGTTGTCGTTGATGGTGCGGATCACATCGCCTTCGTTGATCTGCATGTGGTAAATATCATACAGCAGTTTGAAATTGGGGGAACCAAGGCGTTTGCACAGCTCCACGCCCCAGGCGCTTTTATCGGCCATATAATCTTTGTGGTCCACTTTGCTGTTGAAGAGTTCCATCTGGATGATCACGCCATGCTTTTCAGCCAGCCCCATGATCTGTTTTAACCCGGTTACGCAATTCTTCATACCTGTTTCATCGTCCATGCCTTTGCGGTTGCCGCTGAAGCAGATCAGGTTTTTATAACCGGCCTGTGCTACCAGTGGAATGGCTTCTGTAAAATCTTTGATGAGTTGAGGGTGGAATTCTGTATGGTTCCAGCCTTCTGTGAGACTGATCTTCCCGGCAGTATAGCACATGGAGCAGTAGATGCCGTGCTTTTGCAGGGTAGGCCAGTCCTTCGGGGCACAGAGATCGATGGCTTTCAGGCCGAGTTTTTTTACTTGTATGCAGAGTTCGTCCAGGGGAAGATAATTGTAGGTCCACTGGCAAACGGAGTGATTGATATTGCCTTTGAGTTTGGTGTTTTCTTCCATATCAGATAAAGCTAATGCATCTAAGGGAGACAGGGCTGTAGCTGCCAGTGAGGCAGCGGCCATCTGTTTCAGCATTTTCCTTCGGGATGAATTGTTTTCCATATTTAATTACTGGATGATGGAAAGGATTAAACTGTTGCTTTGGTTTCTTTTTCTTGTTTGAAAAATGTTGCAAATAAGATGAATACTACAACTGCAATGGCGGCAGGTATAAGCCATACCATTTTATAGTCATATACGTTTTCTGCGAGCTTATATTTGTCATGGATCATGCCTGCAACTTCAAATCCAATAAGCATCCCGACGCCATAAGTTGCGAGAGTAATAAGCCCTTGTGCTGCGCTCTTATATTTTTCTCCTGCTTTCGAATCGGTGTAAATATACCCTGACACAAAAAAGAAATCATAACAAATTCCATGGAGTGCTATACCAATGAGAAGCATGAAACTAAGTTCACCAGCATTGCCGTAAGCAAAAAGAACATATCGGAGAGCCCAGGCAACCATGCCTACGAGGATGGTCTTTTTAAACCCAAATTTTTTAAAAAACACCGGCAATAGCAACATGAAAAGGACTTCCGATGCTTGTCCGATCGTCATTTTACCAGTAGGGTTTTCCATGCCAACATGACCAAGAAACGCATTGGTGATTTGATAATAAAAGGCAAGGGGAATACAGATAAGAATAGCAGATACAAAGAATATTGCGAAATTTTTATCTTTAAGCAATTTGAGAGCATCTACTCCGATAATTTTTCCTAATGATACTTTTTCACCGGCACCTTTGGGAGGTGTTTTGGGAAGAGTAAAGCTGAAAAGCCCCAAAGCTAGTGATGCGATTGATGACATCAGGAATGTATTTTTCAGAAGTCCATCGGTACGATTTTGTTCAGAGTCCCAATGAAATATATAACTGATGATTAATCCGGCAACGATCCACCCAATAGTCCCAAATACCCTGATCTGAGAAAACTCTTTTTCAGGATCTTTCATTTGGTTAAAAGAAACTGAGTTTACGAGTGCAATCGTTGGCATATACAGTATCATATAAGTAAGCACGTAGGGATAAAATGCTGAAATCGATTCAGCATTATACATTTGATACATTAGTACTGCTCCAAGGATGTGTAATACGCCCAGGATTTTTTCGGCGTTAATGTAACGATCTGCGATCAGTCCGATAATAAATGGTGCAATAATTGCCCCCCAGGACTGCGTTGAAAAAACACTGGCATTTTGCGCTCCGGTGGTGTGAAGATTTGCGTCCAAAAAAGTGCCAAGTGTAACAAACCATCCTCCCCAGATAAAGAATTCAAGAAACATCATCAGGGAAAGCTGAACACGTGTGGTTGGTTTCATATAGAGCCTTTCGTTTTTAGCAATTTAATACTCCTACAAAAGCTAAATGTACTATTTTTAAACACACTTTACATTTGACAGACATAATTTTAATTCACAGAGCTATTAACAAATTTTGACATGCTGAATCGAAAATTAAGGATGGGCATGATCGGTGGCGGACCCGGTGCATTCATTGGCGCCGTTCACCGTATTGCAGCTAACATGGATGGGCAAATTGAATTGGTTTGCGGCGCTTTCAGCAGCGATCCGGAAAAATCAAAACAGGCCGGCGAGCTTTTAAACCTGCCACCACAGCGGGTTTACGGATCATACAAGGAAATGATAAGGGCTGAAAAGGCTTTACCACCCGACCAGCGGATGGATTTCGTAAGCATCGTTACGCCCAATCATGTTCATTTTGAACCAGCCAAACTGGCCCTTGAAAATGGCTTTCATGTGGTGCTCGATAAGCCCCTGACCTTTGATCTGAAAGAAGGAAAACAACTGCAGGAAATTGTAAAGAAGAGTGGCCTGTTTTTCTGCCTTACACATACTTATACCGGCTATCCGATGGTAAAAGAAGCAAGGCAGCAGGTGCTGAGTGGCAAGTTCGGAAAGATCCGGAAAGTGTATGTGGAATATCCGCAGGGTTGGCTTAGTACTTTCCTGGAAGGCGGCAATAACAAACAGGCATCCTGGCGTACAGACCCCAGCCAGAGCGGCATTGCAGGATCAATGGGAGATATCGGCACGCATGCATTTAATCTTGCTGAATATATAAGCGGCCTGGAAGTAACCAAACTTTGTGCAGATATCAATATCGTAGTGGAAGGGAGAAAGCTGGACGATGACGGTGCCGTGCTGCTCAAATTCAATAATGGCGCAAGCGGTGTATTGATGGCTACACAGGTCGCTGCCGGTGAGGAGAATAATGTAAAAATAAGAGTGTATGGCGAAATGGGTGGCCTGGAATGGAAGCAGGAAGATAACAACAGCCTGATCGTAAGACAGCCGGATAAACCCATCGAAATTTATAGAACAGGAGCAGCTTATACCAGCACGTATTCACGCTATAATACCCGTGTGCCGCCAGGCCATCCGGAAGGATACCTGGAAGCATTTGCCAATTTATACCGCAATTTTGCATTTTGTGTGAAAGCAAAACTGGCCGGGGAAACACCTGAACCGGAATGGCTGGATTTTCCGGGAGTGGATGATGGTGTAAGAGGAATGAACTTCGTGGAGAAAGTAATTGCCAGTGGAAAGAGCATGGAAAAATGGATTGATTTCGGAATGTGATAGCGTCGTTGACCGTCGTTCGTTGACCGGACTCAAACCTGAAAGTAACCGATGGTCAATGAGCATCGGTCAACGAACAACGATCAAATAACAACTTACTTTATACTTATGACAACCATACAAGGACCAGGTATATTCCTGGCACAATTTCTCGGCGATGCGCCGCCTTTCAATGATCTTCGGGCTATTTGCACCTGGGCAGAAAGCCTGGGTTTTAAAGGAGCGCAGATACCAACCTGGGATGCGCGCTGTATTGATCTGAAAAAAGCAGCAGAGAGCAAAACGTATGCAGAAGAAGTAAAAGGCATCGTGAATGAATGTGGGATGGAAGTGACTGAGCTTTCCACCCATCTGCAAGGGCAACTTGTGGCTGTGCATCCGGCTTATGACGACCTGTTTGATGCATTTGCACCAGATGCTGTGAAGAAGAATCCTAAAGCACGGCAGGAATGGGCAGTGCAGCAATTGAAATACGGCGCCAAAGCTTCTCAGAATATGGGATTGAAGGCGCACCCTACTTTTAGCGGCTCTTTGCTCTGGCATACTTTTCATCCCTGGCCGCAAAGGCCTGCCGGGTTGGTGGAAGAAGGATTCAGGGAACTGGGCCGCCGCTGGCTGCCGATATTGAATTATTTTGATGAATGCGGAGTGGATGTGTGTTATGAAATACATCCCGGAGAAGACCTGTTTGATGGGATCACCTATGAGATGTTTCTGGAAGAAGTGAATAATCATCCACGGGCCTGTTTATTGTATGATCCGTCACATTTTGTGCTGCAGCAACTGGATTATATCGAATATATTGATTTCTATCATGAGCGGATCAAGGCTTTTCATGTGAAGGATGCCGAGTTCCATTCCACCGGTAAGCAGGGTACGTTTGGCGGTTATCAGAGTTGGCTGAAAAGGGCGGGCCGTTACCGTTCTCCGGGCGATGGGCAGGTAGATTTCAAACGGGTGTTCAGCAAGCTTACAGAATATGATTTTAAAGGCTGGGCCGTGATGGAGTGGGAGTGTTGCCTCAAACATCCGGAAGATGGAGCCCGTGAAGGTGCTATCTTTATCCAGAATAACATCATCCGTGTAACGGAGAAGGCATTTGATGATTTTGCAGGCGTGAAAACAGATGAGGCTTTTAACCGGAAAGTACTTGGATTGAGTTAATTTTATCGCGTATCCACATAATGGTATAAAAATAAAACAAACAGAAATGAGAAAAATTATCATGGCGGCCGCTGTTCTGGCAATGCTGACGGCTTGCGGAGGCAGTGGTGATCAGGGTAGTAAAGAAAGTACCGGTACAGAAGCAAAACCGGAAGCGGGAAAAGAGCCTGCAGAATCAACTGATATCACGGCCAATCCTGATTATAAAAAAGGATTGGAACTGGTTGCACAAAGTGATTGCTTTACCTGTCATAAAGTAGACGAAGCTTACACAGGCCCCACTTACCGCCAGGTGGCAGAGAAATATGCGTCCCAGGCTCCGGGTGTTATCCCCGAACTGGCAGGCAAGATCATCAAGGGTGGCAGTGGTGTTTGGGGCCAGGTGCCGATGATACCGCATCCGGCCATTTCCCAGGCTGATGCAGAAGCTATGGTAAAGTATATTCTTTTATTAAAAAAATAGTTATTCCATGTTGAAAACAACACTGATTGCTTCGTCAATGGTTTTATTATTTGCCTGCAATAACGAAAATAGCGCGAGCGGCACTAATGGTGCAAATGACACCAGTAGCTCGAATGGCGCAAATCTGAATGCTGCGAATACATTGACAGAAGAAGAAAAAAAAGATGGCTGGGAATTATTGTTTGATGGTTCTACAACTAAAGGATGGCACAAGTATGGAGAAGCGCCGAGGATCGGTTCTGCCTGGAAAGTAGATGATGGTTCACTTCATCTTGATGCATCAAAGAAAAAAGACTGGCAGATCCAGGATGGCGGAGATATTGTTAGTGATTCAGCGTATGATAATTTTGACCTGAAGCTGGATTGGAAGATCGATACAGCAGGTAATAGCGGTATCATCATCTATATCGTAGAAGACACATCAAAGTATGAGTATTGCTGGCATACCGGTCCTGAGATGCAGGTGCTGGACAATGCAAAGCATCCGGATGCCAAGATCGTGAAGCACCGTGCGGGTGACTTATACGATCTGATCTCTTCGTCTTCTGAGCCTGTGAAACCGGCACTGGAATGGAATCATGTTGAGATCAAAAGCCTGAATGGCAAACTTGATCTGTATCTGAATGGTGTGAATGTGGTATCTACTACCATGTGGGACGACAACTGGAGAAAGTTGATTGCCGGCAGCAAGTTTAAGAATATGCCTGATTTTGGTAAGTTTAAGAAAGGAAAGATCGGTTTACAGGATCATGGAAATAATGTGTGGTTCAGGAATATAAAGATTAAGAGACTGTAAACTGCGGCTATAGTCGTTAGTTTTAGAGAAAAGTCTAAGAGGTTTTGTGAACTATCTGATGGTTCACAAAACCTCTTAGACTTTTTATAGGATCTATTGAAGGGATTCTTATTAGAAGAAAAACCAGCGCTTCTTTTTTTTGGATTGACGCATTTCCTGGATCATGTCTTCAGGAATAGGGCATCTTCTTAAGGACTCTTTTGCTCTTTCAAGTTTTTCCTTGACAAAGGGGGATTCCCCTATTTTCTTAGCCATTTCACTATTACTGTCAATTTCTCTGAAAGGGTAGCCACCGAAAATACCTTTCTTATAGTTTCTCTTAATGCTCATATCAAACTTTATAATTAAAAGTATAAAATCATTTTCTTTTTTTTGCCAGGAAGGCTTCATAGTTGACACCTTTCCTAAAGAGCTGCCATTGTTTCTTGATTTGTCCTTTTATAGTCAACAATTTGCTAATATCTGCATAGAAGGAAGAAATAGTCATTTGATACAGACGCGTCCGTGATGGTGTACTTCCTTCTGCATAAATAAAAGCATCTGGATGTACATGGATAAATTTCAGGATCACATCTGCCACAGTTGCAAGAACTTCACGCTTATCAGCATTATTGGTTGTAACGGAATCATCTAGCTTCTCCTGTTTAGCATCCCAATCTCCAAATGCAATATTGTAGACCAGGAAGGGAAATTCCGTCATTAGGTCAAACCGTATCTTCTTAACTATACTTCCTTTTGGCCCCTCGCTTTCAAATTCATAATTAAATACGTCTTTACCCTTTCTATACTTATATCTCTTCTCTTCCATTCCACAAAAGAACAATAACCCTTTTGCTGATCATGGGGAATAAAACATGTAATAAATGTTTTTTCCTCTTTAGATATAAAAAAAGAGAGCACTAATCCGGTGCTCTCTTTTTTTATATTTTCTTCTTAACTACTTAATCAATCTTCGTAATCTTCAACACATTCGTCGGCAAGTGCTGCGCCACCGGCGTACTTCCCGTGTTCACGATCGTATCTCCTGATTTCACAAATCCCCTTTCTTTCAAGATCGTTATCTGGTCAAAGATGATATCATCCAGGCTTTCCTCTTCATCATAATAAAACGCTCTTACACCCCAGCTCAAACTCAATTGATTCACCAGCGATTTTTTCTTGGTAAATATATAAAGCGGGGATTTGGGGCGGTAACTGCTCAGCATAAAACCGGTATAACCACTCTGCGTCATTCCCACCAAAGCATTGGCGGCAATATCGCTGGCGATCTTACAGGCATTATAGCAGATAGCATCACTCAGGAAAGAAGGAGAGTGAGCAAGTGCCCGCAGGTCTTCTTCGCGGTCGTAACGATATTCTGTATGCTCCACTTCGAGTATGATCTTGCGCATGGTTTGCACCACCAATGGAGGGTGATTGCCCGTAGCCGTCTCTCCGCTCAGCATCACGGCATCTGCTCCTTCCAGTACGGCATTCGCCACGTCCGTGATCTCACTGCGGTTGGGTTTTACCCGGTCGATCATGCTTTCCATCATCTGGGTGGCCACCACTACGGGTTTGCCACGATGGATACATTTGCGGATGATGTCGCGCTGTGCCATTGGCACTTTCTCTACCGGCAATTCCACTCCCAGGTCGCCACGGGCTACCATCACTGCATCCGATTCAATAATGATATTGCGGAGATCAGCCAGGGCTGATGGCATTTCGATCTTTGCCATCACTTTGATAGGGCTGTTGAATTCTTTTACCCTCCGTTTAAGATCGACGATATCTTCTGCTTTGCGTACAAATGAAAGTGCTACCCAATCCAGTTCGTGCTTTATGATAAATGCAAAATCTTCAATATCCTTTTCTGTCATCGCCGGTAGTGAAATAGCTGTATCTGGCAGGTTCACCCCTTTTTTCGGAAGCAACATGCCTCCATAAGTTACCCGCACTTTTACGTCGCCGGATGCTGTGATATCGATCACCACCACTTCCAGTTTGCCATCATCGATCATGATCTTTTCTCCCACTTTCACGTCATTGTGCAGGTTGGGGTAGGAGATATAGATCTTTTCTTTGGTGCCTACTACTTTTTCCTTGGAAGTAAAAGTGAGTATATCACCTGGTTCAATTTTCAGTGATCCGTTCTCAATTTCGCCAACCCTTAATTTCGGTCCTTGCAAATCGCCCAGGATGGAGATATTGTAAGGCTCTGTTTTATTGATCTTGCGGATATGCGAAATGATCTCTGCTTTGTTTTCATGCGTTCCATGGGAAAAATTTAACCGGAACACATTCACGCCCGCTTTTACCAGTTCCAGTAATTTATCATAAGTGTCACAGGCTGGTCCCACAGTGGCTACAATCTTCGTGCGATGAAAGGTGTGCGCCAGTCCTGCGTCTTTATCCATTTGCGAATGAAAATACTTTTCTGCGTTTTTAGCCATTGTATGCTGCTTTGTTCTTGGTTATGAGTAGTGGTTTGCGGTGTAGGATCAGGAAGCCAGTATTTTCTGGATCTTCATCCATTCACTGCCGATCTTGTGT
>DATAJQ010000203.1:0-5207 GCA_036262095.1 Chitinophagaceae bacterium | reverse complement strand
GCCATCCACTGATCAAACTCTTCCTGTGTTTCCACTACAATTTCACCGCGCATGCTCCAGTGGCCTTTACCGCACATCTGATCGCAGGAAATTTCGTATACAAAATTAGGATTGCCTGTTTCTTCTTTCATCTGCTTGCTGGTTTTAGTAGGCGTGAACCACATGGTGGTAGGCGTACCGGGAACAGCATCCATTTTCATCCGGAAATGCGCCAGACCTACGTCGTGGATCACATCTTTTGCGCCGATCACCATTTTTATCGGCTTATTCACTACAAGGTGCATTGGCTCACCAGCAATATAAATATCATCATGGTTTGCAGGATCATCCCAAAGCTGACCCAGCGGATTGTTCTTAGCGTCGTTGATCTCTTTATAATATTTCTTACCAAGAATATTGTCTTTGCCGGGGTAGCGGAATTCCCATTTGAACTGGCTGCCGGTTACCTCTACTACCATTGCATTTTTAGGTGCTTCCCCTGTGATCTTGAACCAGTAGAAGATACCAAAACCTACCAGTACGGTCAGTGTAATAGCGGGGATTACGGTCCAGATCAATTCCAGCTTGTTGTTGTGCGGATAGTAAAACGCTTTGCGGTTATCAGACTCCTGGTATTTGTAAGAAAACCAGAATAATGCGATCTGTGTTGCAAAGAAAACAATACCGGTGAGTGCAATGGTGATGTACAACATGGTATCGATATGCACACCGTGATCAGATGCAGGCGCACCCAGGATCTTTCCTTTCAATCTTTCATTGCAATAAAACACACCGATCAGGCCGACAATTAGGAAAACCAGCAACAGAAAGGCGTTGATCTTATTGGTCTGTTTCCTGGTCTTTTCTTCCCCACGCAGCACTGCTACATATTCACTGGCTTTGGCTATCTGAAAAGTAACCAGGAAGCCCAATGCCAAAATCGCTACAATGAAAAAAGTTTGCATATTCTATCGTTCAAAAGTTATTGTTCTAATTCGGGTTTAAACGTTTAAGGATTAAAAGGCTTAAACAATTTAAGTATGGTGTATCAAGCTTTCTTTCACTAACGGGTGGTTTCTTGCCAGCAGTGGCGCTTTCGCCAGTGCTTTACCTGTTACAAACATGATCAGGCCGGCAAAACCTAAACCGATACCGAAATCATACAATATCATTGGTACGTATGTCTTACCTGTTTCAGCATCAGTCAGCGGGCTGGGGAACACCATCTGGAAGAAATCCAGCCAGTGGCCAAAAATGATCAGCAATGACATGAATGTAATGGTTGTATAATTCCTCTTTGAATCACGGCTCATCAGGATCAGGATCGGTGCTACAAAGTTGATGATGAACATTAACCAGTATACTCCGCTGTATTCACCTTGTGCCCTTGTTTTGAAATAAACTGTTTCTTCAGGAATGTTGGCATACCAGATCAGCATGAACTGGGAGAACCACAGGTAAGTCCAGAAGATAGAGAACGCAAACATGAACTTACCAAGGTCATGCAGGTGCTCTTTATTCGTATATGGCAGGTAGCCGTTGTTTTTAAGGAACACAACAAACAGGGTAATTAAAGCGATACCTGCTACAAATGTGCTTGCAAATGTGTACCAGCTATACATAGTGCTGTACCAGTGTGCGTCAATGCTCATCAGCCAAAGCCAGGGAATAGAAGACATTACAGTGAGTGCAAACACAACAATGTATATCGCTGCCCAAACAGTGTTGTTGAACATATACTTCTTTCTTCCTTCTACTGTAGGGATAGGATTGTTGTCGAGGCTGCGGGAAAGACTTCTCATTTTCCATCCCAGTACAGACCAGAGAACAATGGTAAGAACAGTAACGATGGCAAAAAATCCTTTATTCAGGAAACCCGCTTTGTGCAGCAGTGTAGGGTCATGTTTTACATGCTCAGCGTCCGTCCAGTGGTAGATCTCGTGATTGCTGCCAAAAGCAATGGACAACAATATCGCGCCGCAGATAACACCCAATACCGGGATACAGGCAGTGATTGCTTCTGTAACGCGGCGGAAAGACATCTGCCAGCCACCCCAGGCCAATGTGGTAGCGCAAATAAAGAACATTGCTGCATTCACAATCAGCAGGAAGTAAACGCTGTTCTGCAGCAAGCTGCCCCAGAACCTTGCCTGGTCATGCGGATTATCTTTAGAGCCATGCGTGATATACAATGTAACTAGAGATAAGATCCCAATAGCCATTAAAGCGATCGCTATGGTATTGTATCTTTTCGGCGCTACAAATTGGTCCCTGTTTGACATCAGTATTCTTTTATAATTTCTTCAATAATTCTTATTTAACGGCTGCTTTTGTGCTGTCTGCTGCCGCTTTCGGTGCTTTTGCTGCTGTTGAATCTGCTTTTGCAGTGCTGCCAGCCGGGAATTGTTTTGATTTGATATAAGCAACCACTTCCCAGCGTTGTTTAGTGCTCAGTTGAGAAGCATAGCTGCCCATCTGGCCTTTACCATAAGTGGCAACATGGAAGATCGTTCCTTCAGATGTTGCTTTCATATCATCACCCATCAGGTTTTTAGGCGCTGCAGGATAAGGGCCGCTACCATCTTTCCAGAGAGGACCATTACCATCCAGTTTGGAACCATGACAAATGCCGCAGTTAACGAGGTAAAGCCTTTCCGCTTCTTTCAGATCAAATGAACCAGCAGCCAGCGGGCTTTTTATGCTTGCTGAAGAAGCATAAGAGCCTATAGTGTCTTTCAGCAGTTTTGAACCGAGCATATCGCCACGGGCAATAGTGCCTTCAACCGGACCACCATGGAATTGTGCACCAGGCGTTGCAGATGCATCCAGTCTTTCCTGCACAGGAGCATACGTTTCATAAGCCCTGCTATAGGTCATATCTGGCATATAAGCACGGCCAGGATTACGGCTGCTGCAGCTTACAGCCAGTGCTGTAACTGCTGCACATCCTGTTATGATCAAAAATTTTTTCATCCGTATATTGTTAATGTTCTTCTTGAATTATTAAACTGCTTCTACTTTTTTACCATATCTAACCGTTTCCTGGTCGTAGCGGCCAAGCCACCAGCCTGTTTCGCGGTATTGAACAGATACATCTTTTGCTCCAACACTGTTCAGGAATGCCAATGCTTCCTGCTCGTTGGTTTTATCTGTGCATTCCACCGCCATTACAAACAGATCATCTGTAGAGCGGGGATTGAAGTGATCCTTCTTGATAAAAGGAGCCAGTTGACAAAGCCAGCAGAAAGTAAGCACCATACCCACAGAGGCAAACAGTACTGTAAGCTCAAACGTGATGGGAATCCACGCAGGCAGGGAGAAATAAGGCTTGCCGCCGAAGTTGACCTGCCAGTCGATCGTTAATGCCCATGTAATAAAGCCTAAAGCAGTAGCAGTACCCATGATGCCATAAATAAATCCTGCTACGTGAAGGCTGGTGTCTTTCAACCCCATTGCTTTATCCAATCCATGGATAGGGAATGGAGTGAAAACATCATGGATCTTATAACCGGCACGGCGAACTTTTTTCACTGCAGGAAAAAGTACTGCTTCGTCATCAAAGTTGCCTACTACAAATTTTTTAACCGACATAATTTTTAATTCAAAAGTTAAAAGTCAAAAGTTAAAAATGAGCCGTTTTAAACAAAAGCGTTTTTACTTTTCTACTTTTTAATTCTTATTCGTTACGATCAAAATCAAAGTCTGCTGTTTTGACTTTAAAATTTTGACTTTTTACTTCTTAGTGGTGGTCGTCGTGCAAATTTTTATGTGCAAACTCTTCCACTGTTTCTTCTTCTTCCACATTCATTTTCTCTTTATAGCTTTCACCATTTTTCTTCAGGATATGCTTGATCTCCGCCACAGCAATAACCGGGAAGAATTTGGAGAAGAGGAAGTAACAGGTAAAGAACAATCCGAACGTACCCATATAGAAACCTACTTCCCAGATAGTGGGAGCGTAATAAGTACTCCAGGCACTTGGCAGATAGTCGCGGTAAACAGAAGTTACGATGATCACAAAACGTTCGAACCACATACCGATATTCACCAGGATACTCATGAAGAAAGTCAGCAGCAGGTTACGGCGCAGTTTCTTTGACCAGAATACCTGTGGTGATAATACGTTACAACCCATCATCAGCCAGTAGCTCCATCCGTAAGGGCTGTTCAGGTTCACACGGTTTTCTTTAAACGCAAACCACTCATATCCTACGTGGCTGTACCAGGCCATGAACAATTCGGTGAGATAAGCGATACCTACAATTGAACCCGTCAACACAATTACCTTATTCATCACTTCGATGTGCTCGATAGTGATATAATCTTCCAGCGCCAGCACTTTACGGGTAACGAGCAGCAGGGTCTGCACCATTGCAAAACCGGAGAACACCGCACCAGCAACGAAGTAGGGAGGGAAGATGGTAGTGTGCCATCCCGGAACTACTGAAGTGGCGAAGTCGAAGGATACGATCGTGTGTACTGAAAGTACCAGCGGCGTACTCAAACCTGCGAGTACGAGTGACAGTGCTTCATGTCTTTGCCAGTGTTTGGTAGAACCAGTCCAACCGAAAGCAGCCACACCATAAAACATTTTTCTCCATTTCAGTTTAGCACGGTCACGGAGTGTAGCGAGGTCAGGCAACAGACCAGAGTACCAGAACAATAATGAAACGGTGAAGTATGTAGAGATCGCAAATACGTCCCAAAGAAGAGGAGAGTTGAAGTTAACCCACAAAGGACCGCGGGTGTTTGGATAAGGCAATACGAAGAAGGCATCCCATACACGGCCCATGTGCCAGATCGGGAACTGACCTGCACACATTACCGCGAAGATGGTCATCGCTTCTGCAGCACGGTTCACACCGGTTCTCCAACCCTGGCGGAACAGCAGCAGGATCGCAGAGATCAGGGTTCCTGCGTGGCCGATACCTACCCACCATACGAAGTTGGTGATATCCCAGCCCCAACCAATTGTTTTGTTCAGGTTCCACTGCCCTGTACCGTACATCACCTCCATGGTAACGGACACTATACCGAAGATCAGCAAGCCCACGGAGATAAGAAATCCTATCCACCATAATTTGGACGGCTTGGCTTCCACCGGGCGGCAGATATCCTCTGTTACCTGATGATAATCTTTTGTTCCATCTACAATCGGCGGTCTGACCTGTGATTCGTATCTGAGTAATGACATATTAAATCGCTTTTAGCTTTACCCTTCGCGGAGG
>DATAJQ010000202.1:0-13565 GCA_036262095.1 Chitinophagaceae bacterium | reverse complement strand
GGGAACCGTTTCATAATAGTTGGTCCGGTCGCGGTTGGTACTGCCATTCAGTGTACCACCTGCTTCAGACACGATCTTAAAATGTTGCTCATCACCTACATGGTCCGATCCCTGGAACATCATATGCTCAAAGAAATGCGCGAAGCCTGATTTTCCGATCTCTTCCCGTGCCGAGCCCACATGATAGGTGACATCCACGTGCACTACAGGGTCGGAATGATCTTCGTGAATAATGAGGGTAAGGCCGTTGGGGAGCTGATATTTTTCATAAGGAATGATAAGCTCGTTTCCCTGCCGGGTAACTTTTTCGATGAGTTTGGTCTGGGAGGATGCGGTGCCCACGGCCAGCATTAACAAAGAAAAAGTCAGCAATTTTTGTCTCATTGTGCATGTTTTTTGGATTAATCGAGTAGGGTAGGATAGTATATCGACTCTCATTTGACGATAAAAATCCGCTGATCCCGCACGGAAACAGAAAAAAAGTATGGGTTGGTATTAATTGAATTTGAATGTTTTCCCACAAAGACGGCAAAGAGCACAAAGAATGAGTATGTAGGTATAATACCCGTTTTTTGAATCTCTTATAATCATCACTGTGCTACTCAACAAAAACATTCTTTGTGCTCTTTGCCGTCTTTGTGGGAGAATTGATTGCTGAAGCGGAGTCAATATTTATTATTCCCGTCTGTCTTTTAATTCAGTAAATTAGTAACCTGCCTTCAGCCAAACTCAACAGTCTATTATGTCAACCGGGCACGAGGAAGATAAAAACAAATCCCAGCGTACTGAAACCAGGCGGTTGGTCAGACGTGAAGGTGATAAAGAAATATGGGAGGTTACAATTACAGAAATCATCGAGGACCCGGATATGGTAGAGCCGCCTCCTCCTTCAGATAGGGATGACCGGTTTGACGGTACCCGGGAATGGTTATCGTTCTTATGCAACGCAATTCAACCGACAGAAAGAGTTATCGCCTGTTTTTTTAGTATCCATCAGCTTAATAATGGCAGGTATTCTGTGTTGTTTACCGGCAACTGGAAATTTGATCCGGCCGATATGGAATGGGTCTTTTACGCAGACGATAAAGTGCAGGATTCTTACTTATTGCCTGATAGCGAATACGAGGACCTTAACCGGGAAGACACACTGAAGAAATTCGCAGGTCAACTGAAAACTTTCAGTAAAACGGAACAATTCAAACAATCGTTCTTTGAAAAACTAAAAGCAGTGGCAACAGGATTTTTCCAGAAAGAAATTGTAATGATCAAATGAGCAGACACGTTCTGGACAATTATGGTAGTAACTCCGTTTAAAGGATCAAACGTATAGAGGTTTGAAAATAGTGGATCATATTTGACCTTTAAATGATTAAACTTTAAACAGCCATTAAGAAACTCAAAGCGGATCACGGCCAAAGCCCTTAGTTACTCCGTTCCCTTACCAATCCCGGAAAAAAATCCCTACACCCGAAGCAAAACCCCATTCCCATGTGAAACTATCGTAAATTTGCCCCCACAATTTTTGTAGACAATGGCCCGTAAACAGGAAGTCCTGCAGGACGTAGTGATAAAATTCGCCGGCGATTCCGGCGACGGTATGCAATTAACTGGTACACAGTTTACTAACAATACAGCTTTATTGGGGATAGACCTTTCCACCTTCCCCGATTTCCCTGCCGAGATCCGCGCCCCGATAGGCACCCTGCCCGGCGTGAGCGGTTTCCAGCTCCGCTTCTCGAGCGACAGGGTATTTACCCCCGGTGATGCTTGCGATGTGCTGGTGGCGATGAACGCCGCTGCACTGAAAGCCAACCTGGGCGCCCTGAAAAAAGGGGGCAGGATCATCGTGAACACGGATGGCTTTGATTCCAAAAACCTTCGCCTGGCCAATTACCCGGAAGGAGAGAACCCACTGGAAAATGACAGCCTCCAAAGCTATGAGGTGATCAAAATGGACGTGACAAAGATGACCCGTGAAGCACTGAAGGAGTTCACCATGGGCATGAAGGAAAAGGACCGGGCCAAGAACATGTTCGTGCTGGGATTCCTTTATTGGATGTATGGCCGCGATATGGAAAACACAACAAGCTTTCTTAAAGAAAAGTTTGGCAAGAAGCCGGAGATACTGGACAGCAACCTGAAAGTGTTGCAGGCCGGATACAACTATGGCGATACCACTGAAGCTTTTGGAACTACCTATAAAGTGGAGAAAGCGAAAATGCAGCCCGGTAACTACCGCTCTATCATGGGCAACCAGGCACTGGCTTATGGATTGATCGCTGCTTCACAGGTGAGTGGTTTGCCCATGTTCCTGGGTTCTTATCCCATTACACCGGCATCAGATATTTTACATGAACTGAGCCGTCATAAAAATTTTGGCGTCCGCACTTTCCAGGCAGAAGATGAGATTGCAGCGGTCACCTCAGCGATCGGTGCTTCTTATGGTGGTGCATTGGGTGTAACCACTACTTCAGGTCCTGGTATGGCGTTGAAAGCGGAAGCAATGGGCCTGGCTGTAATGCTGGAGATTCCCCTGGTAGTAGTAGATGTGCAACGTGGAGGCCCTTCTACAGGGTTACCTACCAAAACAGAACAAAGCGATTTATTGCAGGCTTACTATGGCCGCAATGGTGAATGCCCTATGCCTGTGATCGCTGCTGCCACACCAGCAGATTGTTTTGAAGCCGTATATGAAGCCGTAAGAGTTTCTGTACAACACATGACGCCGGTTATATTCTTAAGTGATGGTTATATCGCCAATGGCGCAGAACCATGGAAATTCCCTGTTACCAGCGAACTGCCCCCGATCCATGTAAAATTCAAAACAGAATTAGGGCATGGAGAAGAGAAGTTGCAGCCTTATCTGCGTGATGAAAAACTAGCACGCCCCTGGGCAGTGCCGGGCACGCCAGGATTGGAACACAGGATCGGTGGTATTGAAAAACAAAACATCACAGGTAATATCAGCTATGATCCCGAAAACCACCAGTTGATGGTGAAGATCAGGCAGGAGAAAGTAGATAAGATCGCCGATTCTATTCCTGAACAAAAGATTGATAGCGGAGCAGAGAAAGGAAAAGTGCTGGTGCTGGGATGGGGCTCTACATTCGGGGCGATCAAATCAGCCGTAACAGAATTGATCAATGAAGGAAAAGAAGTAAGCCATGCGCATCTGCGTTACCTGCGCCCCTTCCCGAAAAACCTGGGAGAGATATTGAAAAATTTTGAAACAGTGCTGGTGCCTGAGATCAATAACGGGCAATTGATCAAAATACTGCGTGATGTTTATCTGGTAGATGCGAAAGGGTATAATAAGATCATGGGTGTGCCGATCACAAAGACTGAGTTGGTAGAAGAGATAAAGAAATACTTATAATTTAATAAAAGGAACGCAAAGAAGGCGCAAAGTTCGCAACGATAAAGACCTGCGTTGCGAACTTTGCGCCTTCTTTGCGCGCTTTGCGTTCCTTCCTGCTGATCTAAGACTGCTCTATCACCGCAAAAAAACCTTCCCTGTAATTATCACTAACTGGCAATGAATGTTGCTGTATAGTCACCGACTTACGCGAAGCTGTATGAATTTTTCTTACTGCCACGATATAAGACCTGTGGATACGCACAAACTCATTCCTGTCAAGCATATCTTCAAAATATTTCAGGTTATGCAAAATCAATAACGGATTGGGCGATCCTGTCAAATGCATTTTTGTATAATCCTTATATCCTTCGAGGTAAAGAATATCATCAAAGAATATCTTATGCATTTTATGGGAAACATTGATAAAGAAATAATCCTTTCCTTTTTCTTTCTCTTTTGTGTTTTTTGTTTCTACAAAATCCTTTACCCTGTTACATGCCGTAATGAATCTTTCGAATGAAATAGGTTTTAATAAATAATCCATTGCCTTCAGCTCAAACCCATTCATGGCATACTCGCTATACGCTGTAGTAAAGATCACTTCAGGTTTGTTTTTAAGGGAACGGTAAAAATCGATCCCTGAAATATCCGGCATTTTTATATCCAGGAACAACAGATCAACAGGAGAAGATTCCAGTAAGGAAAGTGCATGCAGTGGTTCTTCAAACTTTCCTGCAAGTTTCAGGTATGGCGTCTTGTTCACAAAATCTTCCAGCAACTGGAGCGCGAGTGGTTCGTCGTCGATCAGTACACAATTAAGCATTGGTCAGAGGCACTTTTAGGTTTACGGTATATTGATCACCGGAGTGGTGAAACAACAGCTTGTATTGATGGGGATAGAGCAGCTCAAGCCTGCGGGTAACGTTCTTTAGCCCTAACCCACCCGGGGCAAAACTATCTTTTTCCACTATCGGGTTACTAACTGTTAACGTTAAGGTTTCTTCAAAAATTTTTATATCAATAGTGATCACTGAGGCTTGCGTATAACTGATACCATGCTTAAAGGCATTCTCTATAAAACTGATCAGTAACAGAGGTGCAATGAACTTGCCATCAGGATATCCGCCTACCCTGTAGTTCAGCTTCACTTTGGGCGACAGGCGCAACCGTTGAAGGTCAATATAGTTATTGATATATTGAATGTCATCGGCCAAGGGTACTTTATCAGCACCCGAGTCGTACAGGCTGTAGCGCAATAATTCTGATAGTTTCAGGATGGAGAACTCTGTGTTTTCTGAACGGGCGTGAGCCTGGGAATAAATGGAGTTCAGTGTATTGAAAAGAAAATGCGGATTGATCTGTGATTTTAAAAAATTGACTTCTGCATAAAGGTTTGCATTTTCCAGGTTCCTTTTTTCATTCTGGTTTTTGATGAATGAATAAGCGAGCCGTATCATTCCTCCCAATAATAGAAGAAACAGGCAGGTGGATAAAGTGCGGTTGATGGAAAAGAATAGTACAGGCTCGGCTCTTGTTGTTAATCTTTGCCGGAAACGTTCGGGAGGCATATCAGGAAAACTGCCGGCGCCGATTGAATCGACAAAATAGGTTCTGATAGGCTCCGGTGCATTTCTTAGCCGCATCACGCTTTCCCGGATAGGGCCAGGCATGATGCCGGGCACATGGCTGCGCAAATAAATATCGGTGGCGCAAACCAGGGTGATGGCCAAAATAGTGGAGCTGAAGTAGAGCGCATATTTCTTCTTTTCAAAAAAGCGCGGTAATAAGAAATAATAGTTAAGGTAAAATAACAGGATCGGAACGATCTTGGTGATGAGCTCCCTTCTCCAGATCGGATCTCCCTGGAATCTTGTTGGATAAAAAAGCAAAGGCAGCAATAAGAATGCTGCCCATGCTGCAACGTGTACCAGGATGACCAATAATAAATGCGGTTTGCTTTTTGTTTTCTCAAAGCCAAACAGGGTAAATAAAAAGCGGTTGATATTTTCTTTACTGGCCATGTTATTTCAGGGAAGGGCAAATCTCTTCCACTTCAAATCTACTGAGTGTAGGCAATCCATCGTTGTTTTCTAATTTCTTTAACACGAGCTTTGCTGCTTTCTCTGCCTGCTCTTTTTCCGGGAATCCTTTCCTGTTGCCGACTGCGGGGATTGATTCCTGATGAATGTACACACTATCATCCACCAGGATATCATATCCCCAACCATTCAAACCTGAAAATACAACCGATGAGAAACGGCTGCTTTTTTTTGTTGTGCGCTTGCTGAAAGTATAAACCAGTATACCGGTTGAAATGATCAGCGATGCGAGCAGCACAACGATACTATGTTTTTGGGATGCCATTTTAATCATTATCCACCTGTTCATCGTTAGGCAGGAACTCATACATGTTGTCCATCATCAACGAAACATTTCTGCCGGTTACTACAAAGCCACGATTGCTGATATTGAAAGCAACAGCCCCTGTTCTTGCTGACCCTTCGAAACTTGTTTTTTCTGTCCACCTGTCTGCTGCAGGATCGTATTGCCAGGTGGTCGAGTTATTGTCACCTGTGGTGAGGTAAACATAATTACCGAGTACAAAGGTGACACCATTCTGGCGGGGGATAGTGCCATAGTCATCATCAAATGTTACACCATCGTCTGTGTAGTAGTTATAGATCTTGTTTTTTTCTGTCCATTCGTCATTGGCTGCATTATATACCCAAAGGTCCTGCTGGATTTCTCCGTTATTATTACCGGAGCAGATATAGGCTTGCCCGTTTACTACAAATGCCATAGCAGCAGATCGCTTGGAGCCACCAACGCTGGCTTTCTTTTCCCAGCTATTCAGATCAGGATTATATTGCCAGAGGTCTTTCAGGAAATTGCCATCATAGCCGCAGGCAATGTACCCTTTTCCATCTACTCCGAAGGCCACTGCATCGTAGCGGGCTGTTCCGCCGAAATCAGCTTTGGGCTGCCAACTGTCTGATGCCTGGTCATATTCATAGAAATCTTTTAAGCGAACGGAGCCATCATATCCCGTGCCTACATACCCTTTGTTACCAATGGAAAAAGCGACAGCAGAGCTGCGTGCAACACCCGGAAGGTCTGCACGCTGTGTCCAGTTGTGTTTGGCAGTACTGTATTCCCAGAGGTCTTTGAACCGCTCTGTAGAAGCTGTGCCTGCGCAAACATAAGCGTAATCCCCGATCGTGAAGCTGACCGCTTCGCTGCGGGCATTGCCTTCAAAATCATCAGATCTTTTCCAGTTACCGATCAGGTCATCATCGTCGTCTGTTGATTTAGTGCAGCCCTGTGAAATAATCAGGGAAGTAGAAATCATTGCAGTCCCGATCAGATAAGCATAAGCCTTTTTCATTTGTATATATTTATTGTGTTTAGACAAATGGAATGCCTGGTATTCATTGCATACTAAGGCTCGGGCATTTCATTGTATAGTTTTGATATGGGAAACCTGTCCGGCACCCTGTTTGAAATTTTGATAAAAATATCGGCAGTGGACTGGAAGATTATCTTAAAATAGATGAACAGGGCAGGTATATAGATGAATCGGTAGGGTTTCTCTATGGGTTGGATACTGATTTAAAAACTGTTGAAATCAAGGCCTCCGGAAGAAAATAAAAATTATCGGTTCAGGATATCGTTTCGCCGATAAATCAATACAATTGATATAGTATAACACTTCCTCTGCGAACTGTGGGAATATATTGCGCCCATTGCAAACTAAACCCACGAACATGAAGGGATCATATCTACCAATACTTTTCCTGTTTTTTGTATTATCCTGTACCCGGAAAGAAATTGAATTTGGCACCATCCCGGAAAACGCCTATACAGATCTGGCATATATCGATACCGTTACCGTGCAGCTTTCTACTGTATTGACCGATTCATTTGCTACCAGCTCTGATACTTCTTTTCTTTTTGGACGCTATAAGGACCCTTACCTGGGATCTGTTACTGCAAGGCCATTCATGCAGATGTCTGCACCGGCTTCAGTGCCTGATATTCCTGCATCCGCTGTTTTTGATTCGCTAAGTCTTATCATCAAGCCAAATAACTATTACTATGGTGATACATCGAAAACGCAGACTATTGTAGTGCATGAACTGGCACAGGCGATTGCTCATACATATAATAGCCAGTTATTCAATACCAGCAATATACCGGTTAAGCCGGCTGTATTTGGTTCCAGGGCAATACGGTTCAGTCCCTATGAAACAGATTCCATTGCCATCCGCCTGAGCAATAGCAAGGGTGAAGAGTTGTTTGAGAAACTCAGACAGAAATCAACTGATGTTGCCACACAGGCCGAATTCATTAATTACTTCTATGGCATTACCCTTGGCGTTGCGGACAACGATACCTCGGCAGTATTTGGCTTATATGGAAATGACGCTTCTGTTGTTATGCGTGTCCATTATCATTTAACGATCCCTTATCACGAAGCAGCATTTATTGATTTTGTGTCACTGGCCAATGAATACGCTTTTACACAAATAGTACCCAACAGGGCTGGCACAGGTTTGATGCCGTATACTCCCGGCTTATCCGAATTATTTCCTTCCGGCACTAAAAATGTTTCTGTGTTTCAGCCAGGCACAGGGCTGGCACTCAAAATGATCTTCCCTTCGTTGAAACAAATATTATACAGGGAGAGTGGGGAGCTTGTGAAACTACTGAAAGCCGAGCTATTGGTTAAGCCTAAATATCTCTCATCAGATATTTACCAGTATAAGTTGCCTGTATCCCTGAGCCTGGCACAAACAGACGAAACAAATGTTTTGGGAGGCGCATTAGCCGATTCTACCGGTCAGGCTACATTGATTGCAATACCGGTGATCGATAATGTTTACGGGATAAATAACCATTACCGGTTTAATGTAACAAATTATATCAATCAACTGCTGACCACTACGAGTAGTGAAAAGAGAGGATTCTATCTTTTTCAGCCGTCTTCAAATAGCAGAAACATTGACAGGATGATCATTGATGCATCCACAGGTAAGGATGCCGGTGTAGTGCTGCTGCTATATGTTTTAAACATCAATAATTAACGCTTATGAAATTTATAAAAAAATGGCTGGCGGTATTGCCATTATCCTGTGTATTGACGCCGGTTTTTTCGCAGAATATGAACAGCCCTTATTCAATTTATGGAATAGGAGATATGGATTTCAGACCGTATAACCGGACCAGCGGTATGGGCGGTGCAGGGATGGCCATTCGGTCTTCTTATTACCTGGTTGATAACAATCCTGCGGCTATTGCCGGTCTTACAAGAAGCTTCTTTACTGTTGATGCTGCATTCACCGGCAAAACTGTCCGGTATTCCGGAACTCCGATCAATGCAGACAATAGCAACAACAAAGATTTTTGGATAAAACGTCTTTCGGTCGCTGTTAAGATCAATAAGTTCTGGGCAAGCAGTATTGGCTTCAGCCAGTTCAGCAATGTAAATTATGTGCTAACGGGAAATAAGCCGGTGAACGGCACTACCGGCTCTTACAATACTTATTATGAAGGCGATGGAGGATTGAATGAATATTTCTGGATGAATGCCGTACAATTGGGAAAGCGTTTGTCATTGGGGTTGAAATCATCCATCATTGCCGGCTCCATCAACCAAACCGAAACAGTTGCAGACATAAATCTGTCCATGCCTGTTTCAACACAGATACAGGATTATGTAGGGAGAACAAGGTTCCAGGCAGGTGCTATCTACACACAGCCAATCAATAAACAATGGGAGGTTTCATTGGGCGGAAGGTTTTCTCCTAAAATAAAAATGTCATCCGAGAGAACACTTACTGTTACAGAAGGCAGCACAACAGTGATAGAAGATGAATTTATAAAGAATGACAGGTTTTATTTACCCAATACCTATGCGGGAGGCATAGCGGTAAAGAGGCTGAATAAAATAACTTATGCATTGGATTATACTTATGAGGACTGGTCTTCTTTAAAAATAAAAGAGCAGGACTGGCAACTGGTGAGCAGCAGCCGTATATCGGGGGGTATAGAAATTCCCCGCATGTCAACTACCTGGAACCGGCAGACCGTGGAAAAGGGTTTTTTTCAAATAGGAGGGTTTTTTCATAATTCCTATCTGCAGGTAAGGAATGAACCGATCAGAGAATTCGGCTTCACGGCGGGTTTGGGAGGCATTATCGGAAGCGGTTTGTTCTATACACTTTCACTGGAAGCCGGAAGCAGGGGCACTACCAGGCAAAACCTGATCAGGGAAAATTATATACAGGCAACATTCACTTTCTCTTACAGGGATTTCCTGCAGAGCAAGGGAAGAAAGTATAACTAGGGGGATGATGGGGAGGGGAGTCTCGTCTATCCTATTATGAGACAGTTCATCTACTTGTAGAAAATAAAAAGAGAAAGTTGCTTAACTTTCCCAAAACCCTTTTATGAAAAAATACTTACTCTTCATTTTGTTACTGTCAGGTGTTCAACTGGTACAGGCACAGGAAAAAGCGGCCGCTCCAATTGTTAAGGAAAAATGGCATTTTGGTCGTGCACAGGATACGACCTGGGGCTATGTCCAGGTGGTTAAGGTAGATAACGTACTGTATATTTCCGGAACAGTATCACTTGATTTAACGCCTGAAGGAGTAAAGGGTGTATACACAGCACTGGAAAAAAGTCTGAACCATTTTGGTGCAGGTTTCCAGCATGTGGTAAAAGAAAATCTGTACACGCTTGATCTGGATGCCATGAAAGCACTGAACTATGTGAGAAAGCCTTTTTATAAAGGGGATTATCCTGCAGCCTCCTGGGTGCAGGTGAGCAGGTTGTTTACGCCGGAAACAAAACTTGAAGTAGAACTGGTGGCACACCTGCCTAAATAGAAAAGACCGCAGAATTTCCGGGACCATCATTTCACTCTTGAGCGGAACACATATCCGAGTTTTAATTGAATACTGAAATATGCGTCCTTATTTTTTGGATTCCCTCTTTGAGTGCCGGAAGCGGGAACAAGCCCCGGGCTTAGTTCTCCCATACGGCTGTACAGTTGCCGGGCGAGGGCAGCAGACGGAGGGTCGAGGTATTGTGAAAAATGAACCCGGTCAATATAAGTGGTGCTTACATCATCCAGGTAATCGGTGAAAAGGATACGGTGTACCAGCTCCAGCCGCAAATTGAATAAAGGACCTGTTTCATAACGAAGTCCTGCTCCGATAGGGATGGCATATTGCCTCAGTTTATAAGGTTGCCGCCCATTATAGGCGGCAAAACCCTGTCCTTCCAATCGTAATGGTTGAAGATCATGCCAGCGATCATGCAGCCGGGCCTGGGGGTTGAAAGAAAAATAACTTATGCCACTTGTAAAATAAGGCGACCAGTAAGGTGCTTTGCTTTGATCATCCCATCTAAAAAATAAAGGATGAATTTCTGCAGCAAGTTGTATCTCTTTGATCCGGCTTTGAAAGCTGAGATTGCGTCCGTAACGACCTGAAGGATTGGGATCTGTTTGTTGCAACATGCTGTCAGCTGCGCGTATAAAGCCGGTTTGCGCCTCCAGCCGCAAGCTGATCTTCTCTTTATAAGTCGCCGAAACATAGAAACTGAAACAAGGCTTGAATGATCGCCAGTCGATATCCTTAATAAATTTACCTCCATTGCCTTTCCTGCCACCGATATCAGTAAGGCAATTCATTAAACCATTACCTAAGCCGGCTTCCCATACCAGATCATAATTATAGTACCAGCTATTATAAAAGTATTGACTCTTTACAGGTGAAAAAGAAAAGCTGCAGCTTATCCATACCACACCCAACCATAAATTTTTCATCAGCATTTTTTTAATGCCGCTGATCAAGGGACAGGGATAAAGCTACAATGAAGAGGAGCTTTAATCAAAGGTTAAACCACTCTTTAATTTGTGAAAATACTGGCAGACGGGCCGTAAACCACAGATCTCACACCGTGGATTCCTCGCAACGCAAACGTAGCGACCATGCAGTATCAGCCAGTGATGGGCTTTATGTATTAAGGCGGAAGGAAAATTCTTTACGAGCTCTTTTTCTACAGCGAGCGGGGTAGAAGCTGTTTGCGGCACAAGCCCTATCCGCTTGCTGACGCGGAATACATGCGTGTCCACAGCCATATTGGGTTGCTGGTCCACTACAGAAGTGATCACATTCGCTGTTTTCCGGCCAACACCAGGCAGCTTGATCAGTTCCTCCACAGTCATGGGGATCTTACCATTAAAATCCTCTACTACCATTTTGGCCATGCCGATCAGGTGTTTTGTTTTATTGTTGGGATAGGAAATGCTTTTGATATAGGGGAACAGTGTATCGAAATCAGCTTTGCTGAGTGATTGCACATCGGGATACTTTTCGAAAATAGCCGGTGTGGTCAGGTTCACTCTTTTATCCGTGCACTGTGCCGAAAGAATAACAGCGACTAACAACTGATAAGGATTATCATAAATCAACTCTGTTTCGGCCTCAGGAGCATGCTTTTGAAAATAGTCTATTACAAACTGGTAACGTTGCTTACGGGTCATACCACAAAAATAAGGTAAGCTTCTCTTCCCGTCCTTCCCGCCTTACCGGTAAAAAAGCTTACCGGTAAGGCGGGAAGGATGTACTGTAACTGGGTTACTCTCCCAATCCATTTGTGTAAAATAAAAAAGCATCTGTGTGTTAACAGATGCTTGAAATTTTTTTTAAACAGCCGGTAAAATAATGTGTGGAATACCGTAAGATGATCCCTGTTAAACCTGCTCTGCTGATTGTTCTCTCGCATAATTGAGAATGTCCATCACCACATTTGTGCGAGGTGATTCTATCAGCACATCAAGCCTTTGCCGGGAATCTTTAAGAACTGCCAGTTTTTCGCGCAGGGACCAATCCTGTTCCAGCGCTTTTTTGATCGCAACTGTTTGTTCTTCCGAAGTTTCATTGTACAAATACAATAAAAGCTCCTCAGGGGTAAAATTAATCATGAGCAAACCATTGATGTCCAAAAAAATAACTTTGTCCGAAGTTATATGTCCGGTATAGAAACGGGTTATTGGCGGGCTTATTGCCCCGAAAAAGTTAATTATTCGACTTTACGGGGTTTTCCGGTATAATGTACAGGTCCTCATTATCCCTTTTCATCAGGTATTTTTCCCGGGCGTATTTTTCCAGGATGCCGGGATTCGACTTAAGTTGCTCTAATTCTTCACGTTCTGAGGCTATCTGGCCGGTATAATATTGCTTACTTTCCTCCAGCTCCTTCAATTGCCGGCTTCTCGACATTTGAACAAAAACATCGTTTTTGTCAAAAAACAGCATAATAGCCGCAAAAACTGCGATTGCCACCAGGTATTTGTTACGGAGCCAGGAGGGTATGCGGGCCAGGAGTTTCAAAGCTGGTAATATTTGAGGTTAATGGTTTAAAAGTTTAAAGCCTAATGGTTTAATGTTATCCGTGAAAGAATTCAACCCTTAACGATTAAACTTTAAACTTTTAAACCCCTAAACCGGTTTATTTCTTTCCAAATTTAATCTTTCCTTTTGGATAAATCGCACTACTGCCCAGCAACTCTTCGATCCGGATCAATTGGTTGTATTTAGCGATCCGGTCGGTACGGGACGCAGAGCCTGTTTTGATCTGTCCGCAATTAAGTGCTACAGCCAGGTCGGCGATCGTGGTATCTTCTGTTTCACCGCTTCTATGGCTCATAATGGTGTTGTAACCATTGTGCTGGGCCAGCGTTACGGCATTGATGGTTTCTGTAACGGTTCCGATCTGGTTTACTTTTACCAGAAGGGCATTGCCGATGTTTTTGTCGATACCCTGCTGCAGGCGGTCTACATTGGTCACAAACAGGTCGTCGCCTACCAGTTGGCATTTGGCTCCTACAGCCTGGGTCAGTGCTGCCCAGCCGGCCCAATCGTCTTCAGCCATACCATCTTCAATGGAAACGATGGGATAATTCTTCACCCATTTTTCCCAGAATTTTACCAGCTCATCACTGCTCAGTTGCTTGCCATCGCTTTTATGGAAAACGTATTTTTTCTTTTTAGCATCCCAAAGCTCACTGTTTGCTGCATCCATGGCGATCACGATCTGTGAACCGGCTTTATAACCGGAAGCCTGGATCGCTTCCATTACTGTGTCGATCGCTTCTTCGTTGGATTGGATATTAGGAGCAAAACCACCTTCATCA
>DATAJQ010000201.1:0-19729 GCA_036262095.1 Chitinophagaceae bacterium | reverse complement strand
GTTTAACGGTAGCCTCGTTCGCATGTTTGGTAGTAAAATGTAATTTGCTCATTATGATTTCTTTTTACGCCGCCGCTATCCCGGCGACAGATTTAAAAATTCCCAAGGGTTGATTTGGGGCTGCAAAGATAGGTGTGAAGTAGGGGAAGTTCCAAAAAAGAAGAGGGTTAATTTTGAAAGATACCTCTATAATAAATTGATTTTCAATAAAATTTTTAGCCGAAAAAAATCATCACCCCGAAAATGGGTGATAAACCAACTCACTTTAGGCTTCGCTCGTTCTCCGGCAAATTCTTTCAACTCTCGTTTTTCAGGAAAAAAGCAGTTTTAAGCGGTAGCTTTCCCAGGGTCATTTTCCCAATTCTTGGCCCCCGCTTTTTCAACCACTATCCGTTGAGGGCTGAGATAGGTAATTATCACTTCCAGTTTGTCGCCCTCCTTCATCTCTCCCTTTCCATCATCCGGGTTGATCTTGGATTGTATTTTCCCATCCAATATCTCCAGGTATGCAGCATAGGGTGAAACCCGCACTACTGTTGCCTCCACAGGCGTTTTATCCTTATATAACTGCTGCGCCTTGCGGTATTCGGGAATGAAGTCGTGAGAAAATAACTCGGCTACCAACTGGTTCGGTTTGTCCAGGTTTTGAATACTGAAATTAATCACCTCATTCAGCGCCTGCTCTGCCGGCGGCTTCTCCCACCTGGAAAGCCGGAGCGGAAAAAAGATATAACTGCCATGTTCTTTTATCAGCCATTCATCATCTACTTTTTTCAGGAAACCGGCAAACCGGTTCTCCACCATGGCCTTATTCAGTAATACTTCCAATTGAGTATTATAAAGGAATTTCACATTATGGGCAGTCATTTTATCACCCCTGTCCGAAAGTCGGAGCTCAAACTGTACATTATCTCCCATTCTGAAATGATGCCGCTTTTTGCCATCCTGATCAATGGTTTTGCAGTTCACTGATTTGGCCTTCCCATTTTTCATGTAGTCTATTGTGGCAAAATGCTTCTCATAATTCACAAATGAAATATGCCCTTTATAAATCTCTTCGCTCATGCTGCAAAGGTAAGCTATTGAACGTGCCGGCGACAGATGTTTGAGGACGGGCTATGGCCCAGTTTAGATGTTTCCCACAAAGACGACAAAGTCCACAAAGAATATTATCTGGACGTCTTCTTTTACTCTGTGGCTTTATGAATATAATAGTAAAGCAAATATTTCTTTGTGGACTTTGTCGTCTTTGTGGGAAACAGTTAACCGAGCCTCACTAAAAAATCAATACTCAGCGGGCTAAAATATACCCAACACTACTACTCAAAACCACGAGGGAGCTCCATCAAATCAAACACCTGCCATCAAATAATAATAACCTGTATCTTGTACCGATAAAAATCAATCGCTCCAATGGCTATTTACCAGCTCGGCCGCTCTGTTTTCGGCAACCCCAGAAATAAAGGAAACCTGATGACGATCGAAGAAGCGAATGCCCTGCTCGAAGAATGGGTACCCAATGAAAGGCTGCGCCTGCACATGAAACAGGTAGCCGCAGTAATGAAAGCCTGGGCTATCGAAAAGGAGAATGCCGATGCAGCTACGGCCCTCAAATGGGAACTAGCGGGATTACTGCATGATGCAGACTGGGAGAAGCATCCCGATGATCATTGCCGGATCATTATCGAAGAACTGGAACACCGGCAGATCGATCCCGAAGTGATCCACTGCATTGCTTCGCATGGACCCAAATATTTTGGCGTAGAACCCGAAAACACGATGGATAAGATGATCTATGTGTTTGATGAATTAAGCGGACTTATACATGCTTACAGCTTAATGCGCCCCGAAGGGTACGATGGCATGGAAGTAAAAGGCGTAAAAAAGCGGTTGAAAGAGAAAAGCTTTGCAGCAAATGTGAGCCGTGACGATATCAGTGATGCAATTTCAAGGATCAACACTCCATTGGAAGAGATTATCCAATTCATTATCGATCACCAGAAAAATATCCTTTCGTAAAAGTAACGCGGAGAACGCAACAGTAATGCAAAGAGCGCAACGTTGCATCTTCAGCATACCGTTGCGCTCTTTGCATTACTATCCGGATCAGCAATTCAGGAACCGGTTACAATTTTGTAAGCGTATATGAATTATTTATAAAATCAACTGTTATCTTATAATTGCCTGCTGTTTCCGGGCTTGGAATATTCTGACCTTCCGGCACCAGCGTACCACCCAGTTTTATATTCGCTGCGGTATTATCTGATACACCAAATTTCTTACCCCAGTTACCATTCTCAGGAAGCAATAAATACTCTTTATTATTACCTAAGGCAAGTGAAGCCAGCTCAAAACGGGTAGAATTGAGCCTTGTGAACTCCTGTGAAGGCACTGGCACAGGGTTGCTCCAATCGCCAGGAGTAGCATTACCTACAATGAACAATGCAGAAGGCAGCCCATGTTGCTGAGTAAATGCCGTAACAGTAAATTTACCGGTCTGGAAATTCACGATGATCTTATATAAACCCGCTGCAGTTGGGCCAGGAAAGTTTTGCGGTAAGCCAAATCCAAAATCACCTCCTTCATTCAAACCAGGAACAGTATTGTCTGTAACGGAGTATTTTTTATCCCAGTTACCATTCTCGGGAAGAAGAAGGTACTCACTCGCACCATTCAGCTGGAAGATCCCTCCAAAAGTCGTTTCGTCAATACGTGTCAGCTCCTGTGTTGGAGTAGGAACAGGATTAGTCCAGCCACCTTGTGTGGCACTTCCCACGATAAACAATTTACCCGAAGCCGGCAACTCAACTTTTGGCGGCACTTTGTAAGGCGTCATCCTTATCTTGATGATATTGGATGCCAGTCTTTCGTTATTATTTACATAAGAAGATGTCACTTTAACATCCATATCAACCGGCTTGTTGAACGCATAGCCAAATCCAAGCAATATATTGTTCAACTCTTTGGCGATATAAGATGTGCTTAATGATCCGATAATTTGTTTGCTGACAGCATGGGCAAAATTTTTACCGGTCGAATCTATTTCAACAATGTATTTGATATTGTTGGTGTCAGTAGCATAATCAGGATAAGTCCAGTTCAGCGTCAGCGCTGTTTTATTTGAATCGGCAGGCTGTGAAGCGATCGTTGTAGCTGATGCGCTCAATACAGGTGCTGAGCCATTTTCATAATGCGGCAGATCACCAACCTTATGGCAGGCCGCAAGGCTTACAGCCATAACAACCAACAGGGACAGTAGTTTTATAACAGGTTTCATATAGACAATCAGTTGAGGTTATAATTTGGTTACAGTGAATTTTCCTCTTTGGAAATCCACTACTATTTTATAGTTACCGGTGGCATCAGGAGCTTTCATATCGCCACCTTCAGCTTTAAAATCATCACCATTTACATTATTCTCGTTGTTGGAGCCATTAAAACCGTATTTAGCACTCCAGCTACCATACACCGGTAAGAACAAATAGGACCCACCGCCGGTCAACGTAATATTAGGGAGCTCATACAAGGTCGGGCTTACTTGTGTAAATGTTTGGGAAGCCGGCGCCACATCAGCAGGGCAGCCGCATTGCCAGCTTGCCGGCGTAGCACTTCCTGTAATGTATAATTTACCTGAGGCAGGAGGCGCCACTTTAGGAGGAATGGCATACGGTGTTACTTTAAACTGAAGTGCATTTGAAATAAGCAATGCAGAATTATTCGTAAGGTTTGATTTCACCCTCATTTCAATATTGTGCTCCATTGCTGGAACTAATACCAGCTGGTTAAGCAAATAATCATTCAGCTGGCTCTGTGTAAGCGTTTTACTCAGATCATTGCTCACTGCTATGGTTTGCTTATTGGGATTGGTGAAGTTGGCCCCCACCGTATCGATTTCGATCAGGTAGGTAACATTCTGCGAGCTGATACCTGTGTTGAACTGG
The DNA here is from genome assembly GCA_036262095.1 of Chitinophagaceae bacterium. Classification (GTDB taxonomy): domain Bacteria; phylum Bacteroidota; class Bacteroidia; order Chitinophagales; family Chitinophagaceae; genus Terrimonas_A. The sequence goes on along the minus strand of DATAJQ010000201.1, from coordinate 15,788 downwards.
TACTCTGGATTTGTCCAGCTCAGCTTTATCGCATCTTTTTCGCTATTCGCAAAGGAAAGAGGTATGGTTGCTGTTGCAGAGGCTGTCAATACAGGAGCAGTTCCGCCTTCATAAAACACCTTGTTCTCATCCTTTTTACAGGAGCTGATCATTACAGTGGCAAGCGCCAAACCGGTGAGCAGTTTATTTATGGTTGACATGTTCAATTTTTTTTACGTAAGAAAATTAATAACCGTCATTTTGGCTAAGATTCGGATTGGAAGTGCGGTTCTCCGCAGGAACAGGGAAAATATTATACTTCGCATCCACTGCCGTACCTGATGAAACACCACCTTTCCAGGGCCATAAATAAGTACCGGTAGTCAGCAGGCCATAACGCACGAGGTCTGTTCTGCGATGACCTTCCCAATACAATTCCCTTGCCCTCTCATCCAACACAAATTGTAATGTCAGATCTGTAGAGGATATGTTGCCACCCGGTCCGCCATAAGCACGCTGACGGATCAGGTTGACATAGTTCACGGCTGTAGGCTTATCACCGCCTGTACCACCACGCAAAACTGCTTCGGCATAGATCAGGTACATTTCAGGCAAACGGAATACAGGGAAATCAATATCAGCAAATGCTTTGGTGATATCGGAGATTGCACCTCCATCTGAACGGACATTGATCCATTTTTTCACATGCAGGCCGTTGGCGAAATTGGTGACATCGCTGATGGCGACCTGGGTAGGACTTGTGCCAAATGAATTGGTTTTGAACAGAGCTCTTGTATCTGTATTTCCGCTCAGATCAGAGAATTTATCGGCCAGCCCTTTGGTGGCGCGATAACCGTACCAGCCTGCATCCACTCCATATTCACTGAAATCATCTCCACAGGCTGCGTGTGCAAAGAAGGTAGTATTCCCGTATGCTTTAGTACGCAATCCGTCGATAGTGATAGCAAACATGAATTCGCCTTTTCTTTTATCATTGTCGGCCATGAACATCTGTGCATAGTTATTGTTCAGCGTATAACCTGCACCGATCACTTTATTCGCATACGTAATAGCTTCTGTCCATTTTGGAGTGCCTGTATAAACCTGTGCGTTGAGATACAGTCTTGCCAGCAAAGCCCAGTCGGCGCCCTGATCAACACGGCCATATTCGATCGTTCTTACAGGCGCCAGTTCTGTTTCTATCGCTTTCAGTTCGCTTTCCACATAGGTGAACAGGTCAGCCCTGCTGATCTCACCCGGCACATCTGTACCAACGAGATTCTCTTCAGTGATAAAAGTGGATTTGCCAAACAGGTCAAGCATCACCCAGTAGTTGTACGCCCGCAGAAATCTTGCTTCTGCCCTGCTCTTCTTGATATCATCTCCTGCAGAACCTGTGATACCGCGTGAAGCCAGTTTTTCATCAGTCGCTTCGCGCAGGTATTCATTGATCAGGGTGATATTATAAATGGGCCTTGCATACATCCCTTTCAGGAAGGGATCGTCGGAGGTCCATTTCATTGAATGGAAATTTTGGATTGTCTGGTCATTCCAGGCAACTACAGCTTCATCAGTAGGCAATTCCTGGCAGTTAAAGAACATCCGGATAAAAGCCACCTGAGAACCTTCATCCAAACCGCCACCAATATCAGGAGCCCCTGCAGGACCGGTGTTGCCGGTAATGGCCAGGGTTCCATAAATTTTTGCCAGCACACTCTTATACCCATCTGCTGTCGCATACACCTTCTCCGGCGTCAGATCGTTCTGAGGGAACAGGTCCAGCTTTTTTGCGCAGGACGATACCAGGACCGGGATCAGGAAAACTGCTAATAATTTTACACTCTGTCTCATATAGAAAGAATCGTTTAAAGAATTAGAAATCGAGGTTTGCGCCAATTGAAAAGATCCTTGGACGTGGATAAATGTTGTTATCAACGCCGCTGTCACTGGCGCTTTCCGGATCAAGACCTTTATATTTTGTGCTCACAAACACATTCTGGACAGAAGCCATAATGCGAAGGCTTGCTTTGTTGTTGAAAACCTTTCCTGCGTCATAGCCGATATTGATATTGTCCAGTCTGAAGAAAGACGCATTCTGAACATAATAATCAGAAAGATACTGGTTATTGCCAAAGCGGGTATCGTAGTAATTAACTGAACCGTTGCGGATGATATTGATCGGATCTTTAATAGCACGCAATACACCTGCGTTGGAGAAATAGTTGTTATATAAGTAGTTTCCGAAAACTCCGTGCCCTGACAGGCCAAGCGTCCATTTATCATAAGTAATCTGTGTATTAAAGCCCAGCAGCACATCGCCGGAAGGTTTTTTATACAGATAACGGTCTGCATCATTCACTACTCCATCACGGTTGATATCTTCATACAATCCTTCAATGGGTTTGCCGGTTGATTTATCATACACCTGCTTGTAAACAAAGAAGGAATAAGGAGCATATCCTACCACGTGCTTTCCAACATTATTACCCGTACCGCCGGATATTCCGCTTACAGGAATACCAGTGAAAGCAGGATCAGTTTGTTTCAAAAGATTGGTGATCTCGAATGTCTGGTAAGTATAGTTCATACCAAACTGCCAGGTAAACCTTGTTGTTTGAACAGGTATAGTATTTATGGAGAATTCCACACCCTTACTTGTCAGGTTACCTACGTTGGTAGTGATCTGGATATCGAAGTTGGAACCGGGAGCAACCGGAACAGTGCTCAGCAGATCTTTTGTTTTCTTCTGATAAACATCCAGTGTACCCGTGATGCGATTGCGCAGGAAGCCGAAATCAAGACCCAGGTTGGTTGTAGTAGTTGTTTCCCATTTGAGGTTCTTATCATAAGGAGCTGGCCTCAGAAAGCTATAATAAGCATCGCCGAATTGATACTCTGCAGTTGACTGGCTTCTTGAATAACGGGGCAGGTAAGAATAATAACCAATACCATCCTGCTGGCCGGTAACACCCCAGCCTACTCTCAGTTTAAGATCGGTCAATGCATTTACATTGCTGAATAATGCATCCCTCATTTTCCAGGCAGCCGCAAAAGCAGGGAAATAACCTACGCGGTTCTCTGGTGAAAATTTAGAGCTCGCATCACGTCTGAGCGATGCAGTCAATAAGTAATTATCTGCAACAGTCAGGTTGATCCTTCCCAGGTAAGATTCAAGCCTGTATTGAGGTTTATCTGTAGCAAACGTAGGAACAGAACCGGGGATCGTATCATTCGGCCCTTTACCACGCTGACTGAAAGAAGCGAAGTTGCTCACTTCTGTGATGAAGTCCTGGTAGCTATGCCCCAACAGCACATCTATTTTGCTGCGCAGGCTTTTTATTTCCTTGCTATAGGTCAATGAAACATCAACGAGATAGTTCTTTTTGGTTTGTTCGTAATGCGTAACCCTTCCATGAGTAATATAGTTGGTAGCAGACAATGAATCAATGATATCATCGCCGCTTCCTTTTGTATGGTCCATGCCCAGGTTGAGCAACACGTGCAGATCAGGAAGGAAATGCAGTTTATAATCAAGTTGTACGTTACCGATCAGGCGGTTCACTTTTGAGCGGTTATTGCGCTGATCAAGTAATGCGAGCGGGTTACGGTTAGCAAGGGAAATAGCGCTGTCATTTGCCTGGCGCCATTCGTAATAACCGCCATAATTAACGGGGTGGCTTCCTTTGTCAAATACAGGTTTTGTAGGATCAAAAGTGGCTGCATTACCTACAGCACCTTCGTCGGCAAACCTGTTCTTTGTTTGGCTCGCTTTTAAAGCCAGCGTAACAGCGAGGTGATCGTTGAGATATTTTGGTGTCAGGTTAAGCGACGCTGAATAACGGTCAAACTTGTTCGTTTTCAGTATACCAGCCTGATCCAAAAAGCCCAGTGAAGCACGGAACGGCATATTGCCTACAGCACCGCTGGCGCTTATATTATTATTGGTGCCAAATGCATTCTGATAAATCTGGTCCTGCCAATCTGTGCTGGCAGCGCCCAACAGATTTTTGAATGTGTTATTGCCGGTAGCAGCAGCATCGGCATTGATGATCTCTCTTACCTGGTCAGCAGATAATACATCCACTTTTTTGGCCAGGGAGGAAACAGAGAACTGTGTATTGAAATTAAAACGGAGTTTACCTTTTGCACCTTTTTTGCTGGTGATGATGATCACACCATTTGAAGCTCTTGATCCGTATAAGGCCGTAGCTGATGCATCTTTCAGCACGCTGATGGATTCAATATCATCTGTGTTGATCGTATTCAACAAGTTGGCGGAACCTGCAATTCCATTGCTTTCAACAGGCACACCATCAATCACGATCAATGGGTCATTGCTCGCATTCAGAGATGCATTACCACGGATGCGGATACGGCTGCCACCACCTGCAGAACCACCACCTGTAGTTATCTGCAAACCGGCAACCTTTCCCTGGAGCAACTGCTCTGAAGAGGCAATATTACCTTTTTGAAAATCTTTGGAAGAAAGAGAAGTGACAGAACCGGTGAGGTCAGACTTACGGCGGGTGCCATAAGCGATCACCACTACTTCACCCAATGAAGCAGTGTTGATATCCATTCTCACATCAATTGTTGAACGGCCGTCAATGTTCACTTCCTGTGTGGCAAATCCAATGGAAGTAAATTCCAGGATATTGATCGTTGCCGGAACGGTTAAGCGATACGTTCCGTCAGCAGCCGTTTGTGTGCCGATGGAGCTGCCCTTGGCAACCACATTGACTCCCGCAACTCCTGCCCCTTTGGCATCAGTTACTTTACCGGAAACCACTTTGTCTTGAGCGAACGAGAAAAGAGAGAGAAATAGCATTACAGATGCTAGCAATGCCTTAAGCAGATTTTTGCAGGACATAAGCAATCGTTAATTGTTAAGCTAATCAGTTTCGTTAATACACAATGTGTATCTAGAACACAATGTTAGTGCATTTTTATTTCAGGAAAAAAATTAATTTTTTCCGAAGTCAGGCCCCTGCTGTATCTCAGGCAACCAGGGGACGCTGGTTGCTGGTTTTACGGCGCAGGGTCTTCCGCTTGAATTCGGGTTTCAGTTTGTACAATTTCCCGGGTCTGTGCGGCACATCTTCTTCCATTTCATTGAGATCGACCAACCAATCCTTGATGGCGATCTTCTTCCGGAAGTTCCGGCGGTCGAGTTCCACGCTAAGAATGGCTTCATATAATTCCTGTAATTCCCTGAGGGAGAATTTTTCAGGCAACAGGTTGAATATCACCGGATGTTCCATCACCTGCTCCCGCAGCCTGTTCAGACAGGTATCGAGAATGGCTTTATGATCGAAAGCCATTTTTTTGATGTTTTTTACCGGATGCCAATGCAGATCATTGTTTGTCAACCGGAGTTTTTGGTGCTTGGCGTCTATCAGTGAATAATACGCCGTTGTGATAACCCTTCCCGAAGGGTGACGGTCCACACTGCCGAAGGTATGCACCTGCTCCAGGTACACATCTTCCATTCCTGTTCTTTCCTGCAAGATCCTGTAAGAAGCCGTATCCAGGTCTTCATCGAGCCGTACCAGATCGCCCAGCAGGGAATACAGATTGGAAAATTCTTCGAGGTCAGATTTGATCACCAACACTTTCAGTTCTTTGTTTTCATAGCAGAAAATAACGCAGTCTACAGACACCGCGATATTGAAATAATCGAGGTGGCTTATTTTTTCCAGCTCTGCCGTTTTCAAATTAATGCCTTTCGCCATATAGAGTTGATTAAATAAGGTTATGGAATCAGTATCTTGATATATTGATGTTGCCTGTCAGCATTTATTTTCAACAGGTAAATACCAGCCGCCAAATTATTGATTTTATCAGTAAGAGCTACCCTGTGCTCTCCCGCACCAAGCTTTCCGGAAAAAACCTGGCGGATCACCTGCCCTTGCATGGTCTGCAGTTCAGCCTTCACCTGCGTAGCTTCCGGCAATTTCAGCCTGAGCACTGAAGCAGCTGAGGCTGGATTTGGATAAACAACTGCTGCAAGTGCATTGTCCGGCCCACTGATATCTGTAACAGGAGTGGTTACAGCGTTCACAATATTCTTATTTAGATAAACATGGTATTCGCCGGGCTGCAGCGGAATGGTTTGCAGGGCACCTGTTGCTGTAATGGTTGCCCCGGTGAGATAATCATACCAGGTGCCGCTACCCTGGAAGCTTACGCTTGCATTGGAAGGCACCACATCAAAATTTGCAACAACCAATGCATTGAGATCAGCAGAATTGATCTTAAAATATTTTACTGCATTAACGAGGTTGTAGCTAAAGTCTGTGCTGTTGAATAAAGCTGTTTGTGTTGTTCTCAATTTGATCAGTGCTGCCGTTATATCATACAGGCGTTTTCTTTTAATATCCTGCATGTATTGCCAACGGGGTTCTTTCCTGCTCAATTTGCAATCCTCATTTCCGTAAGGTTGAGGAATGCTATTGTCGGTGCAGGCAAAAATGGATTTATCATACCCCCTTTCACCAAATTCCCAGATCATTTTGGGGCCGGGTATGGTAAAGAACAGGCTGGAGGCGGCTTCCATCCGCCGAAGTGCAATAGAATCATTTTTGGCGGAATAGGTGCCCGAAGTGTTTCCGAAAGCAATGTTCTTATACATCAATCTTTCCTCATCATGGCTTTCCATATAACCTACCAGGTGAGGATTGGTAAACCCTCTTTCACTGCTGTTATAGACAACAGAGGAGAAATTGGATTTATTGCTTTCATTATAGCCCATCGTGGCTTCATTATACGCCACGTTCTCGCGCTTGCCTCCCCACAGCAAAAAGCCCATGTTTTGCAACGTCTGCTCTTCATTGGCAGCTGCCAAATGTTCAAGAATGATATAGGCAGAAGGGAAATACTTCCAGACCGTGTCTGCATAGGTTCTTAATATATCCACCCGGCTTTGATCATAAGCGCTGAACTCTGCATCATTGGTAGATGGCTTTTGTGTAAGACCTTTGGTAAAATCCATCCTGAACCCATCCATTTTATATTCCCTCAACCAGAAATCAAACATCCTTTTCCAAAAGTATTTTGTGGCAGCGCTTTCATGATTAAAATCATTGCCAAATCCAAAAGCATGGGGCTGCACTTCATTAAGCCAGGGGTTATTTGCCGCCGGGCGGTTGAGTGTGGCATTCCAGTAAAGCTGTGCCAGCGGTGATTGGCCATAGCAGTGATTGGGCACCACGTCCATGATCACGGCTATCTGTTTGCTGTGGCAGGAATCAATAAACTCTTTCAGTTTGTTTTTGGTGCCATAATATTTATCGGGGGCAAAGGAAAAAGAAGGGTTATAACCCCAACTGTCATTTCCTTCAAATTCGGTCACCGGCATCAGTTCAACCGCATTAATGCCCAGGCGTTGCAGATAGCTGAGCGTATCGATCATGGTTTGCCAGCGGTGCGCATCAGTGAAATCACGGATCAGCACTTCATAGATAATGAGATTGCGTTTATCAGGGCCATTAAAGCTATTGTTCTTCCAGGTATATGCTGCCGCAGCAGTTTGTACAATACTTACTATGCCAGTTTGACCGGCAGGATAAGATTTCAGGTTAGGATAAACATCAGCAGGTATGCTGCCGTCATTGGCGGGATCAAGCACTTTTTCAGTATACGGATCCGCTATTTTCAAAGTGCCGTCAACCAGGTATTGAAAAGCATATTCCGTACCCGCTGTCAACCCATCGATCTGAAGCCACCAGTAATTACCATCGGGCGTTTTGTTCATTTGATTGGAGATCTGCTCTGTCCAGTTATTACCCGGGAATTCACCGATAACACTTACCCGGCTTTTTCCAGGTGCATACAGTACCAATACCACAGAAGTATTATTGGGTAAATAATTGATGCCATCTCTCACACCTGCAGGCAAAGGCGCAACAGTGACGCCACCGGTTACAAAGAATTTTACGGAATCTTTGGTAACAGTTGCACCATCCACCGCTTCCGCAATGATGGTTGTATTACCTCCGGCGGTGAGAGTTGGGTTGGCAGAAATGGTTGTAGCGCCAGCAGCGGTCTGTATCAGGGTGCCATTCAGATAAAGGTTCAGTGTGGCTGCTTTATTTGAATTGGCTGTAAGTGAAATATTATCATTCACCACTTTGGTCAGCGGCTCTGGAGAAGGAACAAATGTGGGTTGAAAAGGGGGAACCGAAAACCGCACTGCTACATTATTTGTATAGATGGGGATGAACATATCGCTGCCATCAGCATTGGCCGCTTTCTTTACCAGGTCAGGATTGGCGTTGGCATCACGAAACAGGATACCGATTTTCTGAATGGTTTCGCCTGCCGGTACGCCAAAAAAGCTGCGGATATTAGTAATGGTATACTGATACTTATTATTACCCAGGGAAGTGGCTTTCAAGGCCGGGGTAGCACTGCCCCAGGAAGCACCGGTACTGCCATTCACATACAACCATTGCTGGCCGCCATTATTACTGAGGTTGGTGGTAACACCAATATGAACATATATATTATTAGGATCGCTGTAATTATTCAATCCCTGGTTGCCCTTGGTGGCATCCAGTACGATAGTAATATTGTCATTGTCTTTAGGAAAAGCAGGAGTCCAGGTCAATAACTGGGCAAAAGAAAATAGAGGGGCACAAATAAGGACCAGCAGGCCCGGCAGCAATCGTTTCATATAAACAATTTGTTTTTAAAGCGGCTGTCAGGGTCAAAATCAAAATGCAAAACCTCCAACGTTTACAGGCGATTTTTGCATTTTTATTTTTAACCTTATATTGACCCGATCATATTGGGCAACAGCCGGCACAAACCAGTTTTGGCAAAACCGGGATGAAGATACAAATATGTACTTACAACACATTAATTATTTTTCGGGGCGCTAGTTCCGAATCCGGGTGTGACCCATTCCGTGAGTTTTCCCACCAAGACGACGAAGACCACAAAGAAATATTGCCAGATCATCCTCCTTTGACGATGGCCTTATGGATGATAATATAAATAAGGTAAAATATTCTTTGTGGTCTTCATCGTCTTGGTGGGAAAACATAATCGCTGAAACCGGAGCATTCCTACTCCCGGTTTTCAGCCAGAGGCCCTAACTTTACTTTGAAACTGAAGGATATGTATACCCAGGATGCGACCAAAGAACTCCAGAAACAAAGTCTTGCCTTACTAAAAAGCAGCGCCAAACATTCCATTGAACCCGACAAAGCCGGCCAATTGAGAGATGTGCTCCGCTTTCATGAATACCGCTATTATGTATTGAATGATCCGCTGATCGCCGATGGCGAATATGATCAATTGTTCAAAGAACTGGAAAGGATCGAGAAAGAAAACCCCTCGCTGATCACCTCAGACTCCCCTACCCAAAGGGTGGCCAAGGGTTTGACCAAAGATTTTCCGACAGCTCAGCACCTGGTGCCCATGCTTTCGCTTGACAACTCCTATAATGCCGACGACCTGGTCGATTTTGACCGAAAAGCCCGCGAACTAACCGGGCTTAAGGAAATTGAATACTGTGTGGAACCAAAGTTTGATGGCGGCAGTATCTCACTGATTTATGAAGATGATATGCTCGTGCGTGGAGCTACACGCGGTAATGGAGTGGAAGGAGACGAAATAACTACTAACGTAAAACAGATCCGTTCTATCCCTCTTTCTGCCAAATTCTCCAAATACGGTATACAGACCGTAGAGATAAGAGGAGAAGTGCTGATCAACAAAAACAATTTCGCGCGGTACAATCAGCAACTCGTGGAGCAGGGATTGGCCCCGCTCGCAAATCCCCGCAATGCAGCTTCCGGTACATTGCGTATTAAAGACCCGGCTGAAGTGTCAAAAAGAAGCCTGGAAGCTTTTGTATACCATATCAGTTATTATACCACTTCAGCGCTTAAGGACCTTCCTTTTACTACTCATTCCCAATCCCTGGAATTGCTTTGGGAGTTGGGATTCCGCAGTCCCAATAAAGAAAAAAAAGTGTTCAGGGGCATACAGAATGTAATTGATTATTGCCTGGAGTTTGAACAAACCCGGGATAGCCTTCCCTATGAAATTGATGGGATGGTGATAAAAGTGAACGACCTTGACCTGCAGGATAAAATGGGGATGACCTCCCATCACCCGCGCTGGGCCATTGCTTATAAATTCAAAGCCCGCCAGGGCACAAGTAAGCTGCTCGGCGTGGAATTCCAGGTGGGAAGAACAGGCTCCATCACACCGGTAGCCAAAATACAACCTGTACCGATCGGCGGTGTCACCGTTTCTTCGATCTCCCTTTTTAATGAAGAGGTGATCAAAGAAAAAGACCTGATGATCGGGGATACTGTGCTGGTAGAACGTGCCGGAGATGTGATCCCCTATATTGTAAAATCACAGGCAGAGTTGAGAAAAGGAAATGAAAAACATATAAAGTTCCCAAAGAACTGCCCTGTCTGCGATAGTAAATTGTTTAAAGAAGAAGAAGAAGCCGTGTGGCGGTGTATCAATATTGAATGCCCGGCACAGGTGGTAGAACGCATCATTCATTTCAACAGCAAAGATGCGATGGATATCCGCGGCTTTGGAGATGCTATCGTCCGCAAATTTTATGATCTTGGTTTATTGAAAGATATTCCGGGCCTGTATACACTCGATTTTGAAAAGATCGGAAAGCTCGAAGGGTTCGGACAAAAATCGGTGGACAACCTGAAAGCTGCTATTGAAAAATCCAAAACGCAGCCGTTGAACCGTCTCATCTTCGGGTTGGGTATCCGCTTTGTAGGTGAAACAACTGCTAAAACCCTGGCGCATGCAGTCAACCATTTGATGGATTTCCGCCAGTTCACTGTAGATGATCTGAAAGACCTGGAAGATATTGGCCCGAAAGTAGCCGGCAGCATTCATCATTTCTTCAGCAATGAAAGTAATATCCAGATGTTGAAAGAATTGGAGAAGCTGGGGCTTTCTTTAAAGAATGAAAAGAAAGATCAGCCGGAAGGAGGCGGTAGCCTGGCAGGACAGACATTTTTGTTTACCGGTACACTGCCTACATTGAAGCGCGATGAAGCAGAAGCGATGGCGGAAGCACAGGGTGGCAAGATCGTTAGTGGTGTAAGTGCGAAGCTTAATTACCTGGTGGTAGGAGAAAGTGCCGGCAGCAAACTGGAAAAAGCAAAGAAGATCAATTCAATCAAGATCATTTCTGAAGCAGAATTCTTAAAGCTGCTGTCCAGGTGATAAAGCAAAGGATAAAAAAACCGGTTTATACTTCGGTAAGGATATCGCCAGGAGCGCAACGGATACGCCAGAAACGCAATGTTGTCTGCCTTAACCCCCCTGGCGTCTTTGCATATCCGTTGCGCTCCTGGCGATACATTTTTAATTTTTACTTTTGAATTTTAAATTACCAGATATCATGTTACAGCCCAATACACTTCAATTCTTACGCAATCTTAAAAAGAACAATAATAAACCCTGGTTTGATGCCAACCGACCCAAATATGAATCAGCTAAAGCCGATTTCATTCAATTTATTCAGCGGGTCATTGACACACACGGGAAAAAAGATCCTGCCATCCACAATCTCGTGGCCAAGGATTGTTTATTCCGGATCAACCGCGATATCCGTTTTTCGAAAGATAAGTCGCCGTATAAAACAAATTTCGGTGCAGCAATGAATAAAGGCGGAAAACAAACCACTTCTTCTGCCGGTTATTATTTCCATCTGGAACCCGGGCAAACTTTTACCGGCGGTGGTATCTGGATGCCGGGACCGGAATTTCTCCGGAAAGTGCGCCAGGAGATCGATTATAATTTTGATGAGTTCAAAAAGATCATCAGCTCAAAGAAATTCAAGTCTGTTTATGGAGATCTCTCGCATGAAGCTGAATATAAACTGGTACGGTTGCCGAAAGGCTATGAAGCGGATAATCCTGCAGCAGAGTATTTAAAGCTGAAAAGTTTTATTGCATCTATTGAGATCAAAGATGCTGATCTTACCTCGAAAGACCTGGTAAAGAAAACGGTTAATGCGTTTGAGGCATTGCAACCGGTGGTGGAGTTTATTAATCAGAGTATGGAAGGGTAAACTGTTACCGGGTCAGCGTTAACCTGATATCTTTACCAAAACGCCTTTTCTCTTTACAATGTTCTTATAATCCCATTGGATGGTTTTTGATTTTTCCAGCCAGCGTTGAAGATCTTCTTTGCTGATCTCCTTTTTGGAAATGTAGCGGGCCTCGGCGGCTTTAAAGCTTCCTTCGGGCAGCAGGCCAGGTTCATCAAAAGATTGACCACTCCAGAACAGTAGCCGCACTTCGTTTTTTAGTTTGCTGTAACCGACAATGGGATTACCATCAAGGAACCAGACGGGATGGCGGTGCCAGATCTTGCTTTCTGCTTCTTTCAGGGATTTGTCTATTTCACGGGCCAAGGCGTTGCAGATGGCTGAGTCTTCGGTTGACAAGGCGTCGTTATAGGCTTTGATGTCTTTGTTCATGGTCAGGCTTTCGGAATAAAGTTAAGAAACCCTACTTCAGCCTTGTAATTTACTCATTTCTTCCACTTCACTCTAAAAAAGCCTTCAAACCTTGCATTCTGCCATTGAGGAGAAGGAACAGAATTGATCAGTTTGCCGGCCTTGGTCAATAAAAAAGATCCGCTGACATAATCATTTTCATATTCCATAAAACTAAGCGAGCCGGGGCTGATACTGATATTATTTCCTTCGCCTGAGAATTGCCAATAGGTAATATTGCCGCCCGGAGCGTATTGGAATGCAGGGTATTTTTCAGTCCACCGCTGGCTGGCGAATGAACGGTCTCCCAGCCATGAAATAGTCATAGCGCCGGCTTGTTGATTATTGATCAAAGGAACACCTTGTAACATTCTTAATGTATCGTTCACCTTGATTGCTCCAAGTATAACAGGGGCATTGACCCATTGGCCATTATCCATACGGTAATTGATGCCCTCTTTACCTACATATACAAAAGCAGTCAGCATCCATTTTTCATTGCCTTTAGCAGCTACATGGGCAGTGATCACTACCGGGTTCCGCTCGAGCAGATTGGTCGGTGCATAATAAGTTGCAGCGCTTCCTGTACCTAAAGTAAATCCACCACCCAGTGTGCTCCATTCTGTCACTATCGCACCAGTTGTATCTGTGATCGGTTGATCAGGTTGCGGCATTTCAAGTCCTCCAACAGGTGTAACCGTTTTCACCATCTTCATCACCTTTAGATCAATAGTTCCTCCCGGCTCCGAAAATGATCTCCAGGGAGCTATCCTTAGCATTTGAAACAGGCTCCAATCACTGAAGTGGGTTGTCTTTACTGTTACGGTCCTATTGGCAGTATCCCTTACCGCATTGCCTATGGCTTGCCATACACCTTTTTCATCCTGGCAGGATACGCTGATAGCTGCAGGCGTGGTATTGATAAGGTTACTGTCGCTATAGCTGAAAGTAAGCGTTACAGGCTTGTTGAATGTAACAGCATGGGGCGTAAGGCGATAAGCCGTTCCTGTACCTGCTTTATTGAGGTTGGAAATAGGCTGTATGGTGATTGTCTGATCGGTTGTGAAAGCCCCAGCAGGTATCTCGATCTTCAATGAACCATCACTGGTAGTGAAAGTGCCGCCATTTATGCCAATAACAATTGATACTGCAGGACCAACCGGGGTACCAATACCGGTTATCGCTCCCGGTAATTCTGTCCCATCTCTGTCTTCAGGCGATGGGAGTTGCTTTGTATCCTTCTTACAGGAAATAAGTATATAAACAGTGATGCTGACGAGTAAGAAGCCTGTTACTACAGGTTTGAAAAATTTCATATTGATCAGGGTTTCCGCAAAGTTGGGACGCGGAGAGAGCAGGAAGAAACAGAGTATGAATGAATTGAAGGAGGGGCGGATGAGTTGAGGAATACCCATTTTAATCCATTGATATTCAATTTCAAAAAAATTAATTTGGATAATTCAATGTTTAAACATTAAATTTGTGCTCTAAACTTAATCATTATGGCAACCTGGACAATCGACCCCGCTCACTCCGAGATAGGTTTTAAAGTAAAACACCTTGTTATCTCTACCGTCTCCGGAAAATTCAACTCCTTTGAAGGAAAGCTTGTTGGTGATATTGAAGACTTCGCCAACACTAAAATTTATTTCTCTGCAGACATCGATAGCATTCATACCGGTAATGACCAGCGTGATGGTCACCTGAAATCTGCTGATTTCTTCGACTCAGCTGCTCATCCCAAACTGACTTTCGAATCAACCAGCATTGAAAAGAAAGGCGACGATTATAAAGTAAATGGTAACCTCACATTGAAAGGCATTACCAAACCCGTTAGCCTGGATGCAGAATTCGGTGGTGTGGAGAAAAGCCTTTACGGCCAAACCGTAGCAGGTTTTGAAGTAACTACAAAGATCAATCGCCGTGATTTCGGTCTCACCTGGAACGCAGTTACTGAAGCCGGTGGTGTAGTGGTAGGTGATGAAGTGAAACTGGCAGCTAACCTGGAGCTGATCAAACAAGACTAAAATAATTTAAGGGTTTAAAAGTTTAAGGTCCGTAAGAACCCCGGAGTTGTTCACTGATTTGTGTTAACCTGAAACTTTTAAACCCTTAAATCTTTAAACTACCATCCACTTATAACAATCCCTTCCCAACAAGGTACTCTGCGATCTGCACCGCATTCGTTGCAGCGCCTTTCCGAAGATTATCGGAAACGATCCAGAGATTAAGGGTATTAGGTTGCGATTCATCCCTCCTTAAACGGCCCACAAACACTTCGTCTTTTTCATGTGCATCCTTGGGCATGGGATATTGCGCATTCGCAACATCATCCACGAGCACCACGCCCGGAGAAGACGACAACAGTGATCTTACTTCATCCAGCGTATAATCCTTTTCAAATTCAACGTTTGCACTTTCACTATGGCCGCCCATTACAGGTATGCGCACAGTAGTAGCCGTTACACGAATGGAGTCATCGCGCATGATCTTGGCTGTTTCCTTCACCATTTTCATTTCTTCTTTTGTGTAGCCATTGTCCATGAACACATCGATCTGCGGGATCACGTTCAGATCGATCGGATATTTGTAAGCCATCTCACCGCTTACACCCTTCCTTTCGTTCATCAGTTGGTTCACTGCTTTCACACCGGTACCGGTCACGCTCTGGTAAGTGCTCACCACGATCCTTTTGATACCATATTTTTTATGCAGCGGATTAAGTGCCACCACCATTTGTATAGTTGAACAATTAGGGTTGGCAATGATCTTATCATTCGCCGTCAGCACATCGGCATTGATCTCGGGCACCACCAATGGTTTTGCAGGGTCCATTCTCCAGGCAGAAGAATTATCAATAACAGTGATGCCAGCTTCTGCAAATTGCGGGGCCCATTCCAGTGAAGTGCTGCCGCCGGCGGAGAACAATGCTACTGCGGGTTTAGCTGCAATCGCGTCTTTCAGGCTCACCACCTTATATTTCTTACCCTTGAATTCCACTTCCTTGCCCACTGATTTTTCTGAAGCCACCGGTACCAGTTCAGTTACCGGAAAATTCCTTTCCGCCAAAACCTGTAACATTTTGGTGCCAACCAATCCTGTGGCACCTACGACTGCAACTTTCATTGTTTTGTCTCCTCTCTCACCCGCCGAAGCTTTAGCGTAGGCGGGTCATTTAGTTATTAATAATGGTTAAAAAAAACAGGCCCTCCGTTAGGAAGGCCTGCCAAGTCTTTTATGTTACCATACATAACGCTGCAAACCTTCCCTAGGGACGTTTCTTTATGCGCTTTGTATGTTTCATCATTTTCAT
>DATAJQ010000200.1:0-34989 GCA_036262095.1 Chitinophagaceae bacterium | reverse complement strand
ATGGAACTTAACAGCCAGCTTACGGTAGGATTTTTTGATCTCCTCTGCCGAAGCTGCTTTGCCTACCCCTAATATGGAATAATAATCTCTGGCCATGGCTTCTTATTTTTCAATAGTTGTACCAAAAACATTTCCTGCAATTATGACGGTTTTTTACAGGTTACATAAAGTGATTTAGGAATTGGTACAACTAATTTATACCCTTTCTGCTCCCGGACAAGTATATTCTTTAATAGGTCATCCTTCCCGTCTTCCCGCCTTACCGGTAAAAATTTACCGGTAAGGCGGGAAGACGGGAAGGATGACCGCAGACAGGCATTGTTTTACTGTTCGGGCAAATAATCCGTTTGCCCGGTAAAATTACCCGGAACTTTGTACGTGGCTGTTCGAGATAAGTTTAACTGTAACTTTGCGTTCACGATTTTTATCCAAGGTTTACTTTATATTGCCCGCGAAAATTCAAACGATAACCCCATTGTAACTACTATGCCAGGAACAGAATTGTTTGGAGCGGAAGAAAGAAAAGAGGTGAACGATGTATTGGACACCGGTATTCTTTTCCGCTATAACCATGATGCACAGCGCAATAATATCTGGAAAGCGCGTGAATTTGAAGAAGAAGTAAAAAAAGTCACTAAAGCAAGATTTGCCCATGCCGTTTCAAGCGGATCAACGGCCGTTTCCTGTGCACTTGCTGCTGCAGGGATCGGTGCCGGTGATGAAGTGATCGTTCCTCCTTTCACCTTTATCGCTTCGGTAGAAGCCGTGCTTTTTGCAGGCGGCCTTCCTGTATTCGCAGAAATTGATGAAACCCTTTGCTTAAGTCCTGAAGGAATTGAAGCTGCCATCACTCCCCGCACCAAAGCCGTTTTACTCGTGCATATGTGTGGAGGAATGGCGCGTCTCGACGAGATCGTTCAGCTTTGCAAGGAGAAAAACCTGGTGCTGATCGAAGATGCCGGCCAGGCCTTCGGGTCTTCCTATAAAGGCAAGTCAGTTGGTCTGTTTGGTAAAACAGGTAGCTATTCATTCGATTTCTTCAAAATAGCAACGGCCGGTGAAGGCGGTGTGTTCGTAACCGACGATGAGCAATGCTATATTCATGCAACCACCTATTCTGATCATGGCCATGATCATATCGGTAATAACCGGGGTATGGAAAACCACCCTATCGTAGGGTTCAATTTCCGTATCGGCGAGCTTAATGCTGCAATTGGATTGGCACAAACACGCCGCGTGCCTTATATCCTTCAAAAGAACCGTGAGCACAAAGCTTTCCTGACAAAAGAATTGAGTAAAATACCCGGTGTAAGTTTTGCTGAGCTGCCCGATCCTTCAGGCGATTCAGCTACTTTCCTCAACCTGCTTTTGCCCAACACAGCAACTGCCAAACGCACGGTAGAAGAATTTAACCAGGCCGACGTAGGGGGATTCAACTACTGGTTTGTTAATATGTATCATTTCATCAACCAGTGGACACATTTGAAAGAAATGAAAACAGCCGCGCCGCTTCCCGTGCAGATCCTGGGAGCGCCTCAGGATTACAGCACAGTGAAACTGCCTAAATCGCAGGAAGTGATCGGCCGGCTTATTTCGTTCGGCATACGCGTTACCTGGACAGAAGAAGAATTAAAAATACTGGCCGGCAAAATAGCCGGTTGCATACAAAAAGCTTTGTCACCCATTCATGCATAAGAATTTTAAAGGCATAGAAAAAACCGTTTTCGGACGGGGAAGTTTCGGCCAGCTTGGAGATATCCTTGAGGAGAAAAGAGATCTCAATGATAAGTTCATGCTCTTTGTCGTTGATGAATATTTTAAAGGGAAATCCCTGGAAGCACGCATACCTGCAAAGCCGCAGGATGTAGTCATCTTCATCAATGTAGATATTCATGAGCCTACAACAGAACAGATAGACAACCTGCGCGAC
This sequence comes from Chitinophagaceae bacterium, assembly GCA_036262095.1. Lineage (GTDB taxonomy): Bacteria > Bacteroidota > Bacteroidia > Chitinophagales > Chitinophagaceae > Terrimonas_A. The sequence continues at coordinate 33,059 of DATAJQ010000200.1, read as the reverse complement.
AGCATCCTTCAGCAAAAGGGATTGCCTTCCGGAGTGATCGGTATCGGTGGTGGCAGCATTATGGATATTGCCAAAGCTGTGTCGCTGATGTTTACCAATGAAGGTTCATCCACACTTTACCAGGGATTGAACCTGATCAAAAAACCAGGTATTTATCATGTAGGCGTTCCCACCATATCAGGTACGGGCGCAGAAGTTTCCATGACCGCTGTATTGACCGGCCCTGAAAAGAAACTTGGTCTTAAATGTGAGTGGACGGTGTTCAACCAGGTGGTTTTTGATCCCGATCTTATTGCAACCGTGCCCCGCAACTGGTGGTTCTACACCGGCATGGACACTTATATCCATTGTATTGAATCGGAAAATGGTATTTTAAATAATGCATACAGCCATGCTTTTGCAGAGCAATCACTAAAACTTTGCCGTGAGATATTCCTGGGAAATAACAGCGGGCAAACACCGGAAAACGATGATAAGTTAATGGTAGCTTCCATGATGGGCGGCTTAAGCCTTACGTATTCTGAAGTGGGTATCTGCCATGCTATCTCTTATGGATTGTCCAAAATACTGGGCATGCGTCATTGTTATGCCAATTGTGTAGCCTTCAATCATCTCGGAGATTATTATCCGGAAGGTGTAGCAGAGTTTAAGGAAATGATCCGCAAACATTCAATCGATCTGCCCCAAGGCCTGTCAAAAGAATGGAGCAATGAACAGATCACGGCAATGGCCACTGTATCCTACAACCTCCCGCACATGTGGAACCATGCTATCGGAAGCGACTGGAAAGAAAAAGTAACTATCAAAAGCATCGAAGGATTATTCCGGAGATTGTGAGCAAAAAATAATCACTCATCACGAATAATAGTAAGAATATGAGTACGAAAATTGTAAAAGTAGGCGATATTGAATGCGGCACTGATGAACTCTTCGTCATCTCCGGCCCCTGCGTTATAGAAGAAGAATCCATTATGATGAAAACGGCGGAGAAACTGAAAGAAGTTTCCGAGCGGTTGAAAATAAAGATCATCTATAAAAGCTCTTTCCAGAAAGACAACCGCAGCAGTTTAAAATATTATACAGGTCCTGGATTGGCAAAAGGTGTGAAGGTCCTTGCCAAAGTGCGTGAGCAGTTCGGATTCCCCGTGCTTACCGATATTCATTATCCCGATCAGGCTACTGCTGCCGGCGAAGTGATCGATGTGTTGCAGATACCGGCTTACCTGTGTATGCAAAGCGACCTGATGGTAGCTGCTGCCAAAACAGGGAAAGTGATCAATATCAAGCACGGACAGTTCCTTTCACCGGAAAACATGAAACATCCTGTAGCAAAATGTGTGGAAGCCGGCAATGACCAGGTGATACTGACAGAACGTGGATACACTTTCGGCTACAATGATCTTATTGTTGATCCCCGCAGTTTTTACCACATGGGCAAACTTGGCTATCCTGTTGTATTTGACATTACACACTCCATCCGTAAATACGGCATACCAAGTGCAGATGCCAAAGGCGGGGCAAGGGAGTTCCTTCCCGTATTATCACGTGCAGGCGTAGCTGCAGGTGTGGACGGTGTTTTCATTGAAACACATCCTGAACCCGAAAAAGCGCTTTGCGATGCTGCCAGCCAGCTTTGCGTATACGATCTTGAAGAATTTTTAAAACCATTACTGGAATTGCACCAGGTGCAGGTAAAATATAAAAACCAGGAAGTGATCCCAGCCTCTTAACCATTAATACTCTATTATGGAATTGTATCTCGATTCAGCAGACATCAAAGAAATAGAAGAAGCCTTTAAATTAGGTTTCCTCACAGGCCTTACTACCACGCCTACATTTATGCACCGGGAAGGTGTATCAGATATCGATGGGCTGATCCTGAAATTGTCGAAGATGGTGCCGGTGCTCCAGATTGAAGCACTGGGCAACACAGCAGAAGATGTATTGAAAGAAGCACGCCGCCAGCTCGATCTTGGCCTTGATCCCAAGAAGACCGTATTCAAGATCCCTGTTTCACTGGAAGGCGTGAGAGCCTGCGCCTTGCTCCGCAAGGAAGGGTTGCTGGTGAATGTGCATTTAGTGTACACACTGCAGCAGGCTTATATGGCCATGCAGGCAGGCGCCACTTATGTGTGCCCGCTGGTAGGCCGCTTGCAGGACCAGGGCCATGATGCCCTCTCACTGGTAGAGCAATGCGTTTTCGCAGTTGATCACTACGGCTACGACACCAAAGTGATGTTCTCCTCCGTCCGTTCCACCGAACATGTCCGCAATGCATTGAACCTTGGTGTGCACACCATCACCGTTCCCTGGAAGATCATGAAAGGATTGACGGAAAATAATTTCACTACACTGGGTACTGATCAGTTCATAGAACATACACGCCTTATGACCGTAAAAGTAAAAGACGTGATCAGCAAAACAAATCCGGTAGTGGAAGCAGACACATCGCTGATGGATGCGATCGTGAAAATGACAGAATATGGATTTGGAGCTATTACTATCGTAAAAAAAGACGGAAGCTTACTGGGTGTTTTCACAGATGGCGACCTGAGAAGAAAGATCCAGGAAGAAGGAAGGGATGTATTGAAGAAAAACATCGGTGATCTTACCCATAAAGATCCTGTTGCAGTAGATGCAGGAGTATTGCTGAATGATGCAGCAGCGATCTTCAAGAAAACCAGTGTGGACACGATCCTTGTTACAGAAAACGGCAAGCCGGTAGGCATGCTGGATATACAGGATCTCAAATCCAACGGCACAAACTGATCTCATTCAATAAAAGCCAGGGTAATACCTGGCTTTTTCTTTATTTTCATCGCATGAATCCCGAAATGGTTTTTACGCAGGCTGGCGGCACGTTCTGCATCCCTTATGCAGATTTTCAATCGAGATTATCCCGTATCAAAGCTTTTATTTTTGACTGGGACGGCGTATTCAATGATGGCGGGAAAGACCACCAGGGCAGCAGCAATTTCAGTGAAGTAGATTCCATGGGCACTAACCTTCTTCGCTTCAGTCGTTGGCTGCTGAAAAAAGAACTGCCCTTTTGCGCTGTTATGTCGGGAGAAAAAAACCAGCTTTCTTTTCAATACACACAAAGGGAGCATTTCCATGAGGGCTATTTAAAAATATTACATAAGACCATTGCACTAGATCATTTCCTGGCTGCGCATTCACTTGAAGCCAGCGAAGTGGCTTTTGTATTTGACGATGTGCTGGATCTTTCTCTGGCGGCAAGGGCGGGCTTGCGCATTATGGTTGGCCGCCAGGCGAATCCATTGTTCAGGCAGTATGTGGTGGAGAGGAATTTGGCGGACTATATTACTGCGAATGACCACTATGCGGTACGTGAGGCTTGTGAGTTGATGATTGGAGTGGCAGGGAATTTTGAAGAGGTTGTGGGTGGAAGAGCAGCGTTTTCATCTGAATATAGACAGTATCTGCAAGAGCGGCAGCAAGTCAGGACAATATATTTTACATTGGAAAAGGAACAGATCCTGAAAGTGGAAATGTAACAATCCTTACCTTTTCTATTCCATAAAATTTCCCCTGTTTCACCTGTATTTCCTACAGCATGTCAGTAGCAGGATATGCAAAATGTGTCCAAAAGCGTACGAACACTGTATCAAATCCGAACAATTTCGTAGATTATAAATCCACAAGTTTTTTGGAATCAGATAATTACGTAACTGGCATCATTTTACGGAAAATTTCAGCAGACTACTATTCACAAACCAATCAATTCCCTTCTTCATCAGAAGGATCAGGAGGACTGCTATATGTTCAGCAACTATTTCAAAACCGCATGGCGAAACCTCGCAAAAAAGAAATTGTTCTCCGCTATTAACATCACAGGACTGGCTATCGGCTTAACCTGTTGTTTCCTGATCGCTTTATATATCCTGCATGAACTGAGCTTTGATAAATTCCAGCAAAAAGGTGACCGTATTGCCCGCGTTGTCATGGAATTCAGTTTTAAAGGGGGCAATGAATCCATCAAAGGCGCTTTTTCCAGCGTAAGAGTGGCAGCCGTTTTTCCAAAGCTTTTTCCTGAGATAGAATCAGCAGTGAAAATGGCGCAATATGACCGGATCATCAAGTATGAAGACGAATTCTTCGATGAAAAAAAAGTCATGTTTGCTGATTCAACTTTTTTTGACATTTTCTCTTTTAAACTATTACAGGGAAATATACATGACGCCCTTGCAACACCTTATAGTATTGTACTTACTGAATCAGCTTCAAAAAAATACTTCGGGAATAATAATCCCGTCGGAAAAGCATTACATGTTGGTAATGACAATAATTTATACCGCATCTCCGGAGTAATGCAGGATTGTCCTTCCAACTCACAAATACAAACTGATTTTATTGCTTCCTTTTCCTCGCTCGGCCTTTCGCGGGAATACGAAAACTCTTATAGCGATGCCAATTATGTAACATACTTTTTACTGAAAGACAAGAATTCTCTTCAGCCTCTGCAGGACAAGATCTCTGCCTATATGAAAAAGGAAATGGAAGGGAAAAGTGCCATTATAAGTTTATTCCTTGAACCTTTTGAAAAAATACATTTGTATTCTCCCTACGACAGTTTTGTACCTAACAGCAATATCAGCTATATCTACATACTTGCAGCAGTAGCACTTTTAATACTTGTCATCGCCTGCTTCACTTATATCAACCTGAGTACTGCACGCTCTCTTGAAAGAGCTAAAGAAGTTGGAGTGCGCAAACTGATCGGTGCAGAGAAAAAACAGTTATTCTGGCAATTCATTTATGAATCCGTATTGCTTTGCCTGATCGCTGTTGTATTGAGCCTGATACTCTCAGCACTGTTATTACCGCTCTTTAACCAACTTGTTGATAAGGAGCTCGGGCTATCCCAGCTTTTCTCTTTTTCCTTTATTGCATTTTCCATTGCTGTTGCCCTGGGCCTCAGCTTTGCTGCAGGCATTTATCCGGCATTTGTGTTCACCAGGTTCCAGCCAATAAAAGTTTTGAAAGGAGCTTTTAAAAACACTGCTTCCGGGCAATTGCTGAGAAAATCATTGATCGTATTTCAATTCTGTATTTCTGTTTTCCTTATCATCTCAACATTTGTAATTCAACGGCAGCTCCATTTTATTCAGAACAAGAAATTAGGATATGATCGTCAGCATGTGCTGGTGCTTCCGCTCGATACTGAAATGATGACCAACCTGGATGCCATTAAGCAGGTATTTAAAACAAACAGTAATGTACTTAGCGTATCAAGATGCGTTCGTTCACCGGTTGAAGGCGGCGGAGGCTATAATATGCGTTCACCCTCTATGCCCAGGAACCTGGAGATGAATGTTACAGCCAACCCGGTTGACGAGGATTTTGTAAAGACGGTCGGGTTACAACTGATTGCCGGTGCTGATTTTACACAGCAGGACATTAAAGACGCTTCGCATATCGGCAATTGGAATGAAAACATTTATCATTTCATATTAAACGAATCTGCTGCAAAACAATTAGGCTGGTCGCCGCAGGAAGCCATCAATCAAAAAATGTCCATGGGCCCACGCGAAGGCTATGTAAGAGGAGTGGTAAAAGATTTCAATTTCGAATCGCTGCACTCTCCTATCAAACCTTTTGTATTGTTCACTGAAATGAGAGGAAGGGAACTGCTGGTGAAGCTAAACGGCCAGCATCTCTCCCAAACCATTTCCTTTTTGCAATCGAAATGGAAAGCACTCGTTGCGCACCGTCCTTTCGAGTTCCATTTCCTGGATGAGGATTATGACAAGCTTTATCACTCGGAGATCAGGCTCAGTAAGGTCATGAATATCTTTACGATCATAGGCACCGCACTCGCCTGCTTTGGCCTGTTTGGTTTATCTTCTTATGTAATGCAACTCAGGATCAAAGAAATAGGTATCCGTAAAGTATTAGGAGCAAGTGTTGCCAGCATCACAACGCTGCTGACAAAAGATTTTATACAACTCGTATTGGTCGCTTTTATTATTGCCATGCCCTTATCATGGTTTGTTATGAGCAAATGGTTGCAGGATTATACTTACCGGATCAGCATTGGTTGGGAGATATTTTTGATCGCCATTGCAATCTCCTTATTTATTACACTGATAACAGTAAGCTTCCAGGCTATAAAGGCTGCGATCATAAATCCTGTAAAAAGCCTCCGAAGAGAATAATATTCTTATGAGCTGATGCAATTCAAATCCCCGCTTGCCGGGGATTTTTTCATGGAATATCTTCTGAAATAGCTAACTTCAAAGATGCCAATCACCTCAAAATTCAACTCATGCCCGGCGATTCATTAAAAGCAAATCTCAATACAAAAGGTGTACAGCAAAACAGTTTTGATGCCATTGTTATTGGTTCAGGCATCAGTGGCGGGTGGGCCGCAAAAGAATTATGCGAAGCAGGATTAAAAACGTTGGTACTGGAACGCGGAAGGAACGTGGTGCATAATAAAGATTATCCTACCGCCAATAAAGCACCCTGGGAATTTCCCCATGCCAACAGGATGACAAAGGAATTTATAGATGCCAATCCATTGATCACCCGGGCTGCCGGTTTTGGTGAAGACACGGCACATTTTTTTATAAAAGACAATGACCATCCGTATGTACAGGAAAAACCCTTCAACTGGGTCCGGGGATACCAGGTAGGCGGCAAATCACTGACATGGGGACGCGCCTGCCAGCGCTGGAGCCCTTTTGAATTTACAGCACCCGAACGATTGGGATATGGTATGAACTGGCCCATAGGCTATGATGATATTGCTCCCTGGTATTCGCATGTAGAAAAATTTATTGGCGTATGTGGCAATAAGGATGGATTGGAATCAATGCCCGATGGCGAATTCCTTCCTCCATTCGATTTGAACTGTGTGGAGCAGCACATGCAGAAAACCATCAAGGAACATTTCGGCCGCTACCTCGTACAGGGGCGTTGGGCGCATGTAACAGAGGCCAAAGAGATCCATACACAACAAGGAAGGACCAGGTGCCAGTCAAGAAATTTATGTATGCGGGGATGTCCGTTCGGCGGCTATTTCAGTTCAGTATCTTCTACCCTGCCCTGGGCTGAGCGGACAGGCAATCTGACCATAAGGCCATTCTCAGTAGTTCATTCAATCATCTATGATGAAAAACAGGGTAAAGCCATTGGTGTAAGAGTTATTGACACCAATACAAAACAGGCAATAGAGTATTTTACCCGCATCATTTTTGTCAATGCTTCGGCATTAAACAGTAACCTTATATTGCTTCATTCCACTTCATCGCGCTTTCCTGATGGACTGGGAAATGATTCAGGATTGCTGGGCAAATACGTGATGTTCCATAATTACCGTGCATTCGCATCGGCAGATATAGAAGGCTTTGAAGACAAATACTTTTGGGGAAAGAACCCAACTGAAACAATCATCGCCAATTATCGCAATCTGCATAAACAGGACACAGATTATGTAGGCGGCTTCACCACTTTTTCAGGAGCTTATCGTTCCACTCCCAAAGAAGAGGACATGGAAGAAACGATAGGTGGCAGTTACAAAGATGAGATGGGCGAACCCGGCCCCTGGGGAGTGTACATGTATTTACAGGGTGAAACAATAGCAAAAGAAAGCAATCATGTCCGGTTAAGCAAAGATAAGACCGATCAATGGGGCATCCCACAACTGGTAACCTCGGTTGGTTATGATGACAATGATGATAAAATGGTAAAAGATTTCCTGGAGCAAAGTGTGGCCATGCTTGAAAAAGCAGGGGGAAAGAATATTTTCCACAATGACAGCAAGCAACCGCCCGGTCTCGACATCCATGAAATGGGTGGGTGCAGGATGGGCAAGGACCCAAAAACTTCCCTGCTCAATGAATGGAACCAGTTACATCATTGTAAGAACGTATTTGTTACAGATGGCGCCTGCATGACGAGCACCGGCAATCAGAGTCCCTCCATCTTATATATGGCATTAACAGCAAGAGCTGTTAACCATGCTGTTGATGAAATGAAAAAGAAAAACCTTTAAATCATTTGCCATGACCCGTAAAGAAGCCGTTCAATATATATCCCTTTTGCTGGGAGGCTCGCTGGTAGGCGCCAATAGTTTCCTGGCAGGATGCAAAGCCACAGATAAGAAAGCGCTTCACGGCGATGATTCGGCTTACCTGGACGAAATTGCTGAAACTATTTTACCTGAAACAAAAACGCCCGGGGCTAAAGCCGCAAAAGTCGGATCGTTTATGGTATTGATGGTAAATGATTGTTATGATGAAAAGGAGCAGGCTATTTTCAGGGAAGGCATGCAGAAGATAAATGATCAGGCGAAATCAAAATCCGGAAAAGAATTTACAGCGATCACTCCACAGCAAAGGCATGAGCTGCTGGTGCAAATAGACAATGAGCAGAAACAATACATGAAAAATAAAAAGGAAGAAGAACCGGTCCATTATTTCAGAATGATGAAAGAACTGACCCTGCTCGGATATTTCACTTCAGAACCCGGATGCACGAAGGCTAAACGGTACATGCCTGTTCCGGGAAAATATATCGGCTGCGTTCCGTATACAAAAGGTGAAAAAGCAATTGTTTAATAATTCCGATCACTACAAAAGCATTTCTCCTCAATTGGTCCAATGATATCCTCAACTGACAGCATTCCCGCTTCACAAATAATAAGGTAATTAATACTATTGCCGGCCTAAGAATTACGCTATGGAACAGCCGGCAAAAACCTATCAGCCCCAAAAAGCGGTAACAGCTTCTATTTTTATAGCAGCAGCTTTCCTGTTCATGAGTGGTAAGTTTATCAAATTCCCCTATAACATTCCTGTTATTTGCCTTACTATCATTGCTGGTTATTTTTTTTGTGGCCGTTCTTTATCAAGGCTTGGTATAAAAAAAATCCAAAGGCCGGGAAAATTTCTGCTCACTGCCTTGCTTCTTGCCCTGGCTGCTGAAGTAGTAATGGATTGGCTGGTGCAGCCGTTGGTAAACAAGTTGTTTGATACTCCTCCGGATTACAGCTACTTCAATATGCTGGAAGGCAAAACTTCGCTGTTTGTAAAATATCTTCTTTACATGTGGCTGAGTGCTGCATTTGGAGAAGAACTTCTGTTCAGGGGATTTATGTTCGATCAACTTTCACGCCTGATACCTCCGGTCAGGATCAAAACCGCTCTTATCTTCATCATTGCCGGACTACTGTTTGGATTTGCACATGGGTATGAAGGGCCTTCAGGTGTGGCCATCACATTTTTATGGGGCATCCTGTTTGGCATTATTTATAAAAAGACAGGCAATATATGGCTGACCGTTCTGGTACATGGCTGCATCGATACCGTTTTCCTGATCCTGGCATATACAGGGCATTTATCCTGGTACGAATTGCCTAATCAATTGATCTGGGGATACTGACACTAGCCATACGCCGATACCTCCGTTCATATTATTTTATCCATCCTCCGCCTAATGCACGGTACAGATTAACTACTGCAAAAAAGATATCCCGTTTCTTCCTGATCATTTCCAACTCCGCTTCCAGTGTATTTTTCTGGGCGGTGATCACCTCCAGGTAACTTGCATAACCATACATATACAGTTCGTGTGAAGTAGCTACTGCTTCCTGCAATTGTTTAACTTCAATCTTCTTTAGCCGGTATGACTGCTGATGATTTTTGACAGCCGCCATAGTAGTGACCACCTCACTGTAAGCATCCAGCAATGTTTGCTGATAGCGGTGAACCACCTCACGATTATCTGCATTGGCGATGACATAATCTGCTTTCAGTCTTTTTTGCTGAAACACCGGCGCAGTAATGCCTCCAAGAATACCGTATGCACCTGAACCCTGGCGGAAAAGAAGTCCGGGCGTAAATGCATTGAAAGCGATATAGGGGCTGATCACCAGCGATGGAAGAAATGATTTTCTTGCAGCATTCACATTTTCCCTGGCTGCCTGCAATACCAATTCCTGTTGACGGATGTCCGGGCGATTCGACAATAATGCAGCGGGCACACCCATAAATAAAGGAATACTGTCGGGCACTTCAAACTGTGCGGTATCCCTTGCAATATAGCGGGGATAACTTCCGGCCAGTGCATTCATTTCATTTTCTGTTGCAGTTCGCTCCTGTTTCAGGTTATAAGCAATGCTCTTTGTGTTTGTAAGCTGGGCAGCGAATTGCTGAACAGCAAGCTCATTCGCCCTTCCTCCTTCTTTCTGAGCTCTGACAATTTCCAATGCCTGTTCCTGCAAATGGATATTCTTTTGTATAATGCCAAGTTCAGCATCAATGGAAAGCAGTTCGTAATATTTTTCTGTCAACTGCGCCACAAGATTAGTGATGAGGAATTGTCTCGCCTCTCTTGTAGCCAGTGCTTCGGCCAGCGCTGCCTTCCGCAGGTTTTTCAATTTTCCCCAGATATCGATCTCCCAATCACTTCTCAGTCCAACAAACATATCAGTGGTTGGGCTAACAGGTATTTTCTGGTCTTTATTGATATTCGGAGAAAGGTTTGTATCAAAATTACCAACGCCATTCAGTGTGTAATCGCCATACTTGTCTGCACTTGCCGATACCACTGCCGACACATTCGGGCCAAGCATACCCTTTCTTGCCATCAGCCGGGCTTCTGCTTTCACAATACGCTCCCAGGCGATCAGCAGGTCGGTATTATGCTTCATGGCAGAATCAATAAATGCCTGCAGGTTCCGGTCCTTGAAGAACTCATCAAATGATAACTGTAACGAATCCGGCAGCGGCAACGCATCCGTGCCCGGATATTGAGCCGGTAAAGGTTTGACTACCGGCATTGCTTGCGGCTTCATTGTTTGGCATGAGGTAATAAGCAGAGCCCCTATAAGGAGACCACTGATTGCAGCGATAAAATTTATACGGGGAATATAATTAATATAGTTGTTCTTGTTCATTCGAATGGTTGATTTGAATGAGAAATAGAAGGATTGGTGGCAACCGAAGGCATATCATCCTCTTTTTTGATATTGTTCTTTTTCTTTCGTGTGAATAACACGTATAATCCCGGCACCAGGAAAATGCCGAATAAAGTTCCGACCAGCATTCCTCCTGCAGCCGCTGTACCGATAGAACGGTTACCCATTGCACCCGCTCCGCTCGCCATACATAAGGGGATCAATCCTGCAACAAACGCAAAAGACGTCATCAGGATCGGGCGCAGCCTTGATACAGCCCCAGCCTTTGCAGCTTCCAGTGCGGTAAATCCCTGACGTTGACGCTGCACAGCTACTTCCACGATCAATATTGCATTTTTCCCTAACAGCCCAATGAGCATAATGAGCGCCACCTGCGCATAGATATTATTTTCCAGTCCTGCCATCAGCAACACTCCAAAAGCTCCTGCAATGCCAACCGGCAAAGAAAGGATTACCGCCATTGGAAGCCCGAAACTTTCATATTGTGCTGCCAGCAATAAATAAACGAAGAGCAGGCAGATAATGAAAATATAAACCGCCTGGTTGCCGGATATGATCTGTTCACGCGTCATACCGCTCCATTCATAGGTATATCCCCTGGGAAGCGTGCTGTCTGCAACTTCCTGGATCGCAGTGATCGCTTCACCACTGGAGAATCCGGGCGCTGCATCTCCGTTTATCATCGCCGCAGTGTACATATTGTAGCGTGTGATCTGCTCAGGTCCGAACACTTTCTCCATCCTGATAAAATTGGAGAACGGGACCATTTCTCCCTTATTATTTTTTACATACAATCTCAGTACATCTTCTGGCGTAGCACGGTATTCAGGCAGGGCCTGCAACATCACTTTGTACATCTGGCCAAAGCGGATGAAGTTGGTGGCATAATAACTTCCCAGCAGGGTTTGCAATGTGCTCATTGCATTATCGATCGTCACTCCCTGCTTGGCAGCCATCTCCTGGTCGATATGTATCATGTATTGCGGGAAGTTGGGATCAAAACTGCTGAATGCACCTTCGATCACCGGGTGTTTATTCAATGCAGCAAGAAATGATTCGGAAACTTTCGCAGTTTCATTCAGATCATCTCCCCTGTTTTTGTTAAGAAGCCGCAGCTCAAAACCGCCCGCATTCCCAAAGCCGGGAACTGTTGGAGGAAGAAAGAATTCAATACTGGCATCGGATATATAACTTGTTTTGCTCCTGAGCTTGCTGATGATTGAATTGATAGATTCCGAACGCTCATCCCAGGTTTTGAGGTTAATCATCGCCATGCCGTAAGAAGCACCCGAAATATCACTCAACAAGCTGTAACCGGCAAGCGTGCTGGTGTTCTCGATATTTTCTTCATTGATGATCGCACGCTGCACTTCATCAAGCACTGCTTCGGTCCGCTCCACCGTTGAACCGGGAGGAGTGGTTACGTTTACATAGATCATGCTTTGATCTTCTGCAGGAATAAATCCGGAAGGCAACAGGCTGGATGTGCCCCATGTCAACACGAGGAAGAATGCAAGCATGGCCAGCGTGGCAATTTTGCGGCCTGCAATCCACCGTACAGCCCTTCCATACTTGTTTTCTGTTTTGTCATACACCCGGTTGAACGATCCATAAAAACGCTGAAGCAGGCTTTTCTTTTTTTCACCAGGTTGATGCGGTTTCATCAACAGAGCACAGAGGGCGGGCGTCAAGGTCAATGCATTGATACCGGAAATAACAATTGCCATCGCCAGCGTTAGAGAGAATTGCCGGTAAAACACACCCACAGGGCCGGACAGGAAAGCGACCGGCACAAAAACGGCCGACATTACCAGCGTGATAGCGACTATCGCGCTGCCGATCTCTTTCATCGCTGCTATAGTCGCCTCCAATGGCGGCAGATGTTCTTCCGTCATTTTTACGTGTACTGCTTCAACCACTACGATCGCATTATCGACCACAATACCGATCGCCAGCACCAGTGCAAAAAGCGTAAGCATATTGATCGAAAAGCCGAGCCATTGCATAAAAGCCAGCGTTCCGATCAATGCAACTGGGACAGCAAGCGCAGGAATAAGCGTTGAACGGAAATCCTGCAGGAAAATAAATACGACAATGAACACAAGAATGAATGCTTCGATCAGTGTCCGTATCACCTCATGAATGCTTGCATCAAGAAAACGTGACACATCATAAGCATAGTTATAAACCATCCCTGGCGGAAAGCTGGTCTCTTTCAGTTCTTCCATTTTTTCCTTGATCGTCTGTATCACTTCCTGTGCATTCGATCCCGGCCTTTGTTTGATCATGATAGAAGCGGAAGGCTTTCCATCAGTCTTTGAGACCATGTCGTAACTGACCGTGCCGAACTCTACATCAGCTATATCTTTTAACCGCAATACAGAGCCGTCGTTATTGGCACGGAGAACAACCTCTTTGTATTGCTGGGGAGTATTAAATTTCCCTGTATACCTCAGCACATATTGTTTGGCCTGTTGATCCTTTCCGGAGTTCTCACCGGTAACCCCGGGCGCAGCTTCAATATTCTGCGCCCTTAACCCGCTAATAATTTCTTCAGTGGAGATATTGTAAGAAAGCAGGCGGTCGGGTTTTAACCATACCCGCATGGAATAGTCGCGTGCACCCATGATATCAACGAACCCGACACCATCAATACGTTTCAGTTCCTGCAATACATTTATATCGGTGAAGTTGTAAATGAATTCTTCATCGGCTGCTGAATCCGTACTCATGATATTGAGATAAAGCAGCATGCTGTTTACTTCCTTTTCCGTAGTCACCCCGGCTTTAATTACTTCTTCGGGCAGTTCGTCCAGTACCGTTGTTACACGGTTCTGCACGTTAACGGCCGCCAGGTCAGGATCTGTTCCCACTTCAAAAAATACCTGTACCAATGTAACCCCGTTATTACTGCTTACGGAGTTCATATATGTCATACCGGGAACACCATTGATGGCCCTTTCAAGCGGAGTAGCCACGGCTTTTGCACAAACATCTGCATTCGCACCATTATAGTTGGCGGTAACCACCACCGAAGGAGGAACGATATCGGGAAACTGAGTGATCGGGAGGCTGAACAGAGCCAACGCTCCCAGCAATACGATCAATATGGATATGACCAGTGACAACACCGGCCGGCGTATAAACCTTTCAAGCATTGAAAAAAATTAAAGCTATTTTGAAGGAATGTTCAATAGTGCATTAAATGAGAGAAGGCGCGGTTTGATGATATTACCTTCCTTTATGTTTTGTACGCCCTCATAAACGATCCGGTCACCATCCTGTAAACCGGACTTGACGAGGATAAGATCTTCCAGCCTTGTATCAGGTTCGATACTGCGCATGCTGACCTTGTTTTCATTATTCAGTACAAACACATAGTTCTTGTCCTGGATCTCAAATACAGAACGCTGTGGTATCAGGATCGCATCATCAACGGTGGAATTAAGGATGATCTTTCCGCTGGCGCCATGCTTCAGCAGCTTATCTGGGTTTGGGAAGCTGGCCCTGAATGCGATGGACCCGGTCTCTTTTTCAATCTCACCATCCATCGTTTCTATCCTGCCGGCATAAGGGTAATCAGTTCTGTCGGAAAGCTGGAGTTTTATCTGCTGACCGGCATTTTCCTTCATGCCTCCATTCTTGATAAACTGGAGATATTCGTTCTCGGACACCTTAAAATATACATGCATGGAATGTATATCCGACAGGGTGGTCAGCAATGTACCTTCTTCGATAAGGCTGCCGATTTTGTGTGGGATGCGGTCAATAATACCGCTGAACGGAGCACGTATCAGTGTCTGAGAGAGACCGATCTTTGCTTTCTCTTCACGGGCCACAGCTTCCTGCACTTTTGCCTGGGCAGCATTGAACTTTGCCTGCGCCAGATCGAGCTCCGATTTTGTGACGATATTTTTCTTCACAAGCCCTTCTACCCTTGCCAATTCAACTTCAGCCATTTTCACCTCGGCCTTTGTGCTGGCCAGGAATGCAGATGCCTCCGACAATTGTACTTTATATTCTGCATCATTGAGAGCAAACAGTGGTTCTCCCTTTTTCACAAACCGGCCTTCATCAACAAATATCTTCTCCAGGAACCCGGCTACTTTTGCACGCAGATCTACATTCTGATACGCATTGATATTCGCTACATAAGTTCTTCGCAACAACGTATCCCGCGCATCAATCTGCAACACCGGCAATTCCTGTTCTACCGAAGTATGGGATTTATTTTTTTCGGAGGAACAGCCGGTTACAAGCAGGCTGCCGGCGACAGCCAGTAAGACGATAAATTTCATCTGCAATTTTTTTAATGCAATACTTGGATTAATACAATACGAAGCTGAATGACAAAGTCATATAGCAGTATCGTTTGAACTGTAAGAAAAAATCAGGATAGACTTTTGAATGGGATCAAAAGAGAAATTGATCAGAATAGCGTAAGCCGGAAGAGAAAAACGTAATAGAAAGGCGGAGGAAGATGATCTCCGCTGTTTTGCAATGATTCAGAGATACGGATAAAAGGCTTAGGAGAATTACCCGTTGTTACCCTCGCAGCCAACTGAGTGGAGGAGGATGGCAGGCGGAATTTTGAGCGGCGGTTCTGTATTTTCTCCTTTCCTACATCCGTCAATAACCCATGTGCAGGAGAATCATCTTTGAGTAATTGATAAAAGCTGGCCGGATTTTGCAGGTGATCATTACTCTCATATTTTTTCAATACAGTGCCGGAAGGCATTGCATTGGGGGCGATGGAGCACAGCAAAACCGCCAGTAATGATAGTATGATCTTTTTGAAGTACATTATTCGGCGCAGCAAAATTAAACAAAAAAACGTTTGCTATAACTATTTTACAAAAGCTATGCACCGGCACGGGCTAGCAAAAGTTTTTGTGTCGGATAAGCGAACCCGATCTTTTCCTGATCGAAGCGGCGGTATAATTGCAGACAGAAAGCGTGCTGGCAGTCCATATACTTCAGGTAATCGGCCGTAACGATATAAAATACGATTTCGAAATTCAGGCTGAAATCACCAAAACCAGCGAAATGCGTCCGGTCAAACACCACATCCGGCTGCGCATCAATGATCTCTTTTACAATAGCAGGGATGCGCTCCAGTTTTTCCGCTCCTGTTTCGTATTCAACCCCGATAGACAGTAAAACACGTCTTCGTTCCATCCTCTTGTAATTCTGTACGCGCGAATTGGTAAGATCTGTGTTGGACATGATCAGCTGCTCGCCGGCCGGTGTTCTTAACCGGGTTGTTTTGATCCCTATATATTCAACAGAGCCGGACTTATCGCCTACCACGATAAAATCACCGGTTTCAAAAGGCTTGTCAAAAAATATAACGAGATAACTGAAAAGATCGCCCAGGACCGCCTGTGCTGCCAGCGCGATCGCAATACCACCAATACCTAAACCTGTCACGATCGTAGTGATATTGTAGCCTAAATTATCAAGCAGGAATACTGCTCCGCCCAACCACAAAAAAACTTTTACGATCAATAGTATCCCCTTCGCTTGCTTCTCCTGCGTTCCCTCGCCTTTTGCGAACCTGGAAATGAGATAGGAAAACAGGCCGGAAATACCATGCACAACATAATACGTTGTGATAGTGATAACCACCGCATGAATAATCCGTTCTACAGAAGCGGGGAGCTGCAGATAGCGTGTGCCCATATAAAATGCCAGTACATAAAGCATTGGCATAACGGATGATTCCAGCAGCTTTACAATAAGATCATCCAGCGTGGACGTGGTCCTTTCCGAAAATCTTTTGATGCGCCGGAAGGCAACAGTTTTCAATAGTTTGGCCAGTGCAGCAAGCAGGGCGAAAATGCCGAATGCCGTAATCCACTGCTGCACGGTATTACCCCAAAAAATTTCCTTCCAGATCGTATCCATAGAGTTATAAATTGACAGGTGAGCTTTCGATGGCAAACATAAAAGTGTGTGATTACGATGGAATTAAATGGAGATTAAAGATTCATTAAACCAGCTTTTTCAATTCTTACAGCAATATCGCTGGATAAAACCAATAGAATTTTAATATGAGGTTAATCCCTTTTTCATATATCAGTTATATCATGCATAGCGGGCCTTTTTGCTATGGCCCGGTGTATTAAAATCCTGCCCTTCAGTTTAAAGTTGAATCACTCTTATTCGCATTTTTGGTTTGAATGAGTGAAAATGCCCGTAGTCTTACGGGCATTTTATTCATAATCAACCAGTTTCATCCCTATCATCTACGCTTTAATGTAATTCTAATCTTAGGTTAACCTCGCTCCATTACTAATCAGCCAGCTTTGCCCGCTGGAAGACTTTATTAAACCCAAATAAGAAATTATGTTATTAGCTACCGATCTTGATGGAACCTTCCTTGGCGGGACCAGTCTTCATAAACAGCAGCTCTATCGTTTGATAAGACAAAATATGGATGCCCGGCTTGTATTTGTAACAGGGCGGGGACTTGAGTCTGTGATGCCTTTGCTGAATGACCCGATTATTCCCAATCCTGATTATATCATTTGTGATGTAGGAGCTACCATCGTGAATGGCCATACACTTGAACCGGTTGAAACATTGCAATCGGAAATAGAAAAGAACTGGCCGGGAAGTTTGAAAATAATGGAGATACTTGCCGGGGCAGACGATATCCAACACCAGGAAGTGCCGCAGCAACGCCGCAGTTCTTTCTATGTTCAAAGTGAAGAAACTGTAGCAAAGGTCAGGGAACTCGTAGCAACACTGAACTGTGACGTAGTCCACTCTGCAGGTAGATACCTCGACGTGCTTCCCCATGGAGTAAACAAAGGCACATCGCTGAAAAAACTGGTGAACTATCTCCGTTATGATCAGGAAGATGTGTTAGTAGCCGGTGATACGTTGAACGACCTTGCAATGTATCAATGCAGCTTTAAAGGAGTAGTCGTTGGCCGATCAGAAAAAAAACTGGTTGAAGCCACTTCAGATATTGAAGGAGTGTACCATGCAAATGCCGCCGGAGCAGGCGGCATCCTGGAAGCTCTTCATCATTTTCCCGGCCTGGTAAGTGATCTGGAACTGGAAGAAGTGAGGCCTGTGGAAAATGCGGCGGCCAACAGTTCCCAATTGATCATGATGTACCACCGTTTCCCCTATGAAAAAAAAGAAGTAAACGGTCATGTGCAGCGGGTTGCGCCAAAAAGCCCCAACGGCATCCTGCCTACCCTGCAGGGTTTTTTCGCCGGAGGGCGCTCAGGGCTTTGGATCGCCTGGGAAGAAGTTGAACAACCCGGTGAGGCCCTTCGTAATATCTATATCGATAAAAAGACATACCCAAACCTGATGGCAGCAAGGGTAGGCCTTACAAAGGAAGAAGTCAATATTTTCTACAAATCGTTTTCGAAAGAAGCGTTCTGGCCAATGATCTTTTCCTTTATTGACAAAGTGCATTTCGATCACAGCCACTGGGATCATTTTCAGGCAATCAATCACCGGTTTGCAGAAAAGGCTGCAGAGCAGGCAGACCAGGGAGCAATTGTGTGGATACATGATTATAACCTATGGCTTGTGCCTGGCTATTTAAGGCAACTCCGGCCCGATCTCACCATCGCTTTCTTTCATCATACTGCATTCCCTGCTGCCAATACATTCAATATCCTTCCCTGGAGAAGGGAGATCATTGGGAGTTTGCTGCAATGCGACTTTATAGGCTTTCATATTCCCCGTTACGTGGAGAATTTTGTGGATGTGGCCAGCAGCCTCTTCCCCATCACTACATACCCAAAAGTCAACTGCGCTCCCCGGTTCCTGACCTACAGCAGTGCAATTGGTGTTTCAAGTATGACGCCAGGCATTGAAACAGGCGAGCGTACCGTTTCACTTGGCGCTGTGCCGGTGGGAATAAACACAGAATATATCAACCAGTTGTTCCAGGATGGTTTGATGCAGGAAAAGATCGAAGCGCTCAAACAACAGCTCAATGGAAAAAAAATGATCCTGAGCGCAGAACGTCTCGATTATGTGAAGGGGCCTTTGGAGAAGATACTGGCATTTGAACATTTCCTCGAAGAATACCCGGAGTTTCATGGCAAAGTAGAACTTGTCAATATCTGCCCGCCTGCTGCCGAAGGAATGAAAATATATGATGATATCAAACTGCAATTGGAGCAGGCAGTAGGGCGCATCAATGGCAAATATGCCAATATCGACTGGACGCCGATCAGGATATTCTTCCGTTCCTTTTCTTTTGAAGACATCCTGGTATATTACGGTGCAGCAGATATTGCCTGGATCACTCCGTTAAGAGATGGATTGAACCTTGTGGCTAAAGAATTCATCGCTGTGCAGGGCGAATCACCGCATGATAAAGGAGTCCTGATCCTTTCGGAGTTTGCCGGATCTTCCGTGGAATTATCTTATGCCCTTTTAACGAATCCTTACGACCTCAGATCACTGAAGGAAACATTGCTGCAGGCTCTGCTGATGAGACCGGAAGAAAGGAATATGCGTATGGAAAGATTGTATGAGCAGATCAAACACTATGATATTGAGTACTGGGCAAACGACTTTATCAGGAAAGCCTCTGCTTCTGTCATACCTGAACTGGAAACAGGCGTTCCCATTTAAAAAAGTCATTAATGCACTGGTTTTAAAATTACATCATGCAAGAACTTGGAAAGATGAGCGACGAACAGCTTACTGATCTGATAGCTGAAAAGACCAATCAATACACGAAGATGTTCAGGGTGGGTGCAAAACACAAAGAATTTTATGCCTGTAAAACAATAATTGACCAACTCACAGCAGAAATAAAGCAGAGAAAGGAAAAAGCAACAGCTATCGACAAAAAAAAGAAGTAATATCATGAAGCTGATTCTTATTATATCATTTATCCTAAGCTCATTTACCGCTCTATCCACTCCCCGGGAAGACAAGTCGGCAGTGGAAGATTTTGTCCGCCGCGTTGTAAAAGAAAAAGCTTCTTCATTCATTGTTGAATATATTTCTGCAGATAACGGCAAAGATGTATTTGAACTGGAGAGCAAAAACGGAAAGGTTATCCTGCGGGGCAATAATGGGGTGAGCATTGGTTCCGCACTTAATCATTATCTGCGCGAATACTGTCATTGCCTGATCACCTGGAACGGTGTAAATATGAACCTTCCGGAAATATTGCCGGCTGTTAAAAAAAAGATCAGGAAAGCATCTCCCTATAAATACCGTTATTATCTTAACTATTGCACGTTTAACTATTCAATGGCCTGGTGGGATTGGGAAAGATGGCAGCAGGAGATAGACTGGATGACCCTGAACGGTATAAATATGCCCCTGGCAATTACTGGCGAAGAATCCGTTTGGAATAAGGTTTACCGCGATATGGGCTTCACGCAAACGCAACTGGACAGTTTCTTCTGCGGCCCCTCCTACTTCGCCTGGTTCTGGATGGGGAATCTCGATGCATGGGGAGGCCCGCTTTCCGGTAACTGGATGCAGAAAAGGGAAGCACTGCAGAAAAAGATATTGCAAGCCGAACGCGCGATGGGCATGACGCCTGTACTCCCTGCTTTTACGGGGCATGTGCCGCCATCTTTCACATCCAAATTTCCATCTGCCAGGGTAAAAAAGACCAACTGGCATTCAGGTTTTGACGATGTGCTGATCCTTGATCCAGCCGATTCATTGTTTGATGAGATTGGAAAAATATTTCTTACAGAGCAAAAAAAGATTTACGGTACCGATCACTTATATTCTGCAGATACTTTTAATGAGAACGTGCCTCCTACAAAAGATTCTGCTTACCTGAGCAGTATCAGTAAAAAAATATTCGCTTCCATGCGGGCCGCCGATCCTCATGCTACCTGGGTAATGCAAGGCTGGATGTTTCACTATAATTCGTCTTACTGGCAGCCGGCTCAAATGCAGGCATTACTGCATGCTGTTCCGGATGACGGAATGATCGTTCTGGACTTGTATTCCGAAAGTTTTCCTTTATGGAAAAAGACAAATGCCTATTACGGCAAACCCTGGATATGGAATATGCTGCACAATTTTGGCGGCAATATCAGTTTATGGGGAAGGATCACCAATCCGGCAAAAGACCCATCTTCCGCCTTGCATGATCCTGCTTCCGGAAAAATGGCGGGAATTGGCTTAACGCCTGAAGCGATTGAACAAAATCCAGTGCTTTATCAATTGATGCTGGATAACATATGGACGGATCAACCTATCAGCATCGATCAGTGGCTGAAGAACTATATCCTCCAGCGTTATGGCGCCTACAATAAGAAACTTGACCAGGCCTGGTCCATATTGGCTGGCAGTGTTTATCAGGGAGGACAGGAAGAAGGAGGACCAGAGTCGATCATTACCGCAAGGCCAACACTTGATTCATCCAATAAATGGGCAAGGACCAGGCTTGACTATGATCCGAATGAACTCGTGAAAGCCTGGAAATTATTTATAGAAGTGGCTCCACAGTTTGAGCATAATGATGGATTCAACTATGACCTGGTTGACATAACACGACAGGTACTCGCTAACCATGCCCTCGACCTGCAGCAAAAAACCGTACAAGCATTCCGGCAAAAGGATAAGCAGCAATTCGCCAGCTATGCCTGGCAATTCATGTCGCTGATGGATGATATGGATAAGCTGCTTGCTACAAGAAGAGATTTCTTATTGGGGCGGTGGTTGCAGCAGGCCCGTGACAACGGAGTTACAACAGAAGAAAAAGACCAGTACGAAAAGAATGCCCGTAATCTGATCACCACCTGGGGTGACCAGAACAGTCCGCTGCACGATTATTCCTGCAGGCAATGGGCTGGACTGATCCGCAACTTTTATAAACCCAGATGGGCGACTTTCTTTCGTTATCTACAGGAATCTCTTGATAAAGAGACGCCACCTGATTTGTCTTTTATTGACAAACAGATCCGCCATCAGGAATGGCAATGGGTATTGCAGCATGAAAAATTCAGTACCATTCCCGAAGGCAATTCAATAAAGACAGCATCAGCATTGTATAAGAAATACTACCCCTCACCCGAATAAAAGCAGAACGGCTGAAAACTGTTCCCTTAACTGCTTCTTCAAATGACATAGCAACCGGATCATAACAATTGTTCTTTCAATAACCTGAATTCATTGAAGGGATTCGCATGCTGATGAAGGATCCGGTAAACAGCATTCAGCACAGGTGTATTTAACCGGACCTTTTTTAAAAGAGGTGCCAGTTCCTTCGACGCATAAAACCCTTCTGCTACCATTTCCATTGCCTGGATCGCTTTGCTGGCAGCAAGCCCCCTGCCGACAAGCTTGCCCAGCGTTCTGTTACGGCTGAAATCAGAATATGCCGTCACCAGCAGATCCCCAAAATAAGCAGAACGGTAGAAATCAGGCGAGCCCGGAGCAACGGCTTCAATAAATCCGGCTGCTTCGCGCATTGCATTGGAAACAAGCACCGACTGGAAGTTCTCTCCATACAGCAGGCCTGCAGCAATACCAGTTGCAATAGCGATCACATTTTTTAAAATTGACGCGTATTCCTGACCTGTAGGATCAGTGTTTGCCACCGGTTTGATATAAGGACAGGACAACCGTTCAGTGATCTGCTGCACCAACACGGGATCATTGCCCGCTATAGTAAGATAAGTGTATTTTCCCGTGGCGATCTCTTCTGCATGGCATGGCCCACCTAAAACCATCACATCCTGCATGCCTCTTTGAAAATATTTCCGGATAAAATTACCCGGAGTGCTGCTGGTACCAGGAACAAAACTTTTAATAGACACCGCAACAGGAATTTCTTTCAGCAAGTCCTTATCAAATTTTTTAACGGTCGCCTTAAGATACGCTGAAGGCACAGCAAAGATCACCAGCTCCGAATCACGGCAGGCCTCCACAGTATTGGTTGTAGCCTGGATCAGCGACCGGTTAAGGCTCACTGAGCTCAGGTATCTCGGGTTCTGACCAGTGGAATTAAGCACATCCGACATTGCTTCATCCCGTACATACCATAATACAAAGACACCGCTTTCTGTAAAAATCTTTACCAGGGCAGTTGCCCAACTTCCGCTTCCGATGATTGTTATCTTATTAAACATAAACAAATCTACTATCGCAATAACGGAGCCACATTAATGTGATGTTAAAAGACTATTAGAAGACCGTCTTAAATACAGAGCAGTATAAGACATCAATTAAATTCATATTAGATCATTATTAAAATACAACTGAGTCAGCCCAAAGATTTTATACCCTCACTTAAACTTGGTAAATTGTAGTGTAATGAGAAATGCGAGCATATTACTGGTGGAAGATGAAAGGCGTATCGCTGACACATTAGAATTCGGACTCACAGAAAACAACTACGAGGTACATACAGCCTATCAACCTGGTACAGCACTGGACCTGTTCCAGGTGCGCCCCTTTGATCTGATTATCCTCGATGTTAACCTGCCAGGAATGAACGGCTTTGAGCTTTGCAGGCTCATCCGTTTGCTGAATGAACAAGTGCCTGTGCTGCTGCTCACAGCGCTTACATCAATTGATGATAAAGTAGAAGGATATGAAGCCGGTGCAGATGACTATTTGTCAAAGCCTTTTGAATTCAGGGAACTCATCATGAAAATAAGGGTATTGCTTCGCCGCACAACCGACCGTCACTTTCCAACCGGTAATATATTGCGGGCTGCCGATCTTTCCCTCAACCTGGAAACCATGCAGGTGTGTAGAAACGAGAAAGAGATTTCTTTAACCGCACGCGAGCTAAAGTTGCTGGAATACTTATTGAGAAATAAAAACCGTACTGTGTCCAGAGCCGATATCGCTATCAATGTCTGGGATGCCGACTTTGAAACGGAAAACAATATCATTGATGTTTATATTAATTATATCCGCAACAAAGTTGACAAGCCTTTTCCTGTAAAACTGATCCATACACAGATAGGAATGGGCTATATATTAAAAGACAGCTAGTTGATTCAAATAATGATTTCAGGGTTCAGGATGACATACAGGATCAGCATTCCTTCCTGCCCCGCGGGGGATCATAACTCCAGCTCCTTTTCAATAAAATCTTTTGCACCATCAGGTCCTGTAATCATCAGCCAGATTTCCCTGCCATCGCCGGTGATATCCAAATTAAAATCAAAGAAATCGCAACACAGGCGCTCTGCTTTAATAAAGGTCACAAGTTCATCCAGGATAGCATCATTGCCATCAAACTTGTACTTGTAGCCATTTGGAAGTTCCGATCTGGATAAAACTTTCTTTTTAAGAGAGCCAATCACTTCTTCTTTTCTCTTCCTAAGTTCGAGACTTGTAAGCTTACACGTTACCTCTTTTATCTTTTCCTGAGTTTTCATTTTTGCCGGTTTTTGTAAAAATCTTCTTTAATGCATTATCCTTTGGCAGCATTCCTGAAATTCAGCCGGTTATCCTCATGGCAAAATTTGTCAAAAAGAAGCCTCCAACCTAATCCTGCATAAGAAAAGCTTTATTGATTTAAGTTAAGTAATTATTGCATACACGATCCTGCGATCATTTTGTGCCTGTATACTATAGCTTTGTATCGGAAACAAAACAACCTATTATTATGACACAGGTTATTCTGGGCGCTGGCGGAGACATTGGCAGGCTGCTGGCAATAGAATTAAAACAATATACAGATCGTGTGAGATTGGTATCACGTAATCCCGAACAGGTAAATGGGGACGACGAACTTTTGTCTGCAGACCTTTTATTGGCTGACCAGGTAGACCGTGCTGTTGCCGGTGCCTCAATAGCCTACCTGGTCGTTGGCTTGAAATACGATCTCCGGGTATGGCAAAGAAGCTGGCCGGCTATCATCAATAATGTGATCAATGCCTGTTTGAAACATAGGGTTAAACTGGTTTTCTTCGACAATGTATATACCTACGATAAGCATGCGATCCCGCATATGACGGAGGAGAGCCCGCTGAATCCACCTTCCAAAAAAGGCAAAGTGCGGTTGCAGGTCATAGAAGCGATCCGGAATGCCATATCCCAAAAAGGATTGCAGGCTCTGATCGCCAGGAGTGCTGATTTTTACGGACCGGGAGCAAAGAATGGTATTCTGAATATTATGGTATTGGATCCGGTTTCGAAAAACAAAAAACTTAGCTGGCAATCCAATGTGCATAAAATACATTCCTTTACTTATACACCGGATGCTGCTAAAGCAACAGCAATATTGGGCAATACGGACAGTGCGTATGGCCAGGTATGGCATCTGCCAACTTCCTCTCAGCGATGGACGGGTAAGGAATTTATAACACGGGCAGCTTCAATCAAAGGTGCCAAAGCATCCTATACATTACTCAGTTCTTTTCTTCTGTCTGTAGCAGGACTGTTTAACAGGACCATCCGGGAACTGGTTGAAATGCAATACCAGAACAACCAGGATTATTTTTTTGATAGTGAGAAGTTTTGCAAAGCCTTTGAATTCATACCGACGACATATGAGGATGGGATGAAAGAAGTACTGGATCCTGGCCCTGTAAACAAAGCAAATTAGGCCTTTTAAACAAAGCCTGGCGCCGAAGCCCATTTTATTTTCGTATCCACAAAACGAAATTAAATGGTACAAAACAACAATCAGGGAGCGCTTCAGCACCCGCTCCACACAGGCTTCAATGCCCGGTCAACCACTTCAGATGTCATCAAAGGCATAGACCTTACCGGAAAGATCGTCATCGTTACCGGCGGTAATACAGGGATCGGATTAGAAACTGCTAAAACACTCGTATCGGCTGGTGCAACAGTGATCGTTCCTGCAAGGGATGTAAAAAAGGCGAAGAAAAATCTGGAAGGTATCCGGAACATAGAGATCGAAGAAATGGACATGATGAGACCAGCTTCCATCGATATGTTCGCTGAAAAATTCCTTGCTTCCTCCAAGCCTTTGCATATACTGATCAATAACGCAGGCATCATGTGGGTGCCTCTGCAGCGTGACGAACGCGGTATTGAATCACAGCTGGCAACAAATTATATAGGACAGTTCCATCTTACTTCAAAACTGTGGCCCGCATTGAAGCAAGCAAACGGTGCCCGGGTAGTGAATGTTTCATCGCTCGGGCACCATATGGCCCCTTTTGATTTTGAAGATCCCAATTTCGAAAACCACGACTATGAAACACTGCAAGCATACGGCCAGTCCAAAACAGCCAGCAACCTGTTTACCCTTGAACTGGATAACCGTGCCAGAAATTTCAATGTAAGGGCCTTTGCCGTACATCCAGGTTCCATCGCAGGCACAGAGCTGGGCAGAAACGCAAATATGGAACAGTGGAAACAATTGGGGTTCCTGGATAATGATGGTAATCTACGCCCCGAGGTACTGGCAGGATTGAAAAACATTCCGCAAGGTGCTTCCACATCGGTATTTGCCGCAACCAGTCCCTCACTGAACCACATCGGTGGCGTATACTGTGAAGATGGCGACATCGCTGAGCTGCTACCTGCTGGTGCTTCAGTACAAACCACGGCTAAACTGCATCAGAGTGGTGTGCAACAATATTCATTGAATGAAGGATCTGCAAAACACTTGTGGAAGCTCACTGAAGAAATGACCGGCATTCATTTCAATTTATAAATTCCATTGAAATTGGCCTTTTAAACAAAGTTGACCGATAAAAGATAGATTACCTTTGTTTCTATGCTCCTATTATATAGCTGAAGCAGTTAATCTAAAATTTCGCATATGGACTTCCAGGCAAAGTATATCACTGAGGATATCAAGCTTTCCTGCTACCAGGACAAATTCTTCAAATCGGACATTACGTTCGAGCACCACATGCTTATCTGGTTCATTTCCGGCGAAACAAAAATTGTGCAGGCTGAAAACATTTACACCTTTCAAAAGGGAGATATATTTTTGATACCAAGAAATCAATTGGCTACTATTATCAACTATCCTAAAGACGGATTACCACACCAAACGGTAGTAATGCACCTCACTGCCGGATGGTTACGGGATTTCTACGACAAGCTTAAATATAAACCCCAAGCAGGCGGTATGCATAAGATCCGGCATTACAATAATCATCCCTTATTGCAAAGTTGCCTATCGTCACTAATACCTTACTTCGATATGAAGGAACTGCCCGAAAATATTGCCAATCTCAAAATCACTGAAGCCGTCAGTATATTGCGATCGATCGACCCGGATATCGACAACACGCTGGCAAATTTTGAGGAACCTGGCAAGATTGATCTGGCAGACTACATGGAAAAGAATTTTATGTTCAACCTGCCATTGGAAAAGTTCGGGTATCTCACCGGAAGAAGCCTGACAACGTTTAAAAGGGACTTCAGGAAAACCTTTGCCACTACTCCGCAGAAATGGCTGACACAAAAACGCCTGGAACTCGCGCATTACCAGTTCGTGGAAAAAAGAAAAAAGCCTATTGATGTTTGTTATGAAGTGGGCTTTGAGAATTTATCACATTTTTCCTTTGCATTTAAAAAACAGTTCGGTTATCCTCCAACAGAGTTGTTGGCGACAACCAAATAACATGCAATTCATTTATGTCTAGTCCTGAATAGGGTTTACACCAAAAAATGTACACGATGAGAAAAATAGAAGGATTAAGAAAAATCAGGCACAAGATTTAAGTACAACATGGCTTTCGTGCGAGCAGTTGTACAGGAGTATGAAACATCAGATTTTAGCACAGCTCAAATCGCACACAATATGGAATTGGACCAGCCAGGTCACTAGGTGGAAACAAAGATTTTCTACCGAACTCCTAATCGAAAATTTAGTACCCCTGACCATGTAATGAGTCTTGGAGAACAAAAAGAGCTAAATATCGAACTTTTGTCCGGTTTTTAAGGGGTTAAGACATTTTTTTGATATGACACACAATAAAAAAGCCTTGTTAATCAAGACCAACAAGGCTTTTGACGTGCCCAGGACTGGATTCGAACCAGCACACCTCGCGGCGCTGCCACCTGAAGACAGTGCGTCTACCAATTTCGCCACCTGGGCTTCTGATAATGGGCAGCAAAGATAAGGGGAATCACATTAATTTCTGAACAATCAATCAAAAAAATAAACCATGCCTGTGGATGTCAATTCAAAAAATCCCGCCTAAGCAGAAGATGTACAGACAGGCTTCCCACTCTCGGTAAAACCGGTGAATAAAGTTTAAATTACCTTAACCGGTAAAATCATAACCCACCAACCATGCCCAAAGCCATTCTCGAAGTCTGTGCCTTTAACATTCAATCCTGTTTCATAGCCGAAAAAGCAGGCGCTTACCGCGTTGAACTCTGCGACAACCCCGTTGAAGGCGGCACTACGCCCAGTTACGGAACTATCAAACGCACACGTGAAAGAATTTCCATTAAGCTTTACCCTATCCTTCGACCACGTTGCGGAAACTATTATTATGATGAAGACGAACTGGCCATCATTAAACAGGATATCGCTGTTTGCAAAGAACTGGGTTGCGATGGCATTTCAATTGGCGTGCAAAAGATCAATGGTGAGATTGATGTCGATAAACTGAAGCAGTTTGTTGAATGGGCCTATCCTATGGGTGTTACCTGCAACCGCGCATTCGATGCCACACCCGATCCATTCCAGGCGCTGGAAGATATTATTGCCGCAGGTTGCGAACGCATTCTTACATCCGGTCAGAAAAGTGCAGCTCCTGACGCCGGTGAATTGCTGGGCAAGCTGGTGAAGCAAGCAGGCGATCGCATCAGCATTATGCCGGGTGCCGGAATCAGGTCGTCCAATATCAAAAAACTGATGGAGGAGTCTGGAGCAAAAGAATATCATGGTTCTGTAAGAAAGGCTGCCATTAATCCCATGAGTTTTTCCAATCCACAGGTGCTTGATTTCGGACATGTGTATTTGCCCGATGAGCAGGAACTAAAAGGCATACTGGAACAAATGGCTTAGAACACCCGGCGGGGCACTTACCTTTAGGTTATGAAAAAGCAAAGCGCCGGCATACTTCTATACCGTTTCCGTGGAAAAGACATGGAAGTATTCCTGGTGCACCCCGGCGGCCCTTTCTGGAAAAACAAAGATGCCGGGACCTGGAGTATTCCAAAAGGAGAATATGAAGAAACGGAAGACCCGCTTACTGCTGCCGTACGGGAGTTTAAAGAAGAAACCGGGCATACTATTAAGGGATCATTCCTGCCACTTACTTCCATAAAACAAAAATCCGGCAAATGGGTGCAAGCCTGGGCATTGGAGGGAGAGCTGGATGAAACAAAAGTTCAAAGCAACTTCTTTGAAATAGAATGGCCTCCAGGGTCAGGGAAACAGCAAGCTTTTCCGGAGGTAGACAAAGCCGCCTGGTTCAACCTGCAGGAGGCAAAAGAAAAACTAAACCCTGCCCAGGTCAGTCTGTTGAATGAGCTGGAAGATCTGCTGCAGGAAAGATAACACCTCGAGAGTTAAACTTAAGGCTTCCGGCTGGTGTCCCGGAAAGGGTAATAAGATATCTTTGCGCCATGGATTTCAATCCCCGCAATAATGTGGTAAGATTGTGTGCCAGGGGCATGAATGAAGAGGCTCTGGGTAATATGGAGAGTGCTTTCCAGTTGTACCTGGAAGCATGGGAAAAAGCCATCTCCGATTTTGAAAAGTTCACAGCCGCCCATTATCTCGGCCGACACCAGGAAGAGCCGCATGAATGTTTATACTGGAATGAACAGGCATTGCATTTTGCGCTTCGCATAGATGAAGAAACCTCGAGAGAACATCTTTCCTCGCTTTATCTCAACATCGGCAAATCATACGAAACGCTTCACAATTTCTTCAAAGCAAGACAGCATTATCAGCTTGCAGCAGCATTTATCCATCACCTTCCGAATGATGAACACGGAAGAAAAGTTCGTGCTGGCGTGGAAGCTGCACTGATAAGAATAGACGCGATGTTTTAAATTTGTTTTCCCCTTATCTTCGCGCGCTCTATTTAGCCATGGACCAGCAAGACGAACAACTTTTTATCCAACCCTCTACCCTGCCAGGCGCCGGTATGGGGCTATTCACCAACATTGATATTCCAAGAGGAACGCTGATCATCGAATACCTCGGCACGGTTACTTCCTGGAAAGAAATCAAGCATGATATTGACAACCCATATCTCTGTTATGTAAACCGTCATCATGTAATTAACGGAGCGCCACATCCCGAATATCTTGCACGGTATGCCAATGACGCTGCCGGGCCTGTGAGAATCGAAGGTGTGCGCAACAATAGTTTTTTTGAGATTGACGGCACCCGCGTTTTCATCAAAGCTACCAGGCGTATTCCCGCAGGTAGTGAGATATTCGTGAACTATGGAAAGGATTATTGGGAAACGACTGCCGGTAACCAGTGCGGAGCTTAGCTATAGAATTCAATAATAAAGCCCGTATTCAAACGGGCTTTATTATTGAATCTTCACCTGGTCACATCTTATCAAAACCTGTAAGACAGGCTTGCCATAAACTGAGTTGGAGGTATTGGATTGATACTGTAATTCTCATGCACGTAGTAATTATAAGTATTGGTAAGGTTGGATACCTTAGCCAGCAATGACACTTTCTTATAAGTATAACCCGCGCTGATATCAACTGTAGAAAATCCATCCACAGGTATCCGGCGATCATAACCCTGGGCCTGACCAATTGTATTGTTCCAGCCACCTACCCTTTTTCCAATATAATTATAGGTAGCGCCGAAGCGGAAACCTTTTAAAGTGTAGAAAGCTGTTGCATTAGCTGTATGGGCAGGACTGTTCACCAGCCTTTGCCCCTCTACATAATTGCCTTTTGCATCGGGGGTCTTGGTATAACGCATATAGTTATAGCTATACCCCGCAGTGATATCCAGTCCCTTTAACGGATGACCGACGATATCCACTTCAATGCCATCGCTGGTGGTTTGTCCTGTCAGCTCTTTCAGAGCAGTATTGTTGTTTGGTGTTACCCCATCAGCAGCAAACTGTGCTGTTTGCGCCAGGTTATTGTTCACAATACGGTAAGCCGTTACATTGAGGGATAATTTTCCTTTATAAAAATCATTCTTCACACCCAGTTCATATTGATCTATAATGGAAGGATCCAGTGCATTGCCATATACATCCGTTCCGCTGTTCACAACAAATGAATTGGAGTAACTGGCAAATACAGAAGTTGTTGCAATAGGCCTGTACACCAAACCGAATCTTGGTGAAAACGCTTTATCAGTTTTGACCACTCCACCTTTGTTCTTAGTGTTAGTAGCCAGGAAAGTGGTATCAATTTGTTTCGCTTCCTGCAACGACCAGCGTACACCGGCCAGCAATTTGAATTTCTCCGACAAACTGATAAGATCTTGTATGTATGCACCAATCCGGACAACAGGTGTTTCTGTAAAACGTGTAGCGGTTGCTTCCGGCATATCTGTACGGGGAACATATTTATCAGGATCAAGCAGATTGATCACATCATAGGTCGTGTTCAGGCTGTAAGTGTAGGCTTTGGTAAGATAACGGTCAGCATCCACGCCTGCGAGCAGGGTATGACCGATCTTCCCTGTCTGGAATTTCCCGGTCAGGTCTGCCTGGCCGATAAGATAATTCTCTGCAGTGTTTGATCTGCCGAGCGGCCTTGTCCAGTCGCCATTGGCAGCAGCCTGTATACGTTCTGTAGAGAAATAGTCGCGTTTATAATATTGATAAGAACCATTCACCGTCAATCTCCAGTTGCTATTCAATTCCTGGCGGAGCGTAAACCCTGAGGTAGACTGTGTTGTTTTAGCATACTGCCAGGGAGCGCCATAAAAAGTGGAACGGTCCACTTTGTTGACCCTGTTATTATCAATACTTCCAATCCCAAAATCGGGTGTAAAATCATGGCGAAGATAATCTCCCTGCACCAGCAGGTCTGTTTTCTTACCTAACCTGAACAGCAGGGATGGATTTACATAGTAACGTTCACTGCTTACCACATCACGGAAGCTTTTTGCTGATTCATACGTGCCATTCAAACGGAAAGCCACATTTCCAGAAATGGGCCCGTACACATCCACGGCAGGCTTGTACAGGTCGTAGCTGCCGGTGCGCATGGACACTTCACCTCCCCAGTTGAACTTGGGCTGCTTGGTCACCATATTCACGATACCTCCGGGAGCCACATTACCATATAATATCGCAGCACTGCCTTTCAGCACTTCCACTCTTTCAAGTGAACTCATTTCAGGCATGGCGCCACTATTGACCCTGGAACCATTCTTGAAAAGATTGTTATTACCGAAACTATATCCCCGGGCCGAAAAGTTTTCCTGGGTAGAAGCCCTTACCGTTGACAGGTAAACGCCATTCACATTCTTCATTACATCACTCAGACGCTGCACCTGCTGATCGCGCAGGAGAGTTGCATTCACAACCGTGATACTTTGCGGAAGATCAAAAGGGTCGATCGCTATTTTACCTGCATTTACCGGGCGTTGATTCAAACTGCGTTGCCCGCTAACGATCACTTCTTCGAGCTGACCTGCTGTTTCCGTTAAGATAAAATCAAGATGCTGCTCCTCACCGCTTTTTACCTGCACAGGTCTTTCCTGTGTTTTTAAGCCGACATAGGAAACAACGATAACATAATCGCCTTCTTTAATATTTCTGAACTCAAAAGTGCCGCTGATTGAAGTGGCCGTGTTTCTTACTTCTCCTTTAAGGCTGACATTCACATCAGCCGCTGGTTGTCCATCGGTTGTTTTCACTGTCCCACTGATTGTTCCGGTTTGTGCCATCACACTGGTTGCGCATAAAAGCAGGAGGGCCAGGATACCTTTTTGTCTCATTTTGGAAATTTTTTGCAAAGGAAGATCAGCGGTAATCAGAACGTTTACTGTTTTGGGAAATGGGTTTATGCAATCGGGAATAAACGTTGATTTCAATTGAATGATAATTCCATGACAATCATGCTCATTTTATTCCTTACATCGAATAACGGTTTCCCGATTTCGTAAGCCTGTTTTATTGATAACACGCAGCTTTGCGCCATGCAAAAACGCTCTTCCTGGCCCCGTATCCGGAAATTTTTTAATGATGTTCATCTCTGGCTGGGACTCAGCAGTGGATTGATCGTGATCGCTGTTTGCTTCAGCGGCACT
>DATAJQ010000199.1:0-2084 GCA_036262095.1 Chitinophagaceae bacterium | reverse complement strand
TCCAAAGCTACTGCTATGGCCTGGGCCTCAAAGCCACCTATCACAATTGGTAAACGCCGTAACCCATTTACCTCACCCAATACCACCGCATAAGAGTGTGTTTGAGTGATACTGTGGGATAAGGCTACTATTTCCAGTTCTATCTTCTTCATAAAATATCACACGAAACTAAGGCTTTTTAGGTAAAAACAGGAGGATAAAAAGGCTGGATTTTTAACCCTGTAAAAGCCAATATAAGTCAAAATTCAAAAGTCAAAAGTAAAAATGAAGGCCTCTTTTTACTTTTGACTTATATCCCTTTCAGCTTTTTAATCGCTTCAGTCAATTTCGGCACCACTTCAAATGCATCTCCTACAATACCATAATCTGCTGCCTTGAAAAAAGGTGCTTCCGGGTCTTTATTTATAACAACGATCACCTTGCTTCTGTTCACGCCCGCAAGGTGTTGTATCGCGCCCGAAATGCCGATAGCAATATACAGGTTAGGGGCAATAGCAATACCAGTTTGACCCACGTGTTCATTGTGCGGACGCCAGTGCGCATCAGCTACAGGGCGGCTGCAAGCGGTAGCAGCATGCAATACTTTGGCAAGGTCTTCCACTATGCCCCAGTTTTCCGGACCTTTCAATCCACGGCCTGCGCTTACCACGATCTCTGCTTCCGTTAAAGGCACTTCTCCGCTGGCTTTGGTGGAACTGGTCACTTTTACTTTCGGCGTGTCAACGGTTGCATTGAATGCCTCCACTATTGCAGTGCCTTCCCCGGCTTTAATGGCATAGGCATTCGGGTTAAGTGCAATGATCTTTACCGGTGTGGAAATGCTGATATTGGCAAATGCCTTTCCGGAAAACACGTTTTTCTTCACCGTAAATCCATTGCTGGTATCGGGAAGGGCCACAGCCCCTGAGATAAGTCCGGCTTTCAACCGGGCTGAAAGCCGTGGAGCAATTGACTTCCCATCCATATTATTGGGGAAGATGATCACAGTAGCAGAAACGGCTTGTGCCACCTGTGCAACTACTTTAGTATATACTTGTGCATCGAGATGATCAAGTGCGGGATTGTTAACATGATGGATCTTGCTCACTCCGTATTTACCTAATGCAGCGAGGTCCTCTTTGGCAGTGCCTAATACAACCCCTTCAGCAGAAGTACTTAATTGTTCGGCCACTTTAGCTCCATAGCTCAATGCTTCAAGTGATGCTTTTTTTACCTGGCCTTCAGCAATATCAACAAATATTAAAACAGACATAGTGCAAGTTTAAAAGTTATAGGATGGTATCGTTAGATGGCTTTGGCTTCTTCATGTAATAAGCGAACCAGTTCTTCTACATTATCTGCAGGCACCAGTTTAACGCCGGCTTTAGCAGGAGGAAGGCCGAAGCTGGTAACACTGGTCAGTGCTTCCACTGCCACAGGCTCGGTTACTTTCAGCGGTTTTGTTCTGGCTGCCATAATACCGCGCATATTGGGAATGCGTTGTTCGGCCATACCTTTTGCCGCACTGACCACCACCGGCAGATTTACCTCTGCAGTTTCTTCACCGCCTTCTATTTCACGGGTAATAGTGGCTTTGCTTCCATCCAGTTCAAATTTTGAAGCAAGGGAGATATAAGGTAGATCGAGCAGTTCTGCGACCATGCCGCCAATCGAAGAACCATTGTAGTCAATAGTTTCTTTACCGGTAAAAATCAGATCATAAGCACCCTCTTTGGCAATAGCAGCTATCTGTGAAGCAATATAAAAGCTGTCGTGATTATCAGCATTCACACGGAATGCTTCATCTCCACCAAGGGCCAGGGCTTTACGGATGATGGGTTCTGCATCAGCACCACCTACAGTGATAAGGTGGATGATGGCAGAAGGATCTTTTTCTTTCAGTTCAATGGCTCTTACCAGGGCATACCATTCATCATAGGGGTTGATGATCCATTGTACGCCGCTGGTATCGAATTTCGTGTTGTTGTCAGTGAAAGTTATTTTTGCCGTTGTGTCCGGTGTTTTACTGATACAAACTAAGATCTTCATACTATTGTTTTGAATCGTTAGCTAATAGTTGTTTATGCAACTAAACAAAGATAAGC
>DATAJQ010000198.1:0-9167 GCA_036262095.1 Chitinophagaceae bacterium | reverse complement strand
TTATATGTATGATGACCTGGGAAGGTTGCGCTGTGTGTTACAACCGCAGGGAGTAAAAAACATCAGTTCCAATTGGGTACTGGTCAATACCCTGATTGAACATGGGTTCCGCTATGAATATGATGAGAAGAGCCGACAGATCATGAAACGTGTACCTGGCAACGGAACGGCAATGGAAACATTGATGGTTTTTGACGCCCGCGACCGGCTGGTAATGGTGCAGGATGGCAATATGCGGCTGGGTAATCAGTGGTTGGTAACCAAGTATGATTCACTGAACCGCCCGGTAGAAACTGGATTGTGGACTAGTCCCAGTACTTTTGCCACCCACCGGGTAAATGCTTTTACCTCTACCAGTTACCCTTCAACACCGACCAATTACACGCAACTGACCGTTACGCACTACGATGATTATTTGGGTCTACCTGGTGGACTGACGAGTTCCTTCGACACAATAGGCTCTTCTCAGTTTTATACCAGTTATAATACTTCGCCTGAATATGCACAATCCCTTTCCGTAAGTGCTCAAACACGAGGTATGGTAACCTGGACGTTAACAAGGGTACTGGATTCTCCGAACGATTCTATTTGCTCGGTAAACCTTTATGATGTGAAGGGGCGGTTGATCCAGATCAAGACAAAGAACATTACGGGCGGAGTGGATATCTCTTCCACGCAATATAACTGGGCGGGTCAACCGATCATCACCGTTAGTAAAACAGGAAAGGCCGGCACCAATACACAAACGATTACAGCAGTGAACCGGTTGAGTTATGATGCTCTGGCAAGGCTGGTCAAAGTGGAAAAGAAAATAGCATATAGCCTTGTCAAAAGCGGGGCATTGTCAACTAACTGGATTACCATATTTGATCAGGGATACGACGTGATCGGGCAGGTGAACAAAAAAACGATCGGTGGTAAAAAAACAGAGATGAACACTTATTACATTCCCCGCCAACCTTTGCAGGAACTGGTGTACGATTATAATATCCGGGGCTGGCTGCTGGGCAACAACCGGGACTACCTGACAACTGAGGGGCAGACGATCGATGGGAAACTGTTTGGTTTTGAACTGGGCTATGATAACCTGACCAGTAAGGCAGGCAACAACTTTTCCAATGCCCAGTACAACGGCAACATTGGTGGCCTGACCTGGAAGAGCGACGGGGATGATAAGCGAAGAAGGTATGACTTCAGCTATGATGGGGCCAATCGGCTACTAAAAGCAGAGTTCAAACAAAACAACAGCGGAACGGCCTGGGATAAGACAGTGGCAGACTTTACGGTACAGATGGGCAGCAGCGGCGCTGACGACGGTACCGCTTATGATGCCAACGGTAATATCCTGAAGATGAAACAATGGGGCCTGAAGTTGACCGGCCCTGCTCAGATCGACAACCTGACATATACGTACTGGAGCAACGGCAATATGCTCAAAGCTGTGACAGAGAGTGGTACCGGCACCACCGATCATCAGTTGGGTGACTTTACCGATAAGAATACTTCGATTATAGATTATGGTTATGATAAGAACGGCAACCTGGTGATCGACCTGAACAAGCGGATCAACGGGACGGTAACGGCGGCTACCGGCATGAGCACCGGCGGTGGCATCACCTATAATCACCTGAACCTTCTCAAACAGATCACGATGCGCAATGATGCAAATACAGCAGATAAGGGAACGGTAAACTATGTATATGATGCAAATGGAACCAAACTAAAAAAGGCCACGGTAGAGCAAAATGTCAACCTAACTTATAACGGCACAGCCTATACGACCGATATAACGACCACGACCACCTACCTGAACGGAGCGGTGTTCGAGAGCAAGCAATATTCAGACGGAACAGTGAATGCGGGCTTGGGTTACATAGAAACCTTACAATTCTTCTCTCATGAGGAAGGGCGTGTCCGACCAGTCAATACTTCAACGAACCCCGACTCACTAACCGGATTGGAATTTGATTATATGCTAAAAGATCATTTAGGCAATGTACGAATGGTGTTGACAGAACAGCGTAAAACAAATGGCTATCCGACCGCTTCGATGGAAACAGCCGGGGCAGCTATTGAAAATACTTTTTACAGTAACCTGGATGCGACTCGCGTGAACAGGCCATCGGGCTATACTGATACCTATACCGACCCGAATGATAAGGTAGCACTGGTAAGAGGAGATGGCAATAAAATCGGCCCAGCTATTCTATTAAAAGTAATGGCAGGTGACGAATTCAATGTCCGGGGAAGTGCCTGGTGGACAGGAACCAGCAGTGGCAACAATACCAGCCCGCTGACCTCGATCGTATCGGCGTTGATCAGTAGCGCACCGGGCATAAGCGGTGGCAAGATCGGGGCAACCGATCTGACCAGCACGCTTCTTGACCCGCAGGTGAGCTTGTTCCTGAGCAATGACCAGCCTCCCGTGAGCGGTAAACCCAAAGCCTACCTGAACTGGATTTTGTTTGATGAGCAATTCAAATATGTAGGCAATGGCCAAAGCGGGGCAGAAGCGGTGGAAGCCAGTGGCATAGTGAAACAATTCAGTAAACTCGGTCTGCCGGTGAATCAAAATGGATATCTGTATATTTATACCAGTAATGAGACGAATTACGATGTGTTCTTTGACAACCTGCAGGTATCACATATACGGGGGCCACTACTGGAAGAAACGCATTATTACCCATTTGGGTTGACGATGGCGGGGATTAGTTCGAAGGCGTTAACTTTTGGAGAACCAAAGAATAAATACAAGTATAATAATAAGGAAGAGCAAAGGCAAGAGTTTAGGGATAACTCAGGATTAGAATGGTTGGATTATGGGGCAAGGATGTATGACAACCAGATTGGCCGTTGGCATGTTATTGATAATTATTCTGAGACTTACTATGGATTAACACCTTATAATTATGGTGGCAATAACTTTGTCAACACAATAGATATTGCTGGTAACCTATTCATTTTTGCGAATGGGTTTATGGTAGATCATTATATAGCGGGCCAAAGGAACTCATATTTAATAAAAGGGAAAGAAGGACGTATAGTACCTAACCCCAAATACGAAACGTATGCACCGGACAGAGGATTCTATTCCGATGGGCCACGAAATAATGGTAAGCTATTCCAATCTAGTTATTGGGAAGGAGTAGATGCGAAATATATGGAAGCATACAACGATAAAAATGTTCTTTATACTAATGGCTCGTTTACGCCGAAGGCTACTGCTGATGCAAGATATAAGGAAGGGACAAAAGCAGCAGAAGACTTGATCGCCAAATTAGAGAAAGGGGAAGTGACACTCAAAGATGGTGAAACTATAAAAATAGTTGGACATAGTCAGGGCGCTGCTTATGCAGCAGGGATTGCAACAGGTTTGCTTGGTTCGAAATACGGTAGTTTGATTGAATTTGTGGATTATCTATCGCCTCACCAACCAGGAGATATTCGTCATCCGGCTTTGTTAAAAGGCAGGCAGTTTTCAACAAAAAGTGATGAGGTGTCTTCAAATGGAATAATAGCAGATTTGTTTGGAGGATCTAAGTATGAGAAAATTCCTGGCGTTGAATGGGGCATAGAAAGAGAAAAATATGAAGGAGGCAGAGGTGGTCATAGTGTAGGTACATGGTTAAATGAATTGATTAAGTATTGGACAAGTCAGGGTATTAAAGTAACTGTTAAATAGTAAAATCTGAATTATGAAAAAGAATGCCTTTGCGTTTCTTTTCCTTTCATTCATTTTTATTTCATGTGGGCAATCAATCAAATTGTCGGATGAAGATTATAACTGGATGCCCTATACGGGAAATGAAACACTTGTTTTTAAGTCAAATACAGGAGAAACGGATACTATTTATTTTATAAGGAAGGACACTGTATGGGGCATGCCTGATCCTGCAGTTAGTACAAACAAATACGAAATTGTGGGTATTTTCTGTAGACATTCTGATGGATATACAGGGAGTGAGAAATTTCGATATTTGGAGAATTACTTTCTTGAGATAAAAAAAAATATGAACAAAAGGGCAGAGTTGGTTTTTGGCTTAGCGACCAAGAATGCAAAATTTTATCGGTTAAGTTCTGTTAAAATAGATAGTTTAAGTAAAGTCAGCCCTACATCTGTTACAGTATCCAATAATCATTACGGTGATGTATATATAATCGAGGCGGAAGATTATTTAGGAAGTCTTTCCAGTCGAAGCGATTATGTGACAAAATTATATTGGAGTAAGTCAAAAGGATTGATTCGGTATGACAAGCAAGATAGTAGTTATTGGGAATTAGGAAATGAATATTAAAAGCAAAGAGGTATTGCTATATAAAAAAGAAAAAGTGATTGAAGATACTGTGCAGCTTGTCATCCCAGAAACGGACATAGCTCTAAATCTTGAAAATTATCCCTTTAAAGTTTGCGAGCTCTGTAACAGGAAACGGTATGATTTAAGCAACAAAGGTTTTTTCCCTCCTTTAAGTAAGATATAGGTGGTATGCAGTTGTTTAAAAGCAAGGAAGGGTTTGGTACGGGGCAAGTGCAAGAAAATACATTTTTATATTGCAGGCAGTAAGAAAAGAACTATTAAAAGCAAAGATTAGTGCTAATTATATTCCATGTGAATATGACTTCAATAACCAGTAAAATAGAC
The DNA here is from genome assembly GCA_036262095.1 of Chitinophagaceae bacterium. Classification (GTDB taxonomy): domain Bacteria; phylum Bacteroidota; class Bacteroidia; order Chitinophagales; family Chitinophagaceae; genus Terrimonas_A. The sequence goes on along the minus strand of DATAJQ010000198.1, from coordinate 4,527 downwards.
GGATCAAGGTTGATAATATTTGCAGTTACCTTGCTCTTAATATCCTGCAATAGTTCCAAAGAATTAGAAAGGATTTTGACAGATAATAATTGTTATTGGGATATCCTGGAAAAAGATTCTCCTGACCCAATTAATTCTTGTTATGAGTTTAGTAGAAACGGGGACTGTTTTTTTTACTATTATAATTTCTACGCAAAAAAAAGGACTGACTCCGTTTATAGATACAATGACGGCGACAATAAAATTTCAAATAAATGGAGTATTGTAGGCGACTCAATTCAAATAAGAGAAATTAAATATAAGGTTAACAGATTTAACTCCGATTCTGTGTTCTTGACGTCCAGAGTATATGAAACCACTTTAATTAAAAACTGTTCAACTCGCCATCCTTAAAAGAGTCGCTGAGTTAGCTACTTGGCTCGCAAATATTCCAGTAAACAAGTCCGAGAAGGAATAGCAACCAATGCGTAGAAATATATATCCAGTAAGGTGTTTTTTAATTATCCTTTTCATCTTTTGTGGATGCGTCGGAAGGCATAATAATCTGTATTTGCTTTTAGATAATGCAGACGGGCTTTATGCGGGTTCTTCTGTGATATCAAGAGGGGTGATTATTGGGAAAGTACAAGAATTAAGTCTGAGTGATAAATGGGTCGTTGTTAAATTGACTATAAAAGATAAGTACAAACTACCTAAAGAGTCCGACTTCAAGGTTATACTTGACAATTTATTACAAAGGAAAAGCAGTATTGATGTAACTTTTTCTAGTTCTAAAGATACATACGCGAATAATGATACTGTGATATTGCATAATAAAAAAAGAATAGAACGTAATATAATCCCCGCGGAACTAGATTCTTCTTCAAGAGCAGAAATGTTAAAGGTCTTTAAGCAGTTAGACACATTGTTGAACTTCAAAAGCAAGGCGAAGGACTGAGAGGTGTTTGGATCGATCTCGTCTTTTAAACTCGTGAAAAAAATGACTACTCTCGAACAGATGAATAAGATTCTTGGAACTAGAAAAATAGGGAGATCAAGATTAATATTATTTGCAATTACCTTGCTCTTAACTTCCTGCAATAGTTCAAAAGATTTAGAAAGGATTTTGACAGATAATAATTATGGTCATTGATTCCAACATTTTAAAGACAGAATACCAATTTACCACGTTTAAAAATTTCCCGGAATTCAACGAAGGCTATTTGCCAAATCAAACCGATGATAAGTATGAGTTAACCCTAAATGGTAAAGTGTACCAAACCTTGCCCTTTACTCCTTTTGATGAAAGGGATTTTCTGAGAGGGAAGCTGATACGCCAGATTGCGTATGAAAAAAAGGATACGGTATTCAGGAAATTAACTGATACAGAGAATTCCTATGCCTTCAATATGGGATTCAAAAGCAAGAATGGCAATATCACAGTTTGGTATTTGCCCGACACCTTGCAATATCTATCCGGTATGGCTTTCTTCGTCGGGCCTCATGATGCAGAGCAAAACCAACCTCCAATTGATCTTAAGAAATATAATCTTTACACCACCAACTATGAACTAAAGAAAACTGTAACTAAAAACTACTCCTATCAGCCATCTGTGGATAGCGTTGTAAGTGAAATCAATTATTATTACGAAGACACGCCCTGGTTCAAAGATTCATTATTCCATTTCCTTCCAACGAAAACTGTAGCCACCACCAGCAAAGGGAAAGAGGCGTTAAAAAACTATTACCCTTATCACTGGCGATATACTATCCCTGAGTCAACCTCCCCAGACCTAACAGCCTATAAGACCCTTGATACCCTTAACCGTATAGGAGTGCCGGTTGTACAGGTAAAAGAAGACAGTGCTTCTGCCTCAAACCTTATAACGATCAAGAACAGTTATTCAGCTCTGGTGAACAGCAGTTTGGCGCTTAATAAAGTGAGCAAAAAAGATGGCTCAAGTTTGCTGGTAGACCTTGTATCATTTAATCTATATGACACGCTTGGGAATTTGTTGGAACAGCAAAAAACAAGTAATCTGAAGGAATCCTATATCTGGGATTACAAAAGCAGCTACCCTGTTGCCCAAGTGGCGAATGGCTCTTATTCTTCCATCGCTTTTACCTCCTTCGAATCCGATGGAAAAGGGAACTGGGCATATTCCGGGACACCAGCACCAGATGCTACCGCCCCTACAGGCAAGAAGGCATTTATCATTGTCAACAGTTCCAATAATATCACGAAAAGTGGTTTAAGCACTTCAACCACTTATATCGTTTCTTACTGGAAAAAAAGCGGAACTGTCGCAGTAAATGGCACTACTCCTGTAACTGGCCGTACCATTAATAGTTGGACATACTATGAACACACTGTCGTAAATCCTTCCGGGGGATTGATAACCGTTTCAGGGACTAATGGCGTAATAGATGAACTCAGGCTGTATCCTGCATTGGCCCAGATGACTACTTATGCCTATAACCCTTTAATCGGCATAACAAGTCAATGCGATGCCAATAACAGGATCACCTATTATGAGTACGATGGTTTTAATCGTTTGAGCCTGCTTCGTGATGCTGATCGGAATATCCTTAAAAAGATATGTTACAACTATGCCGGGCAACCTGAAGATTGCGGACTGATCGTTTACAGCAATGTAGCCAAGAGCGGCAACTTTACCCGTAACAATTGCGGTACCAATGGCACGGGCGGAACTGTTACCTATAATGTAGCTGCCGGTATTTATACATCAAATATCAGCCAAACTGATGCAGATCAAAAAGCACAGAATGATGTCAATACCAATGGACAGGCTTATGCGAATGCAAATGCCGGCTGTACGTGGACGAATCAGGCGCAAAGCGGCAATTTTACCCGCAATAATTGTCCGGCAAACTATACCGGTAGTACAGTGACCTATAATGTAGCAGCGAATACCTATAGTTCTACCGTTAGCCTGTCAGACGCGAATCAGCAGGCCATCAATGATGTAAATGCCAACGGTCAGAATTACGCCAATACCAATGGCACCTGTATTTCCAACTGCAACTCCAGTAATTGTACTGGCGAAAGTAAGAAATGTATTAACGGTGTCTGTGAAACCGGGGTAAAAGTGAATACGGACAGCTATTACAATGGCACTAAATGGGTCTGTGTCTATCATTATGAATGGAGTGATGGTAGCTGGTCAACCAATTATACTTCACTCGGAAATATGGCATGTCCTTATTAAAATATAATTATTTGCTATGAAAAAAATCTGTTTATCACTATTGGTATTGTCTTTTTGGGGATTCGAGCATGTATCAGCACAGTCATCTATACAAACAGCGCTGGCCGAGCGCATCGCCGGAAGGCTCAAAGATTCTTTGTCTTTGACAATTGTTCAAAAGGACAGCATCTATGCGATCAATATGCTTATCGCCAACCAGAAAAATGCTTTGCGAAGCGTCTATCAAGACCTGGACGAACTGCAATTTCATACCCAACGGGTGGAGCATACCCGCGATAGTCTGTACCGGCCCATATTGGGCGAAGAGAAATACCTTCTCTATCGTCAGAAAAAAAATAACCTGGTCAATAATAATTAACCACTGCTTATCTAATTAAATATGCGAACCATACATCTTATACTGTTCTGCCTGGTAATGGCGTCAACGGCTCAACTACAATCGCAGACACCCTACCTGCCGGCCAGCTATTCTTCTGGCGTAAAGGTGAGTTATGTCCGTACCTGGGATGCGTTGAAACCGGAGAATAATACCAATAACATTACTACTGCATCAGCGGTAAAAGATTTTCGGATGACAACGCAGTACGTGGATGGGCTGGGCAGGTCATTACAGACAGTCACCAAACAGGGATCACTGGCTACAGGTGGTACGGCTGCTGATCTTGTAGTGGCCCAGGTATATGATGAACTTGGCCGGGAAGTGTACAAATTCCTGCCATCTCCTGCAAACAGCACGGGCAGCAATGCTTCCATCAATGATGGCTTGTTCAAACTAAATCCCTTTGCTCAGCAGGCCGCCTTTTATGGGAACAGTTTTAGCAATTCACCGGTAGCCGGTCAGGATCAAACTTACTATTACAGTAAGACACAATATGAGGCTTCACCGCTGAACCGTGTAACGGAGACTTTTGCACCGGGTAATAGCTGGGTCGGAACAGCAGATGCCGTGGAAACAAGCCACCGGTCAAATAAGATTCTGAATGCCTTTAATACAGCCATAGATTCTGTAAGGATCTGGACGGTCAACAGTGGTGCGGTAGGCAGCTGGGCAACGTTTACCAGTAGTGCTGCTTACGAGCCGGGACAATTGTATAAGACTATTACAACCGATGAGCAAGGCAAAGAGGTAATAGAGTTCAAGGATAAGCAAGGTCAGGTGATCTTAAAAAAGGTACAGATTGGTACGTCTACGGATGATGGCAGTGGCCGGGGACATACCGGCTGGTTATGTACCTATTATATGTATGATGACCTGGGAAGGTTGCGCTGTGTGTTACAACCGCAGGGAGTAAAAAACATCAGTTCCAATTGGGTACTG
>DATAJQ010000197.1:0-17288 GCA_036262095.1 Chitinophagaceae bacterium | reverse complement strand
ATCCACCAAAAAGGAGAGTTTCGCATAGTTAAGCTTCAAAATTAAAGATCAGGACTTTACGGATAGTTTTTTGCTGAACACTTATTTTTGCCGGATAGTTCACGAAATGGGCAAAACTAAATTTTGCGGTCTACCCTTCAGACGGCAATTTTACCCTGAACAAAACAATCTGGAATATCCTTATGGCAAGAATCATTGGTGTGGCAAATCAAAAAGGGGGTGTAGGTAAAACTACGACAGCTATCAACCTGGCTGCCAGTTTTGCCGTGCTTGAATACAAGACCCTGCTGGTGGATGGTGATCCGCAGGCCAACAGCACCACGGGTGTTGGTTTTGACCTGCATAATGTCACCCAAAGCCTGTATGATTGCATGGTGAACCAGGCACAGGCAAAAGACGTGATCCTGAAATCAGAGATCCCCAATCTTGACCTGCTGCCTTCGCATATCGACCTCGTAGGTGCGGAAATTGAGATGATCAATTATCCCAACCGCGAAACCGTATTAAAAAACATGCTCGATGCGGTGAGGAATGAATATGATTTCATTATCATTGATTGTTCTCCCTCGCTGGGCCTGATCACGGTAAATGCTCTGACTGCCGCCGATTCGGTGGTGGTGCCTGTGCAATGTGAGTTCTTTGCCCTGGAAGGGCTGGGTAAGCTGCTTAACACGATCAAGATCGTACAAAGCCGGCTGAATACGGCGTTGGTGATTGAAGGCATCCTAATGACGATGTACGACGGAAGGCTCCGCCTCTGCAACCAGGTAGTGAGTGAAGTGCGCCGCCATTTTGACGATATGGTATTCAGCACTATCATTCACCGCAATGCCCGCCTGGCCGAAGCGCCCAGTGTAGGCAAACCCGTGATCCTGTATGATGCGCCAAGCAAAGGTTCGATGAATTACCTGAACCTTGCCAAAGAGATCCTGCAGAAGAACGATATGACGAAGATCAAAAATGACGAAAGAGTGCTGGAAATATAGTCCGCCGTAGCTTCAGCGAAGGTGGATAAATAAACTGCAAACCATCCATGACGACCCCTAAACAGAACAAAGAAGCTCTTGGCAAAGGAATCCGTTCCTTGCTGCAGGGCATAGACAGCGACCTGAAAACAGGTACAGGAAACCTGAAGCCCGCCGTGGTGGAAACCGCAACTGCCACCAACCGCATCCCGGTTGAGCACGTGGAACCCAACCCCAAACAACCCCGCCGTGATTTTGATGAGCAGGCACTAAAAGAATTGTCTGAATCCATCAAGCTGCATGATATTATCCAGCCTATCACTGTTTCCAAACTGCCTTCCGGCAAATACCGTCTTATATCCGGGGAGCGCCGCTGGCGCGCTTCCAAAATGGCCGGCCTTAAAGATATACCCGCTTATGTGCGCCAGGCCAATGATGCGGAATTGCTGGAACTGGCCCTGCTGGAAAACCTGCAACGCGAAGACCTGAATGCCATGGAAGTGGCACTAAGCTATAAACGGATGATGGAAGAGCTTAGCTACACACAGGAACAGGTGGCTGAAAGAATGGGAAAGGACCGCAGTACTGTAGCCAATTTTATCCGCCTGCTCAAATTGCCTCCCGATATACAACTGGCTGTACGCAGTGGCGAACTCAGCATGGGGCATGCGCGTGCGCTTATCAATGTGGACACAGTAGATAAGCAATTGTACATCTACAAAGAAATAAAAGCCAAAAACCTGTCTGTAAGGCAAACAGAAGCCCTGGTACGAAATATGTACAAGCAGGGTGGTGCTGTTAAAAAAACAACAAAAAACACCCTTCCGACCGCTTACCAGAAAATTGAAGATAACTTAGCCACCCATTTCAGCACCCGCGTAAAGCTGAAGCATAGCCGGAACGGCAGCGGGCAGATCACCATTGATTATTATTCCCAGGAAGAGCTGAATAAGCTGCTCCACCAGATGGATGTCAAAATAGGATGATAGCGGGAATAAGCAATATGTAGAAAATGAGGAATAAGACATTTTACAGGGCCTCGCTTTTATTACCGGTATGCTTAATTCTTATACCTTACTTTTCCGTTGCTCAGGTGATCGATTCTGCAAAGACAAAACCTGCACTGGCGGTAATAGATACAATCAACCCTACTCCACCAGCAAAAAAAGTAAGAATATACAATCCTGGTAAAGCGGCTCTGCGTTCGGCCATAGTTCCCGGACTTGGGCAGATATACAACCGTAAATACTGGAAAGTGCCAATCGTGTATGGAGCTCTGGGAACCACGGCCGGCATTTTCATTTATAATCTTCAATGGTACAAGCGTACGCGCTATGCTTATAAAGCGGTAGTGGACACTACCGGCGCCGCATGGCCGGACGTCTACCCTGACCTCCAGTTTTTAGTTGACCGCAAAGACGCGCAGAACCTTTCTTATCTCCGCGATCAATACCGCCGTGATATTGATTACTCCGCTGTATTCTTCCTGATCTTCTGGGGCTTGAATGTTGTAGATGCTGCTGTGGATGCGCATCTCAAAGGCTTTGATGTAAGCCCTGATCTCACACTTCATGTAAAACCTACCCTAAGCCAGATGGCATTTACAAATGGCCCTGCCCTGAGCCTTGTTCTTGATATCGGAAAAAAGAAACCGGCTTTGGTGACATCGAGGTTTTAGGGATGGTTGAACGTTGACTGGATTTCGTTGTCCGTTGACCGATGGCCGAGTGGCCGTTAACCATTAACATGCACAGTTGTGGCCAGTAGTCCCTTTTCCATTGTCACCCCGGACCATGTTTAGTACACTTACTGCTGTAGCTCGCTAAGATCCGGGGTCTCCCCCATCTGCAGTATTTTCTAAGCAATAATGCCTTACAGGTTTGAAGCAAGTGCAGCGCTGGAAGGCCCCGGCTCTTATATTCATTAAACCCGAATGCTTACTGAACCAGGGCCGGGGTGATAATGGAAAAGGAACCATAGGCTTCGACTTGCGTAGTAATTCGGTCATCAGCCATCGGTCAACGGACAACGCTCAACGTTCTCTATATTTGCAAACTCAAACAAAAACAACTATGCGTATTGCACTGCTTGGTTACGGCAAAATGGGAAAAGCTATTGAAGAAATCGCTTTGGAGAGAGGTCATGAGATCGTATTGAAGGTAAACGAAGAAAACCTGGAGGATTTTACCCGCGACAACCTGCTTCGTGCAGATGTGGCCATAGAATTTACTAACCCACATAGTGCTTATGAAAATGTGCGCCAAACGATCGGGTTTGGAGTACCGGTAGTCAGTGGCTCAACCGGCTGGACAGAAAGGCTTGGCGAGATTGAAGAATATTGCAAAAAACAGAATGGGACCTTTTTATATGCCAGCAATTTCAGCGTGGGGGTCAATATCTTTTTTGAACTGAATAAAAAGCTGGCGGCTTTGATGGCCCCGCACAAAGAATATTCCGTGACCCTGGAAGAAATCCATCATACCCAGAAAAAGGACGCCCCCAGCGGAACGGCCATTACCCTTGCCGAGCAGGTGATGGCAGGTATTCCGGGCAAAAAGAAATGGGTGAATGAAGCCAGCACTGATCCCGGCGAACTGTCGATCATCAGCAAGCGGATCGACCCTGCCCCTGGCACGCACACCGTGAAATATTCCTCTCCCATTGATGATATCGAAATAATCCATACGGCTCATAACCGGAAGGGATTTGCCACAGGCGCCGTTCTGGCCGCTGAATATATTCACAGCAAAAAAGGTATCTTTAGCATGCGAGAAGTCCTGGGACTTTGATCTGTTAAATACCTTTACTATGAAGAAACCCTTTGCCTTAATGGCGATGGTCTGTCCTTTATTGTTGATGGCACAGAAGAAAACGCCTGCCATCGACAGCCTGGAGAAACTGCTTATAATACAAAAGGGTGAAGCCCTTGCGGAAACTTATTCTAACCTGGCCTGGGAATACCGTCTGGTTGACCGGGAAAAAGCCATTGCCTATGGCAACCAGGCCCTTGAAAAAAGCCAGGAAATCCCCTCCCCGTCCCATATCGCACAAGCATACAATGACCTTGGTATTATCTATTTTGACAAGGAAAGATATGATACAGCTATAGACCTCTACAATAAAGCACTGGATATCCGCCAGGACCTGAAAGATGAATCAGGCATTGCCAAACTCCACAATAAGATCGGGATCGTTTATCAGAAACAAGGCAGGTTGGATGAAGCATTAGGCCACCAGTTGAAGGCCCTCGAGCTTTTTGAAAAGCAAGGTGATGAAAGAGGCATTTCCTATTCACTGAACAACGTAGGCCTTGTTCAGCAAGACCTCGGCAGAAATGCGGAAGCCATCAAATACCACGAAAGATCTGTTGCTTTAAAAGAAAAAATGGGCGACTCCTATGGGTTGGCCGGCTCCTACATAAACCTGGGCGGCATTTACCAGCAACAAAAAAACTATCCCGAATCAGAAAGCTATTATAAAAAAGCTGTAAGCATTTCCAGGGAAATTGAAGACAAGGACTATCTCTCCAACTCGCTGAATAATCTGGGAAAATTGTATTTCCTGACCAATGAATTCAATAAGGCTTTACCGCTGATCCATGAATCACTTCGTCTATGCAGGGAACTGGGCGATACCAAAGGCATGGTGAACTGCCTGATCAACCTGGGTGATGTGTATACGGCAGAAAAAAAATATGACAGTGCAAAGGTCATTCTGCAGGAAGCATTGCGTAAAGGACAGGCTGCAGTTAATTGCGCACCTGAAGTGATGCAGGCCTTGCTATCCTTATCAGTATTGTATGAGAAAAGCGGCAATAGCCAGGCGGCACTGGACATGTATAAGCGCTATTCGGAAACAAAGGACTCCATGTTTACCGAGCAGCTTGGGCAAAAGGTAGCGGAAATGGAAACCCGTTTCAAAACTGCAGAGCATGAGAAGACCATCCAGCAACAGCAATTTGCCATACAACAGAAAAACTATTGGCTTGCAGCGGTCATCAGCGTTTTACTGCTTGGCACACTGGCCGTTTATTTTTTTTACCGCCGCTACAAGCACCGCCAGCAAATAAAACTGCAGGAAGAGATCATCCGTCAGCAGGAACTGGCCGCGAAAGCAGTGATCATTGCAGCAGAGGAAGAAAGGCAGCGTATTGCCCGCGATCTTCATGATGGCATAGGGCAAATGATGAGCGCTGCAAAAATGAATCTCTCTGCTTTTGAATTGAGCCTGCCACCGCAAAGCGGGGAACACCAGGCTTCATTGGAAAAGATCATCAACCTGGTTGACCAAAGTTGCCGCGAGATCCGGCAGGTGTCGCACAATATGATGCTGAGCACTTCTTCAAAAAAGAATCTCGAAGAAGCCTTAAAGGATTTTATCAACACCATTGATCCAAATGTGCTGAATGTGCACCTGTACACGGAAGGGCTTGAAGAGAAACTGGACGCCAATACAGAGACCATGCTTTACCGCATTATTCAGGAATGTGTTACCAACGTGATCAAACATGCCAATGCCACCACGCTTGATATCACTATCCTGAAAGACGGAGATGGGATCAGCGCCACCATTGAGGACAACGGAAAGGGATTTGATGTAACGGATAAAGAAAGATTCAGCGGCATAGGGCTGAAAAACATCCATACAAGGGTGGAATACCTGAAAGGGACCGTGGATACGGATTCAGCACCGGGAAGAGGCACAGTAATAACACTACAAATACCCTTAGGGGCATAAAAATAAATGGCAGTTTCTTTTACTTTTCACTTAATCATATTATTTTAACTGCACCACCATGCTCAATAAAGATCAAATAAGCATCGCTATTGTCGACGACCATCAGATTGTGATAGACGGCTTATTGTCTATGCTCAGGCACAATGAGCGGATCAAATTTATTATCACCAGCACCAGCCCCATCGAGATCATTTCCATGCTGCAAGAAACCCCTGTTGATATATTGCTTACCGATGTGATGATGCCTGTGTTGCGCGGAGATGAACTGGCCAGGATAGTAAAACAAAAATTCCCTGGTATAAAGATCCTGGCGCTTTCCATGAGCGGAGAAGGCCAACTGGTAAACCAAATGATCGAAGAGGCCAATATCTCCGGTTATATGCTGAAAAATATCAGCAAGGAAGAATTGAGCAAAGCCCTGGAAAAAATAGCGGAAGGCGGAATTTATTTCAGTACAGACGTGATTGAGGAATTGCAGCGCGACAACCAGCGCAGAAAACTGAAGCAGGATGCCCATCTCTCCGAACGTGAGATCGAGATCATCCGCCTGATTGAAAAAGAATACAACAACAAAAAAATAGCGGAAGAATTATTCATCAGCGAAAGAACAGTAGAGACCCACCGGAAAAACATATTACGTAAAACACGCACCAGTTCCGTGATAGGCCTCGTGAAGTACGCGTATGAATACAAACTTATTTAAGGTCAGAATGCTTTCCGCTCAGGACAACCCAATATCTCACAAAGTTTATTTTCCAATTCAGGCCCGCGAAGATTTTTGGCAAGGATCTTTCCATCAGGTCCGATCAGGAAATTCTGCGGAATGCTTTGCACGCGGTACTGTTGTGCTACAGCATTATTCCAGAATTGCAGATCGCTTACATGAGTCCAGGTGAGACGGTCATCATAAATTGCCTGCAGCCATTTATCCTTTTGCCCCGGGCGATCGAGCGATACACCTAATACAGTAAAATTCTTATTGCTGAACTTCTGGTAGGTGGCTACCACATTCGGGTTTTCCTGGCGGCAGGGCCCACACCAGCTTGCCCAGAAATCAAGCAGCACATATTTACCGCGGAAAGAAGAAAGCGTTACAGGATTGCCGGAAGTATCTGCCTGGGTAAAATCTGCAGCTACGCTTCCGATTGCCGTGATCTTTGCTTCAGCAATGGTTTCTTTCAGGAAGTTGCCATACATATTGCTAATGGCGGCAGGCTTTAACTGGTCGAATCTTTTTTCAGCCAGCAACACATCATCATTCAACTGAAAAGTGGCAGCCAGTAAAAAAGCGCTGACAGGAGATGAAGTATGGCTGGCCACATACCGGTCTATTTCAGATTGTATCGTGTCACGTTTTTTAATAGCAGCATTCATCAGGCTGTCTGAACGCTGACCATATTGCAATTGCTGGTTGATAGTCATCAGCCTTTTGAAAATGGGATCGAATATACCCTGGAACTCTACAAAGTCTTTATGGGATGCTGAACCGGTAATTTTTAATTTATCTATCTGGCCTGCTTTACCTGTGATCCTCACCATAGAATTACTGAGAAAGGTCATCAGCGGCTTATCTGCACCCAGGTCCAGGTTCACCAATGCCGGCTCTTTCAGATCGCCACGCATCTGAAAACGCTCTCCTTTTGCAATAGCCTTTGCCAGTGTATCTGTCGGATTATTAACATCCGTGATAAAAACAAGGGTGCTATCCTTTAACCCCTTTAATTTACCTTTTACAACAAGCTTATTCTGCGCTGTAGCTACAAAAGAAATGAAACATAAAAACAATGCACTAAACTTCATGGATACTTACTTTGATGGCCAAAGATAACAAAATGAAACTGGATGCTATGTTAAAACGACCCCTTCCCGTCCACCCCGCCTTACCGGTAAATTTTTACCAGTAAGGCGGGGTGGACGGGAAGGGAATATTTATAATACAGTCCTCAAAAATTCTTTGATTGTAGTTTCTTCATTCCCGTTGTCCTGTAACGCCTTCACAAAAGCACTCCCAATTATTGCTCCATTGGCATAGCTACAAGCTTCGTCAAAACTTTCCCGGTCGCGGATGCCAAAGCCTACCAGCACAGGATTGGCCAGGTTCATATTAGTCAGTCTTTGTAAATAAGTATTCATGTCTCCCTTATTTTTATCACTCCCTGTGGTAGAAGAAGAAGAAACGGCATACAGAAACCCGCTGCTGAGTTTATCCAGCTTTCTTACTCTTTCCTCACTGGTCTCGGGTGTTACAAGAAAAATAAAATCCAATCCATATTTTTTAATGATCGCGCCGTATTCGGTCTCAAACTCATATTCCGGCAGATCAGGAAGGATCAGCCCGTCAATACCAACCGCGGCCGCATCAGCACAAAATTTTTCAAACCCGTATTGTAATACAGGATTCATGTAACCCATCAGTATCACAGGAATAGCCGTTTGCTCACGGAGACCTTTCAATTGTTCAAACAATCTTTTAATGGTCATTCCATTGGCCAGTGCAATAGTGCTGCTATGCTGGATCACCGGCCCGTCGGCCAGTGGATCGCTATAGGGCATGCCTAACTCTACAAGGTCGGCACCGTTTTCCTGCAGCAACCTGATCACCCGCAACGTACTGTCTGGTTGCGGATAACCGGCCGTGCAATAAATATTAAGGACTTTTTTGTTCTTGCGTTTGAATAATTCGGTGATCCTGCTCATGATAATCTTATTTGTCTGAAGGAACAATCGTATAGACGTCTTCATCGATTTTTAAAAAAGCGTACCTGGGATAACTGTCAATGTCCAGTGTAACCTGGAATACAGCCGGCTGGTATTGTCCGGAAGGCAAAGGGAAATGCACCAGCACTGTATCACCAACTCTTTCAGACACCACAGAAGTTTTATCAAAATCGGCCGGCAAACATTTTTCAAACTCATATCTTTCCCCGCCAAAATTGGAATTGAGGCGGAAAGATGGTTGAATGGAAAGACAGTCGTCTGCTTTCTTTTCGAGTTTAACTTTATGCTCCACAAAAGATTTCCTGTTGCAGGCAAGCAGAAAAACAAGCAGGCCGGTGATAATAATATTACGCATTGATTTATTTTATGTACTGCATATATGTTGCCAGATCTTTATCTCCTCTCCCGCTTAAACAGATCACCACTTTATCAGACGCTTTGAATGATAATTGATTCAATGCTGCCAGTGCATGTGAGCTTTCCAGTGCAGGGATAATACCTTCCTGCCTGGCAAGATTGAAAGCTGCATCCACAGCTTCCTTGTCAGTAGCACTCAGAAAACGTGCCCGGCCGGTTTCAAATAAATGTGCATGCAGCGGTCCAATCCCCGGGTAATCAAGTCCGGCGGAAATGCTATGCGGTTCCACCACCTGGCCATCTTCTGTTTGCATCAGCAGGCTTTTGCTGCCATGCAGGATGCCGGGTCTTCCCAGTTGGGAAGTGGCCGCACTCTGCCCGCTATGTATTCCTAATCCGGCAGCCTCCACAGCCACTAACTGAACAGATGGCTCTTCCAGGAAATGATAGAAACTGCCGGCAGCATTGCTGCCACCGCCCACGCAGGCGATCACATAATCCGGCAGTTCATTCCCGGTTTTCTCCAGCAGCTGCGACCTGATCTCTTTGCTGATCACACTCTGAAAACGTGCAACCATATCAGGATAAGGATGAGGCCCTACCACGCTGCCGATAATATAATGGGTGTCTTCCGGATGATTGATCCAGTCGCGGATCGCTTCATTCGTCGCATCCTTAAGTGTTTTACTTCCGGAAACAGCAGGAACAACTGTAGCTCCCAGCATTTTCATCCTTGCCACATTGGGTGCCTGCCGTTCGATATCTTTCTCTCCCATATACACGATACAGTTCAATCCTTTAAGTGCGCACACTGTTGCAGTAGCTACACCATGTTGCCCGGCCCCCGTTTCAGCAATGATCCTTTTCTTACCCAGTCTTTCTGCCAGCAATATCTGCCCGATGGTGTTATTGATCTTATGTGCACCGGTATGGCACAGATCTTCACGTTTGAGATAAACGGTGGTGCCAAACTGCTCACTTAAGCGCTTAGCATGATACAAAGGAGTAACCCGGCCTGCATAATCAGCCAGCAGGCTGTTAAACTCTTTTTGAAAAGATGGATCTGCCATGATATCGAGATAGCTTGTTCTCAACTCTTCCACATTTCTGTGCAGCATTTCGGGAATATAGGCCCCGCCGAATGATCCGTAATAACCCTGCACATCGGGCGATGTAAATGTTTGACTCTTCATTTAATTCTTTATTAAACCTTCAGGTATTGCGAAGTTTGTTTACAAATGTTCTCACTTTCTCCATATCCTTTACACCGGCGCTGATCTCAAACCGGCTGTTGATATCTATTGAAAATAATTTTTTACCGGCTTCTTCTTTCTCAAATTCTTTCAGCTTTTCTTCATCACCTGGTTCAATGCCACCACTGAGGAAAAACAATTTGTCAAAATTGACCTGCTTCAGCAGGTTCCAGTCGAATTTCTTACCCGTTCCTCCATAACCGGCACCCATGGTATCGAACATGAACATATCGCAGCCATCATGGTATGAGCGGATGGTCCATTCCAGCGGATCATTCTCGGATATACGGAATGCTTTGATCACTGTAACATAATTTGCCACCCTCTCACAAAAGAAAGCCGTTTCATCACCATGCAGTTGCACCATATCAAGCCGGTAGCTTTCTACTGTCCGCATCAGTTCTTCATAAGGCGTATTTACGAATACACCCACTTTGGCTATACGCCCCTTGATCTGTTTCATCTTTTCCGGGGAGATCTTTTGCCCCATGTAGCGGGGTGATTTCCGGTAAAAAATAAAGCCGGCAAAGTCAACCCCCATTTCATCGAGGGCGTTCACCTGCTCAGGCAATGTCATTCCGCATACTTTGATTCGCATAAGCTCTTGCTTTTAGACTTTACAAAATCGGCAAGCAATTGTTTAGAATTCGATGGCTGATGTTCGATGGCCGATGGCCGAATAAACATCTTTATTAAGGGAACTTCAATTATAAGAAATAGCACGGCCATCGAACATCAGCCATCGTTTACCGGGCTTTCAGATCACTCACAAACCCCTCAAACGCTTTCCCCGGATGCGGCTCCTTCATAAACGTTTCCCCTATAAGAAACCCTTTGAATCCCGCTTGTCTTAAAGTTATGATCGTTTCAACATTGCTGATCCCGCTTTCTGCTACTGCAGGTTTGCCTGCCGGGATCTTATCGATAAGCTCCAGCGAAATATTGATATCTACTTCAAATGTTTTCAGGTTGCGGTTGTTCACGCCTACCATATCCACTTCATCACAAATATGAGCAAGCTCTTCTTCATTGTGTATTTCCAGCAACACTTCCAGCCCTATGCTCTTGGCGTATGCAGCTAAAGATTTCACTTCAGCAGCGCTCAGGCAAGCTGCGATCAGCAGAATCACATCCGCACCAAATGCTTTTGCCTCGGCAATCTGCCAGGGATCAACAATAAAGTCCTTGCGCAGCACGGGGATATCTGTCACCACTTTGGTCTGGATAAGATCATCCAGGTCTCCTCCGAAAAATTCTTCGTCAGTAAGCACAGATATACCCGCAGCACCCAGTGTATTGTAAGCCTTCACAACAGCCTCCACCTCCAGTTCTTTTGTTTTGAACCAGCCTTTACTGGGACTTTTCCTTTTGAACTCTGCAATAATACCGGTACTGCCTGGCGACAGCAGGCTTTGCACAAGTGAACGGTTGGAAAACTGCCAGAAAAATCCATCCCGCTTAAAGCGTTCTATGCTGCTGAGCGGTTTATATTTTTCAATTTCTTTTCTCTTGGCGGCAATAATGGTATCAAGTATGGTGCTCATTGTAATGCGATTAATTGTTGTAAACATTGATAAGCTTTTCCGCTTTCAAGACTTTCCACAGCAGCATGGTAAGCATCATCGTATTCCTGGTATTTACCAGTGCAATGCAGGGCCATGGCCGCGTTGGCCAGCACCACGGCGTTCTGCGCCCAGGTGCCTTCACCCTTGATGATAGTGGAAAATATTTTGGCAGCATCTTCCGGCGTGCGGCCACCGTGTATATCAGCTGCAGCCACCATGCGCTTGCCTAATTGCTGCGGCGTCATGACCTTCTCCCCCTGCTGTGTGATCACTTTGGTATCATTGGTAAGTGATATCTCATCATAGCCGTCAAGACCATGAATAATGGTAAATGGCTTGCCGCTGAGTTGCAGGAAATAATTATATACCCTTGCCATCTCCAGGCTGAACACGCCTACGAGCTGAAAGGCAGGATCAGCAGGGTTTACCATAGGCCCAAGCATATTGAAGAAGGTGCGCATACCCAGATTTCTCCGGATTGGCCCAACTGTTTTCAATGC
Organism: Chitinophagaceae bacterium; assembly: GCA_036262095.1. GTDB lineage: Bacteria > Bacteroidota > Bacteroidia > Chitinophagales > Chitinophagaceae > Terrimonas_A. The sequence continues at coordinate 5,193 of DATAJQ010000197.1, read as the reverse complement.
CGGATGGAAAAGCGGCGCATGCAGAAAACAGATATTGGCTTTCTCTATTTCTTTTTGCAACTGACCATTATCCTGTTTGAATTTATACCCCAACTGCTCCATTACATTGGAAGCGCCGCTTACAGAAGAAGCACCATAGTTGCCATGTTTTGCTACCGGCTGACCGGTACCAGCCACAATAAAACAACTTAGGGTTGAAATATTGAATGTGTCTTTCCCGTCGCCGCCAGTACCTACAATATCTACTGTTTCATATCCGTCCAGTTTTACCGGCACACACAGTTCCAGCAACGCATCCCTGAACCCCTGCAGTTCTTCTATAGTGATGCTGCGCATGAGATAGACAGTCATGAAAGCAGTCACTTCATGTTCGTTATAAACACCCTTGCCGATATTCACCAGCGCTTCTTTGGCGAGGGAACGGGTGAGTGTTTTATGTTCAAAAAGGTATTGTAAGATTTTACGCATTTATATTTTGCATTAGTAAGTTCTTAATTATCTGTGTAACGGATGGCCAAGGGTGCAACGGACGCGACGTTTCGCTCTTAGCAGTTCTTTACGTCCTTTGCGATACCTTACGCCAGCCAGTTCCTCAATATCTTCTCTCCCTCCGGCGTCAGCACACTTTCAGGATGGAATTGCACTCCCTTCACATCATATTTTTTATGCTGCATGGCCATAATAAAATTGTTATCATCCCTTGCAGTTATTTCCAGTTCTTCCGGCAGGCCCTCTTCAGCTACTATCCAGCTATGGTATCGTCCCACTTCAAATTCATCGGGCAGATCTTTGAACAGATCCGTTTTTACTGCTGTCAGTTTCACCGGCGTAGCTACTCCGTGATACACCGTGCTCAGGTTTTCCAGTTTACCTCCAAATGCCTCACCAATCGCCTGATGCCCTAAACACACACCCAGTATGGATTTGGTGGCTGCATACTCTTTGATCATTGGCAGCAGCAAGCCTGCTTCAGAAGGTATGCCCGGCCCGGGAGAAAGAATGATCTTGTCATACTCTTTTGCTTTTTCCAGGGCTATCTGGTCATTACGGTACACATCCACCCGTTGATGCAATATCTTTTCTACCAGGTGCACCAGGTTATAGGTAAACGAATCGTAGTTATCAAAAACAAGGATCTTCATACTTTTTTATTACGGATATATTCCTGCTCAAAAATTATTATATTGTTTCTGCAAAGCTCACTGCCTTCTTCAGCGCGCCGAGTTTGTTATTTACTTCCTGCAATTCACTTTCGGGTTGCGAAGCAGCCACCACACCTGCACCTGCCTGGTAAGACAGTGTATTATCCCTGCTCAGGAATGTGCGGATCATGATCGCATGATTGCAACTGCCATCAAAACCCATAAAACCAATGGCCCCGCCATAGTAACCACGGGAAGTAGGTTCATACTGATCAATCAGTTCCATAGCTTTGAACTTTGGTGCTCCGCTCAATGTGCCTGCAGGAAATGTTTTGGCTACCAGTTCAAACGGATTGCTGTTTTCCCTTACAACACCAGTCACTTCACTTACCAGGTGAATAACATGGGAAAAGAACTGCACCTGGCGATACTGCGCTACAGACACGTTTTCACAAACCCTGCTCAGATCATTCCTGGCAAGGTCAACCAGCATCACATGCTCAGCATTCTCCTTTGCATCTTTTAATAAACGTGCTGCTGCCTGTTCATCCAGCACATCATCGCCAGTTCTTTTAAATGTGCCGGCAATAGGATGTACAATAGCTTTTCCATTCCTGATCACCAGTTGCGCTTCAGGCGATGAACCCATCAGTTTGTAATCGCCATAATCAAAAAAGAAAAGATAAGGCGAGGGGTTGATGCTGCGCAAAGCACGGTAAACGTTAAACTCATCACCTGTAAAACCCTGCCTGAAGCGCCGGCTTAATACGATCTGGAACACATCACCACGATGGCAACTGGCAATTCCCTTTTTCACCATTTCCCTGTATTCCTCATCCTTCATATTGGAAGTTTCTTCCCCGGCAGTCCGGAAAGGATATACAGGCACGTCTTTACTGCGGATCAGGGATTCGAGCAGTGGCAGTTCGCTTTCTACTCCTGCCAGTTTGTTTTCGCAGATAAACAGTTCGTCTTTGAAATGATTTACCGCTATCACATATTGATAAAGGCGGTAACGCATCAGCGGAATGGGCGATTTTATTTTTTTATCCGAAAAACGGACCGTGTCAAAAAACTGTACTGCATCGTAGGTCGTATAGCCATACAGCCCCTGTGCAAACCGGGCTTCTTTTTCAGGGGAAGGCGTTATGGAAAAGCGTTGCATGAATTCCCATAAAATACCAGGCACAGCGGCTGCATTACCAATAGCTGCTTTCTGTGGTTCCTGGCCCGGAAGTTTGAATTCGATCGTTTCGGTGGAGCGGATCTCTATCCCCGCGATGGCATTGATGCAGATAAAAGAATAGCTGTTTTCTGCTGCGTGGGAATCAGTGCCTTCAAGCAGCACTGTATCCCGGAAGCGGTCGCGCAATCGCAGGTAAATACCAACAGGTGTGAACACATCTGCCAGCATCTTTTTACAAGTAGTAGTAAGCGATATTTTTTTCATTTGAATATCTTCTTGTTATTTCATGGGCATGCCCTATAAAAGAAAAGCCCCGAACAGTGTCGGGGCTGGATATCTTTGAGAATATACACAGTAATGACATTACAAACCCCGTTCAGCGTTTGTTTGCCACCACCATTGAATATTTACTTGTTGTTTTCTCATTTCATTGCAAATATGTAGCAGCAAATTCATTTAAACAAAAAAAATTTCAAAGGTCTTATCTTGCTGCAAGTTAAAGGGGGTTATGGCGTCTAATAAGGATGTGTCCCGGATTGCGTCCATGCCCTTATCCCAGGTAATCAAACCATTAAAAAAAACCAATACTGCTATGCACACAAGAAGAATCTCGTTACTGTTCTCTGTCCTTTTTCTTGCCTGTCAATCCTTTTCACAGGATGATGTGGCTTACAAACTGCCCCCAAAGGACATTGCCGATATGGTACTGGCAAAGCCCACCCCGAATGTCAACATTGACGATAAGGGTGAATGGATGCTGTTTACTGAAAGTAACAGCTATCCTTCAGTAGAAGAGCTGGCCAGGCCTGAATTGAAGATCGCCGGCCTCCGTATCAACCCGGCCAACTATGCGCCCAGCCGCCAGAATTTCATCAATAACCTTTACCTGAAAAATATCGGCTCAGGCAAGGAATTCAAAATAACCGGTCTGCCTTCGCCTTTATTTGCAGGCAGCGTGAGCTGGAGTCCCAACAATAAAAAAATTGCTTTCACTCACACCACCGCCAGCCGGGTAGATCTTTACGTGATCGATGTGGCCACACAAAAAGCTACTCATATCAATAAAACTGCCTTGAACGTTGTAGGCGGCGGCTATCAGTGGTACGATGACAATACCCTGATCTACCGCACCACGCTGAAACCGCCTACTGCAGCTCCGGCAAAACCGCTGGCGCCGAAAGGCCCCACCACACAGGAAAACTATGGCAAGGCTTCTCCCCGTCCCACTTACCAGGATATGATCAAGAGCCCGTACGACGAACAGTTGTATGAGTTCTTTGCTACTTCACAACTGGTGAAAAATGTGAACGGCGTGGAAACCAAGATCGGCGCACCTGCCATCTACAGCAGCATCCAGGCTTCTCCTGATAAGAAATACCTGCTGGTACGCACATTGAAAAAACCCTTCTCCTATCTTGTTCCTGCCAATGGTTTTCCCTCCACTGTATCCATAATCGACTTGCAGGGCAAACTGGTGAAGAAACTGGCAGATCTGCCTTCTTCTGAAACAGCTCCCGGCGGCAATGATAACGTGCAAAATGTAGCACGCGGATTTGACTGGAGAGATGATGAGCCGGCCACGATTGTATGGTGCATGCCACTCGACAGCGGTCTTATCAAAAAACAAGCGGAATACAGAGACGTCGTGTATTCACAGTCAGCCCCCTTTACAGCTGCGCCTAAAGAGCTTTTCAAAACAAAGATGCGTTTCCGCAATATAACCTGGGGTGATAAGAACCTGGCCCTGGTAACAGAAGGATTAACCGGCAAACAGACAGTTCAGCTTGACCGTTATAATTCGGTAACCGGCGACCTGGAAAAACTGATCAGTCGCAACACTACCGATGCATACAGCAATCCCGGTTTCCCTCTTACTGCACCGAATAGCTTTGGAAAGAACGTATTGATCACTGTAGACAATGGCAATAAGATATTGTTCAATAACACTACCGGCAGCTCACCCAAAGGAGATCTTCCTTTCCTTCTTTCTTACGATGTGCACACCAAAAAGGCCGATACGCTCTGGCGTTGCCAGGAAGGTTATTATGAAACAATAGTTCGCGTGCTCGATCCCAATAAGCTGACCCTGATCACCCGTAAGGAAAGTGAAAAGGAAATGCCTAATTACTGGCTGAAAAACCTGAAACTGCGTATGGCCGACCGCCAGCTTACTACTTTCACCAATCCTTATCCGCAAATGGAAGGAGTGACCAAAGAGAAAATAAGATATAAGAGAGCAGACGGGGTTGATCTTACCGGCGATCTCTATCTCCCTAAGGGATATGATGCCAAGCGTGATGGTCCGTTGCCTGTATTCATCTGGGCTTACCCGGCAGAATATAACTCTGCTGCCGATGCTGCACAGGTGCGTGGCAGTGAACACCGCTTCACTTTAATGAATTACGGTTCACCTATTTTTTATGTAACACAGGGATATGCCATTCTCAACAATGCAGAAATGCCGATCGTAGCCCTGGATAAGGATAAAAAGCCCAATGATAATTTTGTTGAGCAGTTGAAGCTGAATGCTGAAGCTGCTATCAATAAACTGGCTGAAATGGGCGTGGGCGACCGCAACCGTGTAGCAGTAGGCGGCCACAGCTATGGAGCATTCATGACCGCCAACCTGCTGGCCCATACCAATCTTTTCAAAGGTGGTATTGCCCGCAGTGGCGCCTATAACAGAACGCTTACTCCATTTGGCTTCCAGAATGAAGACCGTACTTACTGGCAGGCGCCTGATCTTTACAATACCATGAGCCCATTCAGCTATGCTGATAAAATAAAAACACCTTTGCTGCTGATCCATGGTGATGCGGATAATAATACCGGCACCTATCCTATCCAGAGCGAAAGGATGTTCAA
>DATAJQ010000196.1:0-58600 GCA_036262095.1 Chitinophagaceae bacterium | reverse complement strand
TTATATGTATGATGACCTGGGAAGGTTGCGCTGTGTGTTACAACCGCAGGGAGTAAAAAACATCAGTTCCAATTGGGTACTGGTCAATACCCTGATTGAACATGGGTTCCGCTATGAATATGATGAGAAGAGCCGACAGATTATGAAACGTGTACCTGGCAACGGAACGGCAATGGAAACATTGATGGTTTTTGATGCCCGCGACCGGCTGGTAATGGTGCAGGATGGCAATATGCGGCTGGGAAATCAGTGGTTGGTAACTAAGTATGATTCACTGAACCGCCCGGTAGAAACTGGATTGTGGATTAGCTCCAGTACTTTTGCCACCCACCGGGTAAATGCTTTTACCTCTACCAGTTACCCTTCAACACCGACGAATTACACGCAACTGACCGTCACCCACTATGATGATTATGCAAGTCTTCCCGGCGGGTTAACCAACACGCTCGACACTACAGGTTCTTCCCAGTGGTATTCCAGCTACAATACTTCACCGGACTATGCACAACAACTTTCGGTAAGTACACAAACCCGGGGCATGGTCACCTGGACGCAGACCAAAGTACTGGGCACTGCGAGTGATTTTATTTACTCCGTCAATCTGTATGATGAGAAAGGAAGGCTGATCCAGACCAAGACAAAGAACAATACCGGAGGAACAGATATATCGACTACGCAGTATAACTGGTCAGGTCAACCGATCATTACGGTGAATAAAACTGAAAAATCAGGTACTAATGCGCAGACCATCACCGTGATCAACCGGATGAGCTATGATGATCTGGCAAGACTGGCCAAAGTGGAAAAGAAAATAGCGCATAGCCTTGTCAAAAGCGGGGCATTGTCAACGAGCTGGATTACCATATTTGATCAGAGCTACGATGCGATCGGCCAGGTGAACAAAAAAACGATCGGTGGTAAAAAAACAGTGATGAACACTTATTACATCCCCCGCCAACCCTTGCAGGAGCTGGTGTACGATTATAATATCCGGGGCTGGCTGCTGGGCATCAACCGGGATTACCTGACAACTGAGGGGCAGACGACCGATGGGAAACTGTTTGGTTTTGAACTGGGCTATGATAACCTGACCAGTAAGGCAGGCAACAATTTTGCCAATGCACAGTACAATGGCAACATCAGCGGCATGACCTGGAAAAGTGACGGAGATGATATCCGCAGAAGATATGACTTCACCTATGATGGGGCTAACCGTTTACTGAAAGGAGATTTCAAGCAAAACAACACCGGCACTACCTGGAACAAAACCCTTGTTGACTTTACAGTGCAGATGGGCAATAGTGGCGCTGACGATGGTACTGCTTATGATGCCAACGGTAATATCCTGAAGATGAAACAATGGGGCCTGAAGTTGACCGGGCCTGCCCAGATCGACAACCTGACCTACACCTACTGGAGCAATGGCAATATGCTGAAAGCGGTTGCAGACACCAATACTGCCGATCACCAGCTAGGTGATTTTACCAATAAGAACACGACTACCACCGACTATGGCTATGATAAGAACGGTAACCTGGTGATCGACCTGAACAAGCGGATCAACGGGACTGTAACGGCTGCTACCGGCATGAGTACCGGAGGCGGTATTGTGTATAATCATCTGAACCTTCCTTCACAGATCACGGTGCGCAATGATGCAAATACTGCTGACAAAGGAACGATCAACTATATATATGATGCTGCTGGTGTGAAACTACAAAAGATCACCACCGAAAACAGTGTAAGTGTGACTTATGGTGGATCACCTGTCACCACCAACATTACCACCACGACGACCTATTTGAACGGAGCGGTGTTCGAGAGCAAGCAATACTCAGATGGGACAGTGAACACCGGCTTAGGGTATATAGATCGCCTGCAATTCTTTTCTCATGAGGAAGGCCGTATCCGTGGGGTAAATAACTCATCGAACCCCGATTCATTAACGGGATTGGATTTTGATTATATGATCAAAGACCATTTGGGCAATGTGCGAATGGTACTGACAGAAATGCCAAAGTATGATTCCTACCCCGCTGCCACGATGGAAACAGCCCAGGCATCTACTGAAAATACTTTTTACAGCAATCTGGATGCGACGCGCGAGAACCGGCCATCGGGCTATACCGATACGTATACCAACCCAAATGATAAAGTGGCCCTGGTAAGAGGAGACGGCAATAAGATCGGCCCGGCTATTCTATTAAAAGTAATGGCAGGTGACGAGTTCAATGTCAAGGCGAGTGCCTGGTGGACAGGAACCAGCAGTGGCAGCAATACCAGTCCGCTGACTTCGATCGTGTCAGCACTGATCAGCAGTGCGCCAGGTGTAAGCGGCGGCAAGATCGGGGCAACCGACCTGACCAGCACGCTCCTTGACCCGCAGGTGAACTTGTTTTTGACCAATGACCAACCGGCGGTAAGTGGTAAACCCAAAGCCTACCTGAACTGGATTTTATTCGATGAGCAGTTCAAATATGTGGGCAATGGCCAAAGCGGGGCAGAAGCGGTGGAAGCCAGTGGCATAGTGAAACAATTCAATAAACCCGGTCTGCCGGTGAATCAAAATGGATATTTGTATATTTATACCAGTAATGAGACCAGTTACGATGTGTTCTTTGATAACCTGCAGGTGACGCATATAAGAGGGCCACTACTGGAGGAGACCCATTATTATCCATTCGGGTTGACGATGGCGGGGATAAGTTCTAAAGCATTGGAGTTTGGAAATCCGGAGAATAAGAAGAAGTATCAGCAATATGAGTTCAACAGCGATTTTGATATCAATCTCTATGAATCTTTTTACCGTTCGCACGATCCACAAATAGGAAGGTTCCTGCAAATAGATCCTAAAGTAGATAGCATGTATGCGTGGAGTCCATATACCGCGATGTTTAATAATCCGATTAAATTTAGCGATGTTTTAGGTGATAAGGCTGATACGACCAAACCAGATGGCAATTATCATCCCGCGCCTAAAACGCTTCCTGGTTTTCCTGACGCAGGACAGCGGGATTTTAATAAAGAAAGCAAAAGATATAGATGGAAACTTCCCGACGGATCAATATTAGAATGGGACAAACAACATGGAGAAGTAGAGAAATACGATAAAAAAGGGAAAAAACATCAGGGTTCATATGACCCTGATACAGGCGAACAAATTAAAGAACCTGTACCTGGGAGAACAACACCTAAGTTTAGTCCTGTTCCAGATAACTCAAACCCTTTATCGTTGGATAAATTGTTGTCACCTCAGAACAATATGCCACTATCTCCATCGGCTCAGCCGCTAACACCAACGCCTTCTAATGGTGGAGAAACTGCTGTTAAGGTGGGAACAGTAGTTGTGGCAGTTTATATTGTTTGGAAATTAATCGGTGTTGCAGCGACTATATCTACTGGAGGACTCGCTGCACCGGTATTGGCATTATAAAATAAATACTATGTTACCAAAAGTTGAAAGATGGATCGGAGTGCGTAATAAACGGAATAGAAAAGTTTTGCAAGAAATTAATGTGGATGTTATCCCTTTTGAAAAATTAAAAGAAGTCGTAACGCCGGAAAAGGATGATCCTCTTCTGTATGATGGCTATGTTTTAGATGCGAAACAGATTGATCAGTTAAATTTTTTTATTGAGGAAAAGGTAGTACCAGATTTTTCTAAATGTGAATATATGTTAGAATGTGCGAGCGTTAAATGATACATAAACAAAGCCCTGGTAACGGGGCTTTGTTATTAAGGCGCATAAGCTTTTTTAGCTTTTCTGTCTCTTAAAAAAGCATCCACCATCTCGAACACGGTAGCTTTATCGTGTTCGTTCAATTTTTGTATATCCTGCAGACGGTTGAGTGTTCTGCTGTCTATCTCTACGCTGGCCACCAGGTGCTGGCCAGCGGCAATAGTATTATGGAAGCATTGCTGCAGTTCCAGCAATGGAAAGCAGATCAGGAAGGGCAGTGAGCCTTTCCATTTTTTTCTTTCAATTGAAAATAAAACGGATTATTTTTAAGGCTGTAACAGTTCTTTGAGAAACCTCGCTGACCAGTTCCCCAAAAATGGAAGGGGAATAAAAAATGGGTTGGAGATTATTATCCATTCGGGTTGACCATGGCGGGGATAAGTTCTAAGGCGTTGGAGTTCGGAAATCCAGAGAATAAGTATAAGTTCGGAGGAAAAGAGTTTAACAATAAAGAGTTCAGTGATGGTGTTGGTTTAGAAACGTATGATTTTGGAGCGAGAAATTATGATCCGCAGATAGGAAGGTGGCATACCATTGATCCATTAAGTGAGAAGATGAGGAGGTTCTCCCTATATAATTTTGCGTTTGATAATCCGATAAGATTTATTGATCCTGATGGAATGGCCCCAACAGATATTGTTTTAGGAAGGAATACAGTTGCTAACCGAGATTTAACGAAAGCAGAGGTTAGGGAACTGATGGCTGGACTTCAAAGTAAAACTGATGATAAGCTTTCTTATAATGAAAAAACTCATCAAGTTGAAATAGCAAAGTCAGGTAGTGGAAAGAAAACTAAAGGAACTGAATTAATACGCAAGCTAATTGGCCATGATAAAACATTGACAATAAATATGGCTAAAAATGGAGAGGAAGCCATGCCGGGTGCTGCTACGGGGGCGAGTAATGAAAGTTTGCAAAAGAACGCTTCAAATGGAGTTGGAATAGATGCTGAAATGGATATTGGTATGGGGCATTTAATTTTCACACAAGATAAAAATGGAAAAGTAATTGAACAACGATTGACCACAGGGGATATGTTGGATCATGAGTTAGTGCATGCAATAGCACAGATGAATGGAGAGGCAAGGGAAGGTGGGAAAGGATTAATTAGTTATACAGATAATAAAGGAGTTCCGCAAACAGAACGAGTGCCAATGGAAGAAGTATTAACTATTGATGCAGGGAGGGCCCCCTCAAAAAGTAGGAGTATGCCTGGGTATCAATATCCAACCGAGAATACTTTGCGAAGAGAACAAGGGAAAGGGAAAAGGTTAAATTATTTAGACACTTATCAAATCAAATAGTATATGGCTAGACTTGTAATTTATTTTTGTTTGATCTTTAGTACCGCCTGCAAAAATACTTCTAGTTCAAGCAAAGCTTATGATCTGGAAATGTGTATTAGGTCAGGAGGCAAATACCATAGTATTTATATGGATAAATCTGGCAATAGCGTTGTAGAGAAAGGTAAAGGAACATTTTATGATGAGGATCTAAAAAAGGAAACAGTCGAGGAAAGTAAAACATTCAAGGTAGAATCCGATTCTGTTAGATCGTTTATATCTAATCTAGAGAAACTCAAAAGAGACCCAATTAAAACATCAAAGCGATTAGATGCTTCTCGCGTAGAGATTTATTTGGAAGGCCAAAAGATTTACGATTCTTATTCTTGGGATTCGTCATTTTGGGACATGATTAGGCCGATAATACGTCAAATTCCTAAGCAGTTTAACCCGTTCATGTCTTAGGACTGATTAGATACTGGAGAGGAGTTTATTATTGAATGAAGGATAATGAGCTTTTGCTCCGTTTAAGGCATTTTCAAAAGATTCAAAACGACCACTCTTCGGAGTGGTTTTTTTATGCCCAAATTTTATAGCCATGACATTAGAAACAACAAACCCACACTGTTTTACCTACAAAACTGATGAGCTCCTGGTAGAGCTATTGGGAGGTATCAGAATTGACACTCTTGATAGAATGCGGGTAACAATGAAATTAACAGTGATCAACAGAAAGCAGCAAGAATATTTGAGTAACCCAGAACTGGCAGGTTTATCCGTCAGGCATAACCTTGATCTGTACAATGACACACAGGTAGAAAAGTTTGTAAGAAGGGTTGCAGAGAAGCTGGAAACAGGCACTATTGCTCTTACAAAGTCTATTTCGGATATAACGAGTCAATTGGAAGAATACCGATTGAAGCAACTGGATAAACAGGAAACGAGGAAGGAAAGGGTATTGACACAGGAGGAAAGAGAAGATGCCATCCAGTTCTTGCAGCAAAAGGATTTACTGAATAGAACCAATGATCTCATAGGTAAAAGTGGTGTAATTGGTGAAGAAACCAACAGACTTTTAATGTATTTGATATTTACCAGCAGGAAAAGAGAACATCCTTTACACGTGATCTCACTGGGTAATGGTGGTATTGGTAAAACCTACCTGCAAGAGAAAGTTGGTGAACTGATACCTGAAGAAGATAAAGTGGAGATCACCACCCTGTCAGAAAATGCTCTGTATTACTTTGGACAAAGAGAACTGCAACACAGACTGGTATTGATAGAGGATTTGGATGGTGCAGAAAGTGTACTATACCCGTTGAGAGAACTGCAAAGCAAAAAGTTCATCACCAAGACCCTTGCACAGAAAACAACTACTGGTGAAACAAAGACTATTCACATCAAAGTAGAAGGCCCTGTAAGTGTAGCAGGATGCACCACACAGGAGCAGGTCTATGAATAACGAACAGCACTATTTTCGCGCATCCTGACTTTTTGAAATTTTAACAATCGATAGCATAAAAACGAAATCTATAATTGGTATTGGATTTCTCAATTGAGACCCATTAAAGTATATAGACAGAACGATCTCACAATTTGATTTTCATCGGCAACGTTACCGGTATTACACCAACAGTTTTCTTCCCGATTTACCATAAACTTAAAACAAACCTGATATTTTTATCGGGTAATCATTCAACACCCGCTCACGCGATATCACTATCGCTGAAGCCAGGCCACTTTACCCACAATATTAAATAGATGATCAATAGAAAGGCACTCCTTATTGTTCTCGTTCTGCTGTCGATGAAATCAATAGCGCAACAAACAGGAGTAGTTAAAAAGAAGATTCATATCGGTGTGGTGAATAACCATGTAGATAAAAAGGAATTCGCAGCTATGCTGAATCTGCTCAAAAAAAGCACAAATTTGGACTATGAAATATTGGACCTGCGGAAAGGGATCGCTACAACAGGATTAAAACGATTCACACATATCTGGTATCACCGTACTGATACTACGGATTTTGATCAACAGGAATTGAAAGCCGGTGGCCCAATAAAAAAATTCGTTGAAGCCGGCGGCAATCTCTTTTTGTCAATGGAATCCGTCGCCCTGCTGAACCGTTGGGGCATCGAGACCGCTAAGTTCGGTGTAAGAAGGAATCTTCTGACAGATGATGGTTTCGGCAGACCTGCCGGCTTCCACGCATTCAAATCACACCCGGTTTTCGAAGGGATGAATGGCGGAACTTACACTACTAAACGAAAATCTGATCATGAAGTGAGAAAGACTGGTTTCTTCGAGGACGCTGTTCCAGCTACAGGCAAAGTGTTGGGTATCGACTGGACTTATATTACCTATTCTGAAAAGAACAAGATCCTGCTGGAGTACAATATCGGAAAAGGAACCATCATCGCTGCGGGCGCTTACCTCTATTACAATTCTGACAATTATAATGAAGAGCATCTGCGCAGGTTTACAGAGAATGTCTTTTTGTATTCGGCCGGATTGCTGACCAGGGATGAAAAACATTATTGGAATTATGAGCCGAGACAATTCAAGCAGGCAAAATTTGATTTACCAAAACTGAAGCCGGCAACTGCAACCAGGTGGAATTTGAAACCGCCCAGTCTTAATCTTACGAAAGAAAATGCTGGCCATGATTTTTATAACCTGGTTGGAAAACACATCCTGTGGATGGGAACAATGAAAGGAGGAGTGGAAGAAATCTGGATGCATCCATTTATGGCGTTGCGCGATCTGCAGTTAGGAGTTAAAAAGAATGACAGCGAGACTGTTTACTGGCTTAAAGATATTCCCGCCTCTGTTGAAGTGACGCCAGAGTATTTCCGTCGTGAGTATAAATTCAGGAATACGATCATCAGGGAAGTTTATACTGTTGCCGTAAATGAGGCCAATGGGGCTGCACATCTTGAAATAGAAGGCGATGATTGCGATGAGCTGGTAGTTACCTATGGCTCCAACCTTCGCTACATGTGGCCTTATTCTTCAGAGTCTACCGGCACTATAGAATATGGTTATAATTCAAATATTAATGCACACCTGATAAGTGGCCAAAAAGGAGCATTGAATACAGTGGTGGCTTACAGTTCATCTCCCCTGTTCCAGCAGGTCAAGGCAGAGGAGAAAGCCGGTCAGGTGAACGTCCGTGCAAACTTTTCCCTGAAAGGAGAAAAGGCATTTAATATTTATATCATGGGCAGTAGTTCCAATCTGGATGAGGCCGTACAGTTATATTCAAATAATATTGCTGTAATGAATAATCTTCATGAAAAAACAAGCGATTATTACAGAGGATTATTAAAGGGGTATCTGAATATCCATACTCCCGACTCTTTATTCAATACAGGTTATAACTGGGCACTCGCCCGTATAAACCAATACCAGCAAACAACTCCGGGTATCGGCAACAGCCTGATGGCGGGATATGGAACAACGAGAAGCGGGTGGGGCGGCAATCAGAAAATAAGCGGCAGGCCGGGGTATGCCTGGTATTTTGGACGTGATGCGGTGTTTACATCAATGGCGGTAAATGCGTTTGGTGATTTCCCCGTAACAAAAGATGTGCTTGAAACTTTTATCCGTTTCCAGGATGTAAATGGAAAGATCTATCATGAACTGACTTCCAGTGGGGCCGTGCATTATGATGCATCGGATGCAACCCCGATGTTCGTTATGCTGGCTGCTCATTATCTTAAATACAGCGGAGACCTGGAATACATACGGAAACGCTGGCCTGCTTTCAAAAAGGCGCTCGACTTTTGCTACAGTACCGATACAGACAACGATGGCCTGATTGAGAATACCAATGTCGGGCATGGCTGGATTGAAGGCGGGATAATGCTTGGTGCTCATTCGGAGATCTATCTTACAGGAATGTGGGCCGCTGCACTTGATGCCGGTGCCTATATGGCCGGGTATCTGGATTTGCCTGGAAAAGAGAAGTATGCCGCAGATGCCAAAAAAATAAAAGCGATCATCGACCGTGACTTCTGGAATCCTAAGGAGAACTTCTTTTACAATGGAAAAATGATCGATGGGTCATATATGCCTTATGTAACAGTGTTGGCTGGCGCCCCTGTGTACATGGGAGCAGTGACGGATGAAAAAAAAGCTGAAAAGGTAAGTGCCCGTTTCAATAACAGCCAGTTCTCGGCTTCCTGGGGCATACGGATGGTGGAAGACAGTTGTTCCTTTTATGACCCGGGTAATTACCAGGACGGAACAGTCCGCTCACTGGATGGAGGAATTGCATCGCTGGCAGAATACACTACCGGGCATTACCGGTCCGGTTATCAGCATATTTTCAATAGCCTGGTACAATATCGTTTCTGGGCATTGGGTAGTATCCAGGAAGCAATCAATGGTGCGGTATTCAGACCCAACGGTGTTTGCAGCAATCAGGCATGGAGCGAGGGGATGGTGGTGCAACCTGCCATTGAAGGCATGCTTGGACTAAAGCCGGACGCCATGAAGAACAGGTTGAAGCTGACTCCTTACTTTCCCTGGGATTGGGAATTTTGTAATGTTTCCAACATTCGCATGAAAGATGCTTTGTTGAACATGGATATGAAGCGGAATGGAGATATCACTACCTATACATTCAACTCCGGTAAAAACTTTATGCTTGATTTTAACCCCGTGCTTCCATTGAACACCACGATCACTGATGTATTGGTGAACGGAAAAAAAGTTCAATACTCAAAGATTGTAAAACCGGAAGGGATTTCTTTGTCGTTTTCTTTTCCTGTGCAGAAAGGCCAGAATCTGGTAGAAATAAAAACTCAGGGAGGCATTGGTGTCCTGCCTGTGTTTACAGATTTTAAGCCAGGAGACTCCTCTTCCAATTTGCAGGTGACTGCTGAAAGGGTTGAAGGCAATATTTATACGATACAAACTTCCGGAACACCGGAAAAATCATACGATTTGAAGATATTCACCCGTCAAGATATTGATAAGATAGATGGTGCTGAAATTGTAAAACTGGAAAATAACCTGCTCTTTCTGAAACTAAGAATGAGCGAAGCTTCCGGTAAAAGCAAGTATGGTGCAAGAGAGATACGAATTCATTTCAATTAGGTAATATGAGGGATCTGGCTGACTAATCCAAAGCATAGATTTCCCTCATCACAGCATCAATCATTTTATCACAGCGGACCAAATGGAAATGAAGTACATCTTCTTTTTTATAATACCCGGCAAGTTCTTCGCGGAGCATGGCCTTAGCCCGGTTCAGGCGAACTTTTACATTAACTTCGCTGATATCGAGTAGGGCCTGCGTTTCTGCCACATTCATATTTTCAATTTCACGCATTACGAACACCGCCCGGTATTTCTCAGGCAGTTTGCGTACGGCTTCCTCCAGGATGGCGCTTAGCTCTGTATTGAGGACCTTCGCAATAGGCGTTTGAGGTTCCCCGGATCGCTGATGCATCATGTTTTCCATATTGTCGTCATTCAGAAGAACAGCTTTCCCTCTTTTTTTCAGTCGCAACAGGCATTCATTGATCAGTATTCTTGTAAGCCAGGTCGGGAAGCTTGATTTGAAGGCAAATTTTCCCAGGTTTTCATAAGCGTTGATATAGGCCACCTGCATGGCGTCCTCCACTTCGGCATCATCATTAAGAATAGACATGCCAATCCTGTACAGGCGCTGATTGTATCTGCGCACCACAATGGCATATAGTTCTTTTTCCCCTTTCAGGATCCGGCCAATCACCTCCTGGTCGGAAATGAGCCCTTCCGGAGATATTTCCTGTTTGTTCATTTTGCTGTTAATACCGGGTTAGAGTATTTTTTAAATCAGAAGTTACAAAACTACCTGCTTATTTTTTGTAACTTTTAGAAATGGTTTATCTCAAATAGGGGCAGGTAAAGGGCAGGCGGCCCGCTTACTGCTTTAGGCCTGTTAAACATAAACCTAAGCGTAATATATATGTATAAAAACGGACATGCTAAATTAACTTCTGAAAACCTTCATTCGATCAGTGAACCGGACCTGTCACCTGAAGACCAATACATTCCAGCTTATTATGATACTCCTTTGAGGCCGGATGCGTTTGAGCTCAGTGACAATGATAAGATCAGGATCATTGAAACGCATTTTAAAGAAATTATGCTGACGCTTGGATTGGACCTGGCTGATGACAGCCTGAAAAATACTCCACACCGGTTCGCCTGTATGTATGTAAAGGAGCTCTTCAGTGGTCTTGATCCCCGCAATAAACCCGATATCACCTTGTTTGATAATAAATATACCTACGATCAAATGCTGGTTGAAAAGGATATTTGCTTTCATTCTTATTGCGAGCATCATTTTGTTCCTATTATAGGTAAGGCACATATCGCTTATATCTCTTCCGGAAAAGTGATCGGATTATCAAAGATCAACCGCATTGTTCATTATTTGGCCAGTCGTCCTCAGGTACAGGAAAGGCTGACAGTACAGATCGCGCATGAACTGTCTGCAGTGCTCAACACAAGGGATATTGCCGTGTTACTGGATGCCTCCCATCTGTGTGTTTCTTCAAGGGGTGTTAAAGACAGGGAAAGCGGCACTGTTACTGCATGGTATGGTGGGCGTTTCAAAAAAGAGGAAATTAAAAATGAATTTCTTTCCTTTATACGATAAGATTTTTTAATCACTCTAATAAAATAATTGCATGGAACCATATAATGTAAGCATACTGGCTATTGGGCTGATCACACATGATGTGTTGAGAATTACCCTGGCAAAGCCTGCAGGCTATACCTTTACTCCGGGACAAGCCACTGAAATTTCCATCAATAAGCCCGGTTGGGACACTGAAAAAAGACCTTTTACCTTTACCTGTCTGCCGGCGGATGACCATCTTGAATTTACTATTAAAACCTATCCCGACCGGAAAGGTGTAACTAATGAGTTGCTGAAGCTGAAACCCGGAGAGGAACTGATCATCAGGGATCCCTGGGGGGCTATTTCCTATAAAGGCGAAGGTGTTTTTATAGCAGGCGGCGCAGGCATCACACCTTTTATCGCTATTTTCAGGCATCTTGAAAAAGAAAATAAACTCAATGGCAATCAGCTTCTTTTTGCCAATAAGATGAAGGGTGATATTATCATCGAGGATGAATTGAAAAGAATGTTGGGGAAAAACATGGTAAGCATCCTTTCCGGTGAAACCAGAGAGGGGTATTTATCCGGATATATTACCAAAGATATTTTAAGCAAATACGTTCAGCAGGATAACAGGAAGTTCTATGTATGTGGCCCGCCTCCGATGATGGACATGGTTTTGAAACAACTCTCCGATCTGGGCATTACAGATCAGGCAGTTGTTATGGAAATCTGATATAAGTATCCTCGTACATTCAATGCTTTATATCACTTATATTTAGGTTTGTTTTCGTCTAAACCAACCGCATGATGAATAATAAGGGAAAACTATTCACGGGAATTGATACGATAATTGTAAGAGTTTCGGACCTGGTCACTTCGGCAAAATGGTATAAAGAGAAACTCGGGTTCACCGCTATATGGGAAGATGCCAACATCAGGCTGGTTGTTTTAGATACCGGTGGCCCTACCAGTTTAACAATATGGCAAACGGATAAAAGCATCAACAATAACAGCGATACTGCTGCCTATCCCATATTCGGCGTAGCGGATGCCGCTGCTACAAGGGAAATATTATTGGAAGAAGGTGTAAAAGCCAGCGATCTGATAAACGATGGCGTGGTAACCTATTTTTTATTCTATGATCCTGATGGAAATGTACTGGAAGCCTGCCAGGTGCATGGTTGATATCAGACAAACCATGTTTTGAACTGGACTATCCTTGACTGACTCACTACCAGTTTTTCTTCGCTGTTTTTAAGTAAGACAGTATAATCATTTCCATCGTCTATCCGGATCGATTTGATAAAACGGATATTGACAATATCGGAGCGGTTGACCCGGAAAAACTGCTGTGGGTCGAGTTGCTCTTCCAGTGCAGAAAGTGTTTCTTCTGTCAGGGGATATTTTTTCTTTTCGCTAAGTATGGCAAAGATGACACCGTTGGTGATGCGCAAAAACATTATGTCGGCCACATCGATCACAAAAAGCTCACTGGCTACGCGTACTGGAAGACGTTTCCGGTAACTCATGTCCGGCTTTTGCTGCAACATGCCTGACAACTGTTTCAGCAGGAGATTGTTTTTGGTGAAAATGTGTTTCAGCGTCACAATTTTATCCAGTGCTGCATGCACTTTTTCAACAGTGACTGGTTTTAGCAGGTAATCGATGCCATTGTGTTGCAGTGATTCACTCCAAAATTGATCGTATGCTGTTGTAAAAACGATCACCGTTTCCAGGTCGATCTGCTGTAATGCAACAAGAGCATTTCCATCCCGCAATTCGATATCGCAAAAGACTACGTCTATCGAATCATTCCGGTTGAGATGCTGTACGATTTCGGCACAGGTGCTGTACATGCCTGTAATAGTTACCGGCTCACGGTAGGAACTTACGAAATCACGCATTTGGATTGAAGCAGGAAGTTCATCTTCTACAATAACAATATTCATGCATTCGAGAGTTTCAATTGTTTGATCAATGGTATTTGCACACGGAATTTTCCGTCTACAGCTCCGTAACTTATTTTTTTTCCTGTCAGTATCTGGTAGCGATGCTCCAGGTTTTTCAGCCCTACTTTTTCAGAAGCCGCTTCCCGCACCCGGATTTCATTTTCCATTACCAGTTCTTTACTGTTTATCCGCACCATGATGGTAAGTGGCTGATGCAGTGAAGTTGTGTTGTGCTTCACTACATTTTCCAGTAATAATTGCAGCGTGCCAGTTACTATAAACAGCTCCTTTTCCGAAAAAGATTCTATTCTCTGCATATCAAGAATAAACGCGTTTCCAAACCGGCATTTGAGCAGGTAAAGATAATCTTGCATGTACTGCAATTCATCGAAAAGTGTTACCAATTGTCGCCTGCCTGACCGGAGATAATAACGATAAAGTTCCGATAGCCGTTGTGAAAATATTTCTGCCTGGCCTGGCGATTGCCGGATCAGTGCGGCAAGAATATTAAGATTGTTGAATAAAAAATGTGGATCTACCTGCTGCTGCAATTGTACCAGCCGGGTTTCAGACAGCATGTTTTCTTTTTCAATTATATCCTGGTTAAGCCGGAACACTTTTTCGTTATACATGCCTAAAAATATTGCAAAGCAGATCGGCACCTGTAATACGCCGATCATGACCCTTGCTTCACGCAATACAGATGTAACTGTTGCACATCCTCCATATATGATCCGGTTGACAAGTATGCCCCAATACAGCCCATAAAAGAATGGGAACAACAGGAAGCTGGTCAGAAACAATAAGCCATAAAAAAAGACGATTGGCGTATGCGGCTCCCTTTTGCGGATGCAACGGTAGCAGAGATAGATGGTGGCCAGCGTTCCCAACCCTGCACCAATAAAGAAGAAAAAGCTTGCCCAACTGGTAGGGGTTCCTTCCGGATGTATAGTTGCAAACAGGAAGAAGACAAAACTGGAATAAGCCAGTGTAAAGGCCAGCCCAAAATACCAGGGATTTATATAGCGAATACGTTTCATTATCGGATTACTGGCTTATATAATAAAAGGAGGTGATGCTTCCGCCCATACATTGTTTTCCTACCGCAGGATATCGTCATTTACCACGCCTTTTTTCCTTGCTACTTCCTGACGGAGCTTGCCAAAGGTATATTGAATTCCTAAAAAGATTACTCTGTACACTCTCTTTGTAGTGGTCACACTGCTTACCGCATCGTCAGCAAACGTGGTACGCTGAGTGAAATAGCTTGCATGTACATTATTCCAGTTGATGGTAACATAAAGTTTGTTTTTTATAATGTCAAAGCCGGAATTGATCTGGTAAAAATAATAAGGACTTCTGCGGCCCAGCAGGTTTACATCGCTTATATTAGCGCCTCCACTGCCACTCAAATAGATGCCTTTGCTGAACTCCCAGTTGAAATAGGCGCCACCAACTCCTGAATAGCCGTGATTGTGCTGGCTTTTTTGGAAGCGGTTGCGTACGTCCACATAACGGATATCGCCCCAGAGACCCAGCGAAAATGTCTTGCTGAATTGATTCCGGATACTGGCTCCGAAAGAGATCATTTGCTCCTTACCTACATTACCAAACGTGGTGGTGGTAATACCGGTTGATGCTTCAAACAAGCGATAAGAAAGGATCCTGTCGTTGCTCCAACTACCTGTCAGCGTTGTTGAAACAAACATTTTCTCCGTATTATAACGGAATTGCGCAACAACTTTATGGATCTGCTGTGGCCCCAGTTCCGGATTACCATAACTGATATTGAAAGAATCCGTATTGTTTACATAAGGATTGAGATTGGTGATATAAGGGCGGAGCAGGTTAAGATTATATGATAAGGAAGCAGTTGAGGTTTGGTTTATTTTCAGGCTCCAGTACAGGTTAGGGATCACAGACAGGTAATCATCATTTACCGGGTCAGGCAGGTTGCTGAAAACTCCTTTAATACCCGTTTGCTCCAGCCGAACACCTGCCCTCAGGTTATTGTTTTTTATTTTGGCAGACATAGAAGCATAAGCTGCATACACCTGCTGCCGGTAGTTAAAACTGTTGCTGTTGTTTGCATCTTTTGCATATTCATTGTTCTTATCAAAAGTGAACAGGCTTGTATAATCGGTCGATGCGCGGCGGAGAATGGCTTTGGCACCTGCTTCCAATGTAAATTTTTGAAGTGCTACAGGTATGGCGTCCAGCTGAAAAGTATATTCATCATTTCTTGCCACTGAATGATTGATCATCCATTTATTGAATGCATCATATTCCTGAGCTGTGGTATTATTGATGGTATTACGGGTGCCATTCCAGTTGAAACGGAACGATAATTCCTTTGCCGGGTTCTTTTTTGATTTTTGTGTATAATCCAGTCCTGCTGTCAGGCTGGGCGACTTATCTGTACTGTTCATTACAATAAATCCCTGTTCATTGTCGCTGGCAGATAGCCGTGTATTCACATCCTGTTGCAACCCGTCGTCAGTCGTATTCTTACCTGCGGTTGCATAACCGATCAGGGAATGGAGACTGTCTATCTCGTAGCTCAGTTCCATCGTACCAGTGAGTGATGTTCTTTTATTGGTATTTTCTCCACTCACTGTCCTTTCTTCGTAGGCTGATGTTTGCAAAGGCTTTGTGAGGGTGGTCGTATATCCCTTCAACGACTTAAAAGTCCCATCAATATTCCCATTAACGGTGATCCCCAACTTTCCTGTGCGCCCGGTGAGGGTAAGCCCATCGCTATAATGAGAGCGATCACTGAGATAGGAATAATTGAAACCTTTATAACCGGCGAATTTTTTGGTAATAATATTAATGATGGCTGTTATTCCCTCTGCATCATAACGGGCGCCAGGTGCTGTAATGAGCTCAATGCGGGAAACGATTTCAGCAGGAAAGCTGCGAAGCGCCTGGGCCACACTGGTTACGAACAAGGCCGTTTCTTTACCGTTGAGCAATACTTTATAAGTGGTTTGTCCTGCTACCTGTACATTTCCTGAGCCGTCGACTGTTACAAAAGGCAGGTTGCTCAGCACCTGTGATATGGACTTGGAACGGGCCGAACTGTCGGCGCCTACATTATAAATGAACCTGTCATCCTTCACTTCCAGTATTTTTTTACGGCTGCTAATCTGCACGGCTGTCAGTTCAGTGAAATGTTGCCGGAAGGTATAGCGGATCGTATCTTTTTTTCCATCTGCAAGAAGAGTATCATTAACAGGCTCCATTCCGGTGAATGCGGCGGACAAGCTATACAGGATATTGTCTGTAGCCAGTATTATAATACCCTGCCCGTTGGTGAGGAAGGCGTTTGCAACGCCACCTGGTGTTAATGGTTTCAGCAGTACACTGGCTTTTTCTGCTGGTTGCCCGTTTTCAAACCTGAACTGGATAATTACCTGTTGGCTTTGAGCATTAAGTTGTAGAGCTATGCTGATACCAAAAAGAATGATAAGTGCCGATCTTTTATATAACATCTCCGGATTTTGTACAAGATTGACCATAAAATGGGAAGGACTGGAAAGAAAAGAATTAAATGCCGGGAAAAAAGGATTGAATGAGGGGGGAAGCAAGTGCTCCAATATCAGCCCTCTTAATACTATCGTAACATTCAATTAATAATTCAGCAATTTTAGTTTGAAATTTTTTGATTATTGATCTCAATTTGGGTACATCAGAGTTAAAAAAGTATACAAAATCGACGAATAAGCAGATATTTGACGCTAGGGGTAACTCTACATTTATTCAACAAAATTGATCTACTAATGAGATTAGCGACTACTTCATTGAAAATGCTCGTGATTCTGTTCACTACTTTATGGACATTTTCCAGCAGCGCGCAGTCCCGCCCAATAACAATTTCCGGTGTTGTTACCGATGCGGCAGGCGCTCCACTTTCCGGAGTTAACGTAAATGTAAAGGGTACCTCAACCAGTACAAGCACCGATGCAAAAGGTGCTTACTCCATTACTGCAGGCAACCAACGCCCGACGCTTGTTTTTACATTCGTCGGCATGGCCCCACAGGAGCTTGTTGCCCACAACAGCCAGCTGAATGTTCAAATGGTTGTTGCAGGTAAAGAAATGGAAGGCGTTGTTGTAACTGCCTTGAACATTAAAAAGAACCCCAGGAGCCTGGGCTACTCCATCGCTCAGCTTGATGGCAGCAGGGTCAACACAGTACAAACTCCCAACCTTGTTAACGCACTGTCAGGTAAAGTTGCCGGTGTTGATGTAGGCAATATTGCCAATGGAGTTGCCGGTTCAAAAAGAGTTGTTATCCGTGGTGCTACGTCTTTAACAGGGGACAACAATCCCTTGTGGGTCATTGACGGGGTTCCTATCAATTCAAGCTCCCTGGGAGGGTTGGCCAATAACACACCAGAAGGAGGATATGACTATGGTGATGGCCTTACCGGCGTTAACCCTGATGATATCGAAAGCATCAGCGTATTGAAAGGTAATGCCGCCGCTGCCCTGTATGGATCACGAGCGTCTAATGGAGTTATCCTTGTCACAACTAAAAGCGGCAGATCTGCCGGAGGAAAAACAAGTGTGGATTTCAGCAGCTCTCTGTTATTCGACAAACTTTATGACCTGTCTAATTTCCAAAATGTATATGGTCAAAGCTCAATTAACCAGTTGAACGGTCGCGAACTGCCGACAAGTGCTGATAATGCCAGAGGTTCTGATAGCTGGGGACATATTATGGATGGTACGCTTGCTCCCCAGTTTGATGGTGTAGTAAGACCCTTCAGCCCTGTAAAGGATATTTATAAAAACTTTTTCAGGACAGGTAGCACCATTACCAACACTATATCATTGTATGGTAGCAATGCTAACCATGATTACAGGATATCAGTATCTGATTTAAGAAATACGGATATTGTTCCCAACTCAAAGTATGCCCGTACCAGCATTAACACAAAAACACATTCCAAATTCGGTAAAATGGATGTGGATCTTGTGATCAACTATACTTTCGATAAGGCCAACAACAGGCCCTATATCGGGGGAAATCACGACAACTCCCTGTATTCGCTATTATATCTCCCTAATACAATAAGCCTTGAAAGCCTGAAACCCGGTTATGATTCACTGGGCCGTGAATTCCTTTACACGCAAGGCGTATCCAATCCTTACTATATCATCAATAAAGAAAAGGAGGCGGATTCGAAGAACAGGCTTATGGCTTCAGCAACGCTTAAATATGAAATCACCAATTGGCTGTATGTAAGGGGACGGATTACCCGTGACTATTATTTATCCAAGAGATTGCAATATATCCCGGATGGAAATGCTTCTTCAAGCTTTCCTTACAATTCGCCCAGTAATATCGGAGGTATATTCAATCAGCGTGCTGTTGAGAGTTCAGCAAACGAATATGAGGTGCTGGTTGGTATAAATCCCGGCCTTAAAGGTAAGTTTGGCGTTAATGGATTCGTGGGTGGAAATATCAGTTCCCGCGCATCTTCCCAACTGATCGAATCAGGAAATACATTTATTGTTCCTGATGTTTATACATTCAATAACCTAAAAACCAAGCTGCCGTCGACCAGCGAAAGCAGGAGAAGGACCAATTCAGTTTTTGGTAGCCTGGAGTTGTCCTATAACAAATACCTGTATCTGACCCTGACAGGACGAAACGACTGGTTCTCCACTCTGCCTCTTGATAATAACAACTTATTCTATCCTGCTGCATCTTTATCTTTTGTATTCTCAGATGCATTCAGATTACCTGCAGCCATTTCCTTTGCTAAATTCAGAGCTTCTACAGCACAAGTGAGCGGCGACACTGATCCATATCAGCTTGATCTTAGCTATTCACTCGATGCGTTTACGTACAATAACACACTTCCTCTTCAATTGATCGGTACAAGCAATATTCCTAATAAGAAATTGAAACCGCTTCTGTCTACCGACTACGAACTGGGATTGGAAATGGATTTTCTTCAAAACAGGGTTGGTTTTGAGGCGAGCTATTACAGCCGCCAGATAAAAGACGATATTGTTAGAACAGGCGTGTCAAGCGCTACCGGTTACAGTACGGCTGTACTTAATGTTGGTAAAATGGAGAATAGTGGTGTGGAATTACTTGTAAGAGGTACTCCGGTGAAAACAAAGAATTTCAGTTGGGATATAACTGCTACGTTCACCAAGAACAGCAACAAAGTTGTAGCCCTGGGCGATGGAGTAATGGGTGTTCCCATTGTACTGGCGACATCAAAAAGTGGAAATGCTTTTGTACGTCTGACTGAGGGAGAAAGATATGGTGGTATCTATGGATTCAGCTATACCATTGATTCTGCAAGTGGCCAAAAGATATATGATAGCAGGGGTTTCCCGCTGGTAAACTCTACAGCAAAGTATTTAGGCAATAGCACCTACGACAAAATGTTTGGCTTCAGCAACACTTTCAATTACAAAAATCTTTCATTGTACCTGTTTGTTGATGCTAAATTCGGCGCCGATATTTACTCAGAGACCAATGCTACTGCATATAAGAACGGAAAACATATGGCCACTCTGTTTGGAAGGGAAGAAGGATTTATCGCTGAAGGGCTGAACCAGGCGGGCGAAAAGAATGCAGTGATGGTAATGCCTGATAACCTGAGTTCTTATTACAACCAGATCGGGAATATTTCTGAACAGTTCATCTATGATGCGAGCTTCGTAAAACTGCGTGAGGTTGCCCTGCGTTACAGATTCACTAACCGCATACTGGACAAGATCGGTTTCGCCAATGCTTCTGTATCACTTGTGGCAAGAAACCTCTGGACCATTTATAAGGACAAAAACCTGGAGAATGTTGATCCGGAAAGCAATATCGCTGCCAATAACCAACAGGGTATTGAGAGAATGGGCTATCCTGCTACCCGGAACTATGGTCTTACAATAAAATTCACCATTAAATAGATCGCCCGATTCTATCACCTTATTTTAAATAGAAGATCATGAAAAAAAGATTTCAAAAATACATGCTGATCGTGCTTGTAGCAGTGTCGGGAATTTTCTCCTCCTGCGACAAAGGCTTTAAGGATCTGAATACAAGTGTCGACTTTGTATCAACGCCTACACTTGATTTTTTGCTTCCTTACGTTCAGCTCACCATGGTTGACAAGAACTATTACACTCAGACTTATTATGCGGCGGCTTATGCAAGCCAGGTAAATACCAATGTGTCATTCCCTTCCATTACGGCTTATAAGTCGACTGAAATGTCGGAACATTGGGTTTGGATTTACAGAAACCCTCTCAAGAATATTGTTGACCTGGTTGAGCGCTGCCAGGATGATCCTTCCAGGGTCAATTATCTCAGCATCGGCCGTATTTTAAGAGTTTACCTGTTTCATTCGCTGACAGACAGCTATGGAGATATCCCTTATTTCGAAGCGATCAAAGGCTATTCTGATGGTATAACAACTCCTAAATATGATCCCCAACAGAAGATCTATGAAGATATGTTTAAGGAATTGACAGAAGCCATTGCTGCTTTCAACCCCAGCAAAGCTAATCCGGGCTCAGCTGACATTGTATATAATGGCGATATTGCAAAATGGAAAAAATTTGCGAACAGCCTCATGCTGCGGCTTGCATTGCGCATCGTAAAAGTAGATCCTGCCAATGCAAAAAAATATGCAGAGCAGGCTATAGCCGGCGGGCTTCTGGCAAGCAACAGCGATAATTTCGTTGTGAACTATACTACCCAGATATCCGGAACAGGTACTACCTCCAACGGCACTGCGCACACCTGGATCAGTTCCAGTTATATCACTACATACAGATTTGCACAACCGTTTGTAGATTCATTAAAACTTCGCAATGATCCACGCACTTCTGTGTATTGCATGAGGGTGAAACTTCCCCTGTCTTCCTACCAGGAAGGAAACCATGATCCAGCTGTACAAAGAGGCAGGGACCAGTTTGCGCAAACTGTACCCAGAGACAGCGCCTCTGTAGCTAATATCAGAACCTTTGGAAGATATGCTGCTCCCTTTATCCATTTAAGTTATGCACAGGTTCAGTTCCAATTGGCAGAACTGGCTGTAAGGAATATTGTAACCGGAGATGCTAAAGCATATTATGAAAATGGCGTAAAAGCTGCAATGACCCAATTGGCTATTTTTGGAAATGATGGGTGGAACCCCGGTGGTGTTATCACTACTGCTCAGCAGGATGCGTATCTTGCTGCCAATCCTTATGATCCGGCAAATGCCCTGAAGCAGATCAATACGCAATACTGGATTGAAACCTTCCCTAACTATTATGAAGCATGGGCCAATATGCGCAGAAGCGGTTATCCCGACACTTACAGTTCGCTTGACCGTACGCTGAGCAGCAACCTGGGTGCTGAGCTTCCCAGGAGGCTTTACTATCCTCGTGATGAGTATGCTTCAAATCCCGGCAATATCAACGAAGCTGTTTCCCGGCAGGGCCAGGATCTGACAAGCACCCGTGTGTGGTGGGATAAACCATAACAAGATCATCGGAGGGGTAGTCCATGCGGTTCTTACCGCATGGACTATTCCTTTTTCAGTAATCAACTCTAAAGACTTATCAAGTGACCAGGTTCAGATTATTTTATACATTCCTCTTAATATTCTTCAACACCTTCCTTTTTCAAAAAGGATTGAGCCAGCAGCGCCTGCCTGTTACCAATGTGACCTGGAATGATGACACATCGGATCTTCACTTTGCGATCATAACAGATCTGTGGGGAGGAAGGCGGCCCGGGATTTTTGAAGATGCTGTTGCTAAACTAAATCTGCTGCAACCACAGTTTGTTATTTCTGTTGGGGATCTTATTGACGGAAAATCGTATGACAGTGTTGAAATAAACCGTCAATGGAACGAATTTGACCGGGATATTGCGCCACTGCAAATGCCTTTTTTTTATGTTCCGGGAAATCATGATATCAGCAATGAGGTTATGGAAAAAGAATGGAGAAGACGCATGGGTCAACCTTATTATCATTTTGTGTTCAAGAATGTATTGTTTCTGTGTATAAATACTGAAGATGGCGGATCCGGAGGTATCAAAAAGGACCAGGTTGCTTATTTCAAAAAAGCAATTGAGGAAAACAAGAATGTGAGATGGACTTTCCTTTTTATGCACCGGCCTGTATGGCAGGGGAAAGGACAAAAGCAGGAAGGATATGAACAGATAGAATCATTATTGGAAGGACGTCAATACACTTTATTCTCAGGCCACCATCACACCTATCTTTCTTCCATTAAAAACGGGAAAAAGCATTTTGTATTGGGTTCTACCGGAGGCGGCAGCGATCTGCGTGGAGAAAAATATGGCGAGTATGATCATATCACGCTTGTTTCTCTGACCAAAAAGGATCCTGTGATCGTCAATCTCAAACTTGATGGGATCATTAAAGAAGATATTGTTGATGACACAAGCAATACTGTTACACAATGCCTGATCAATGGCACCTGGCTCAAGCCATTGCCGGTGGTTGCAGATTCTGTGTATATGTCACAACTCCCAGGTAAACTGGTTTTACACAATGAGCTGAATATTCCTTTAAAAGTAACCGGTAGCCTGGCATCTAAAAACGGTATTGAATGGACGCCCAGTGGAATTGATCGTGTAGTAAACCCCGGAACCAATGATACGATCACTGTTGTTTTGAGAAATAGTAAAAGCAATGGTATCAGATTGGATTCGGTGTATCAATTACCGGTTGAACTTACAGGGGCTTACCTGCTGAACGGCTATAATTACAGCATTCCATTTCAAAAGGAGATGCTGTTGAGCTGGAAGCGCCCTGCTGCAAAAGTCCGCTCTTCTTCAGATGCTTCAAGAAGAATGAAGGAAGGTAAAGATGTGATTGACCTCGATCAACCGGAATTAATCAAGGGACCATGGTATTGGACGGGAAAGGAAGACAGTGAGACCCGCTTCCAGGTTTCAAGCGATGGAGCGAATTGTTATGTAAACATAGAGGTGAAGGACAATCAATGGATTCCCGGTAACACAGACAACGGAGATGCGATCCTGTTTTATTATGAAGATAAAAATGCAACGCAACATAGCCTGGTGATCCCCGTAAAAGCTGAGATGCTGGCTAATAAGACAGATAAATACAACGGGGCGATCAAAGCAGTATCATCAATAGCAAGAAATGTTTTCCAGGTGCAATGCACTCTACCTTTATCATTACTAAAAAAAGCGGACAATAGTTTTCGTATAAACCTGGCTTACAGGGATGAGGATAAGCTTCCCAAAAGGGAAACCTCTGTTTTTTACTGGAAGCCTTTATGGAGCACCCCGGAAGACTATATGTATTCCGGTGTTTTTCTAATCCCATTAAAATAAGTATTACAATGAAAAAGTGTTTTCTGATCAGTATGCTCTTTGCTGTTCTTGTGAGCGAGTCAAAAAGCCAGACCACCACAGCTTCACGGTCGGCAAACCGGTATGGGATCCGCCCTTCGCTGGTTAGAAGTCCTTATTTGCAGGTAGCAACCGATAATAGCATGACCATCCGTTGGAGAACGGATATGCTTGATGTCAGTTTTGTGAGATACGGAACACAACCAGGCAAACTCGATCAGATCGCAGGAAATGATTTCCGCACCTCGGAGCATATTGTTACATTAAGCGGATTGCAACCTGAAACAAGATACTATTACCTTATTGAAGGATTCAGAGACACATTGCAGGGTGATGCCAACAACTATTTTTCCACCCTTCCTCCGCAGGGAAAGGCAGGGAAATACCGCATAGGTGTGTATGGAGATTGCGGAAGCATATCTACCCACCAAAGCGATGCCAGGGACCAGTTTGTGAAATACCTGGGCAAGGATTATTTGAATGCCTGGATTTTATTGGGAGATAATGCCTATTCATTTGGAAAGGACTACGAATACCAGGGACATTTTTTCAATGTATATAAAGATGACCTCCTGAAAAAATCACCTCTTTTCCCTGCTCCCGGTAATCACGACTACCAGGATGAACCTTATGCAGCAGAAGTGGCCCAACGCTCCGGGGAAATAGCATATTACCGCAATTTTTCCATGCCAACCAAAGGTGAATCAGGAGGATTACCATCTCATACTTCGGCTTATTATTCATTTGATATCGGCAATGCACATTTCATTTCGATGGATTCACAAGGCTCACAGGAAAACGGGAAACGCTTGTTTGATACTACCAGCACACAGGTGTTATGGGTGAAGCAGGACCTTGAGGCAAATAAAAATAAACAGTGGATCATTGTGTACTGGCACCATCCGCCTTATTCCATGGGTTCGCATAATTCTGATCGGGAGAGCCAGATGGTAAAGATCCGGGAAAATTTTATCCCGATCCTTGAGCGGTATGGTGTAGACCTTGTTTTATGCGGACACAGTCATTCCTACGAACGTTCAAAACTGATGAATGGCCATTATGGAATGGAAGCCAGTTTTAATCCTGCCGTGCATCTGTTAAGCACTTCCTCCGGCTATTTTGATGGTTCGGAAAATTCATGCCCCTATATAAAGGAAGAAGATGGCAAAGGTACCATCTACGTTGTCAGCGGCTCTTCCAGCAGGACCGATCATACACAACCAACATTCCCTCACGATGCATTGCCCTATGCCAGCGTTGACCATGTAGGTGCATCTTTACTGGAGATCGAAGAGAACCGCTTGGATTTTAAGTGGATCTGTGAGGACGGAAAGATCAGGGATCATTTCACCCTGATGAAGGGTGTGAACCGGAAGCAGGTTATTAAAGTCAAAAAAGGTGAAGCTGTTAAACTCACTGCTTCATTCGTTGGCCAGTATAAATGGACCGATTCTGACAGTAAAGAAAGGTCAATTACAATAAAGCCAAAGAGGAATATGACTTATACTGTTGCTGATCCGAATAGCTGTTTAAAGGATAGTTTTGAAATACAGATCAAATAACCGTACCCAATGAAAACAATTAATAACGTATTGATTGCATCCCTGCTATTTATTTCGTTCAAGGGCATCGGACAAAATTCAAGTCCACCATTGGAGAAGGGGCAGGAAAAGTTTACCAACAAACCGAAGCTGATCCGTGGCCCATATCTGCAGGTTGCCACGGATACCAGCATGGTCGTTCGCTGGAGAACAGATGCCGCCATCCGCAGCCGGGTAAGATATGGAGTTGAGTTGGGCAAGCTCGACCAGTTTGAGGATGAACTGGTATATAAAACAGAACACGAAATAAAGATCGGTGGATTGAAGCCCGGCACCCGTTATTATTATTCGATCGGTTCTTTAAAGGATACCCTGCAATACGGTCCGTCAAACTATTTTTCCACTTTACCTCCTGCAGGAGAAAAAGGAGATTACAGGATCGGTGTTTTTGGTGATTGCGGTTATTTATCCATCAACCAGGCAAATGTCCGTGATCAGTTTCTGCAATACCTGGGCAAGAATGATCTGAATGCATGGATACTGCTGGGCGATAATGCCTACAATGATGGGAATGACATGGAATACCAGGCAAAGTTTTTCAATCCATATAAAGATGTGCTGCTGAAAAAATATCCTGTGTTTCCCAATCCGGGAAATCATGACTACCATGATGCAGACTTTACTGCTGACTATGCACAAAAGACACACACGACAGCCTATTACCAGAATTTCTCCATGCCGGTGAATGGCGAAGCAGGCGGTGTGCCGTCACACAATTCAGCTTATTATTCCTTTGATCTTGGTAATATTCATTTTATTTCCCTGGACTCATACGGGATAGAAGACAATCAGTATTTCGTATATGATACGCTCAGCCCACAGGTTAAATGGTTAAAGAAAGACCTGGCTGCTAACCGCAACACGGATTGGGTGATCGCCTTCTGGCATTATCCTCCCTATACCAAAGGAACGCATGACTCCGATGAAGAAGGAGGCTCTATGGCAGAGATCAGGCAAAACCTGATCGGTATACTGGAGCGTGCCAATGTTGATCTTATACTTTGCGGTCATAGCCATGTGTATGAAAGATCGAAGATGATGAAAGGTCATTATGGGAAATCTTCCACTTTCGATCCTGCTGTGCATAACCTGAGCCAGTCATCCGGTGCGTATGCTGAGGCAGCGCATGCCGCTCCTTATATAAAAAAGACCGGTGAAATGGGGACCGTGTATGTGGTATCCGGTTCTTCTTCTTATGTAGGTAAATCTTATTACGACTTTCCCCATAAAGCCATGTATTATTCCAATGATAAGGAGGCAGGCGCGGGCATGCTGGAAGTAAAAGATAACCGGCTCGACTTTAAATGGATCTGCGCTGATGGAACGATCCGCGATCAGTTTACCATGATGAAAGATGTGAACAGGACCCAGGTGATACAAGCGAAGAAAGGCCAGGTTGTAAAACTGACCGCCTCATTCGTTACAGATGGCTATGTATGGAACAAGTCAGACGCAAAAGAAAGAAGCATAGAAGTAAAACCCTCATCTGGTAAAACCATTTATACTGTAAAAGACATCTATGGCTATTTAAAAGATATATTTGAGGTAAGGGTGAAATAGTTTGTATTGGTTGAAGCAGAAACTCATCATATCACTACTGGCAGCAGGACTGCTATTATTATGGCTGAGGCCTTTTACGCAGCAGAAGCCGGTGATCGGTGTGGATAGCACGCTGACCTATTTCCGTGAACATGCTGCTGAGTTTGCAGAAACAGCGGTAAAGCTCGAAAGAACGATCCAGTTGATAGATGAGAACGATACCACCACGATCGATGCTGCTAAAAATGCCCTGGCTAACTGCCGTACTGATTTCAAAAAGATAGAGTTCTTTTTCAATTATTTTTTTCCAACCCTCAAGGTCATTTATAATGCTCCTGCAGTTATAGAAGTAGAAGAGCCTTTTCTTGAATACCGTGAGCCTACCGGTTTACAGGTGATTGCTGCTTTATTGTATGCAAAGGATGCTGCAAGATCGAAAAAACAGTTGCTGCAACAGGCTTATATCGTCAGTGAATCGGCAAAGGATATACCTTCACTGCTTTACAACCTGGATATCGACGATGCACGTATTCTTGAAAGTATCCGGCTGGAGCTGATCAATGTAATGACATTAGGCATTGCAGGCTTTGACACTCCTGAATTGAAAACCGGCATCACTGAAGCAAAGCAGACACTGACAACAATAAAGGAAGTGCTGCAACCGTATTTTGTACGACTGGCCGGATCAGACAGTCTCCAATTCTATCTCGATCAGGCAATCCGGTTAAGTGCTGCTTCGGTGAGTTTCAACGATTTTGACCGTCTTGGTTTTCTGACCAATGCCGCCATTCCCCTGCAACGCCATCTCGGTGTCTTTATCAACAGGTCAGGATTGCTGATCAATGCCAACCCTGTGATCAACTACCAGGCAGAAAGTATTTTCAGCCGTGATGCATTAAATATAAACGGTTCCTTATCTGTAGATACCCAACAGGCTCTGCTGGGGAAAAAATTATTCTTTGACAAGATCTTATCCGGCAATGCAGACAGGAACTGTGCAAGCTGTCATCAGCCTGCAAAATACTTTTCAGATGGGCTACCCAAAAGTCTTGCACTGGATGGACATTCTTTTGTTCAGCGCAATGCGCCTTCCTTATTATATACAGCATATCAGTATTCCCAGTTTTGGGATGGAAGGGCAAAAACCCTGGAAGAACAGGTGATCGATGTACTGAAGAACCCCAGGGAAATGAATGCAAATGAAGACAGTATTGT
Source organism: Chitinophagaceae bacterium (assembly GCA_036262095.1). GTDB lineage: Bacteria > Bacteroidota > Bacteroidia > Chitinophagales > Chitinophagaceae > Terrimonas_A. The sequence goes on along the minus strand of DATAJQ010000196.1, from coordinate 30,286 downwards.
TTCCCGGCTGAACCGGGACACGGCTTATCTCCGTAGCTTTTCATCAGCTTTTTCATCTGGCAAAGCTGTCAGTGCAGCAAACGTGGCATCGGCAATTGCAGCTTATATGAAAATGCTTGCGCCGTTCGATTCTCCATTTGACCACTATCTGAAAGGAAATAAAAAAGCACTATCCGCCAGCCAGATCAGGGGCTTCAATCTGTTTATGGGCAAGGCGGCCTGCGCTACCTGCCACAGCCTGCCTTTATTTAACGGGCTTGTGCCTCCCCTGTATGATCTTACAGCTATGGAAGTGATCGGCACCACTGCAGATACGGTTTTTTCTGCCCCACGCCTGGATACAGACAGCGGCCGCTTCACACATTACCCGATAGAATTTTACCTGCGCTCCTTTAAAACGCCTGGTTTGAGAAATGTTTCGGCTACAGCTCCCTATATGCATAATGGAACTTTTCCCGACCTGGAATCTGTAATGGAATTTTACAATAAAGGAGGAGGTGAAGGGTTGGGGCTGAAAGTGGAGCATCAAACCCTATCGCCGGAGCCGCTGCAGCTTACAAAAGCCGAGATCAAAAATATTATTGATTTCCTTCAGGCACTTACAGACAGGAGAATATACCAGTTTATGTAAAAACTTCGCTCAATTAACCCTCAAAAAGGCTGGTTTGACCGATTAGCGTCAAAAAAGTATACAAACTTAATACATAAGCAGAGTTATAACTGCCGGTAAGAGTTATTTTTATCCCTATAGAAAACGATTAAGCCATGCGTTTTTATAACAAAACAACCAGCCTCATTTTTTCTTTATTACTGGCAACAGTTACCGTGCAGTCGCAGAACCTGAGCTATAACCAGCCCGGCAGCCAGGCCTATACTGAATCTGCCAATCCTAAAAAGACCAATGCAGCCGCCTGGTCAAAATTACCGCGTGAAGTATACGTGAGTTTTGCCAGCAGCAATACGAAATATGCCAAAGAAAAAATTCCGCAGGTGATACAGCAAACGTCCTGGCAAACCAATGCCTGGAAAGGTGAAAAAGTGCATACGCAATTATTGATCTGGACAAAAAAGAAGCTGCCTGCTGTAAATATCCGGTTGAGTAATCTGAAGAATGCACGAGGTGAAACGATCAGTGCAAACCGGATCAAAGCCCGTTTTGTACGGTACACGCTGGCAGATGGTTTTGTGGAGGGATGTTCACAGGAATTATCATCCAGGCATGACTCATTGCTGGCTGAAGACCCGATCGATATTGTTGACCAATTGGATGTGGCAGCCAATTCTGTTCAGCCCGTATGGCTAAGTGTTGAAGTTCCTGCAGAAGCAGCTACTGGTATTTATACCGGCACTGTAACAGTGAATGCAGGCAAACCCGTGCAACTGAAGATGACGGTCAATGTTTCCAAACACGTGCTGCCACCACCTTCGGAGTGGAAGTATGATTTTGATATGTGGCAATATCCGGCCCCGGTCGCACGTATACATAATGTTCCCCTGTGGAGCGACGAGCATTTTAATTTGATGCGCCAGTATTTCACCTATCTCGCCAGTGCTGGCCAGAAAGTGATCACTGCAAATATCATTGAGCAACCCTGGGGGCTTGACCATGTGCATTTTGATGATCCCTCGCTCATAAAATGGACAAAGAAAAAAGATGGCCAATGGGAATATGATTTCAGCCTTTTTGAAAAATATGTATCTTTTATAATGAGCTGTGGTATCACCCAGCGCATTAACTGCTATACAATGATCACCTGGGACCTTGGTTTTATTTATTATGATGAAGCTTCGGGAAAAAATAAAACTGATACTTTAAAGCCAGGCTCTGTTGAGTACACGCAATTCTGGGAGCCGATGCTGGTCCAGTTTACCCGGTTCCTGAAATCAAAAGGATGGTTTGAAAAAACTTCCATTGCAATGGATGAGCGTCCTGTGGAAAGCATGCAAGCAGTAATTGCCTTATTAAAAAAAGTAGACCCTTCCTGGAAAATAGCTTTGGCCGGGGATAGTTATCACCCGGAGATCGCTGATGATGTTTATGATTATTGTCTTGCTTCTTATCTCAGTTTTGATAAAGATATCCTGGAAAGAAGAAAAAAACAAGGTAAGCCTACCACGTTCTATACGGCCTGCGTGGAGGCCTATCCCAATGGTTATACTGTTTCTCCTCCGGCGGAAAATGTATTGCTGGCCTGGTTTGCAGCATCGCGTGGCCTGACTGGCTATTTGTTCTGGGCCTACAATACCTGGAATGCGAATCCACTGATGGACACACGCTGGAGAAGGTACCCTGCCGGTGAGTTATTCCAGTTCTACCCCGGCCCGCGCACTTCAGTACGATTTGAAAAACTGATTGAAGGAATACAGGATTTTGAAAAGATCAGGTTGCTCAGGGACCAGTTTACCCGCAGCGGCAATAGAGCGGCCCTACAAAAGATCGACCGGGTATTGGCCGGATTTAAAATGGAAAAGCTGAAAACCATACCAGCGGCAACGATATTGGAAAAAGGAAAGAAAATGCTGATCGAATTAAGCGCTTTGTAATGATGAAACGGAAAAAATTAATTGCTTTAGTCGGGTTATGCTTCGCAACCATCTCGCTTCATGCACAGTACAATGTGAAGAATTTTGGAGCGAAAGGTGATGGCCGTGCACTTGATACCAGGTTTATTCAACAGGCTATCGACAAAGCAGCTTATGCCAGGGGTGGAAGGGTGGATGTACCGGCTGGTACTTATAAAATTGGCACATTGATCCTGAAAACAGGCGTTGAGCTCCATCTTCAGCAGGGCGCTGTGTTGCTGGGCAGTCCTGACTACAGGGATTATACTGCCGTGAAGCAGCAAATGAGTTCGCGTACCCGGGATCTCTATGCAAAATATTTCATGCTCTTTGCTGAAGGAGCTTCAGATATTTCAATCACAGGCTTGGGAACCATTCACGGTAATGGATTGGAGCATTTCCAGGAAGAAAGGCCACAGAACCTCCGGCCATATATGATCCGGCTGGTTAACTGCCGCAATGTAACTGTCACTGGTGTCCGCCTGCTGGAAGCTGCAAACTGGACATTTCATTTATTGAATTGCAAGGATGTCCGTGTTGATGGCGTGGTGATTGAAAACCGCGGTGAAGGAAACCGTGATGGGTTGGACATCGACGCATGCGAGCGGGTAACGGTTGCCAACTCCCGGTTCTCGACCACCGATGATGCCATTGTAATGAAAGCGACCAATGATACACTTTGCCGGGATATTACCATCAGCAATTGCGTGTTTCATGAGATCGGCGGGTCAGCTATCAAAACAGGAACAGAGTCTAATGGCGGGTTCAGGAATATCACGGTAAGCAATTGCGTGATCAAAGATATTCCCGTACATGCCGGTATCGAATTGATGACGGTGGATGGCGGAATGATGCAGAATATACTGCTGGAGAATATCGCCATGGAAAAAGTGGCTACGCCGGTATTCATCCGCCTGGGTCTCCGGCTGCGACCTTATGAGTCGGGGCAGTATGTGCAGGCATTGGATGAAGTTCGTGATATACAACTGCACCATATTTCAGCAATAGATGCCAAATATCCATCCAGCATCATTGGCTTGCATAGCAAGAAGATCAGTAATGTTACCATTGCTGATTTCACTGTGCGGTATGCGGAAAAACAGGATGCCCGTGCAGTGAACCAGGTGCCTTTCCTGGAGTTCGATTATCCTGCTGCTGTAATGTTTGAGAACCTTCCTGCTTATGCGCTTTATTGCCGCAGTGTAGAGAACCTAGTTATACAGAATGCAACAACTTATCCCGCGGCAGGAGATGTCAGGCCCGCAATTTTACTGGATAGAACAACAGATGCTTCCCTTGCAGGTATCAAAGCTGCCGTGAACGAAAAGTCACCAGTGGTTTATCTACGAAACAGCAACCGTGTTGCTGTTTCCAATAGCCAGAGCTTTGCCAGAACGGCTGCATTGATCGAAGCAGAACAGAATGCGGCTTCTTCTTTGCGTGTATTTAATAATTTCCTATACCCTCAGCAGCAGGAAATAACTAATAAAACTCCACTACCTGAATCAGGATCTTTTGAAGATTTCAAAACATCCTCAAAGAAGATTTTTGAGGGAGCTGACAATGTTCAGGGGCTAACAGCCTTAACGATCACGAAGCAAGGACTGAAGTTTGATCTGCCCGTTAATCAGCGTGGTTCCCTGCAATTATGCCTGCTGGCAATGAATAAATCGGAAAAACCGCAGAAGGTACGTGTGGAATATGCCGGTATTAAACAGGAGTTTGAGCTGAGTTGGAATGAATGGGGATGGGCACCTATTACATTATTGAAGCAATGGCAGTACGATGAAACGGTTTCTTTTACAGTAAGTGTAATTGGGGGCGAAGGGAATGTCTTGGTCAACCGGGCATATCTCCGTGCGCAGGACATTGGATTTACCGACTGATCATAAAGTTTACATTATTTAAAATTTGATAATATGCGATCTTATTTGTTTGCAAGGGTACTTATTGCCGGGCTGGCTTTTTTCTGCCTGCCAGTATGGTCGCTTTCGCAGGCTGCTGCAAAGCCACGCAAATGTATCATGGTATTTGGCGCTCATGCCGATGATGCGGATGAAATTGCTGGCGGAACGCTGGCAAAATATGTAGCAGAGGGATATGAAGGTGTATACGTGGTTGCCATCAATAATCTCGATGGCTGCAATCTTGAACGTACCCCATGGTATGATAAAGGCCCAAACTTCACCGTTTCATCTTCACCTCATAAATACCGTGTGGATGCATTGGAAACAAGCCAGATTAGGGAGGAAGAAGCCCGTGCAGCAGCAGCGGTTTATCCTTCCATTCCCATTTTCCTGAATTTTAAGGAACCTACTTTCTTTATCGGCAGAAAAATGGTGTATTACGGCACACCTGAATATGATGCTTTTAATCCTCCGGGAAGGCAACTGATACCTGTTGCAACATATACTGATTCGGATGTGGACACTGTTGTTGAGCTGCTTCGCAAATATCAACCCGAGATCATCATCACACATACGCTAGGTGGCGAAAAGATGGATCATGGTAACACAGGTTATATGATCTATCTCGCCGTTAAAAAAGCCATGCAGCAAGGCATTCCTGTTGGTAAATTATGGATGACGGTTAATGGATGGTTTCTTGACAGGGAAGCTCAGAAAAGCGGACGAGGAAAGCCTGATGTGCATATTGATGTAAAGAAATACCTCGATACCAAATACAAGGCACTGAATAAACATATCAGCCAAAACGGTGGTTTTGGGCGTGATTATGTAATGGGAAATGAAACCCAGCCGAAAGAAGTGATTGAGGAATTTATCACCGTTATTGATAACACAAAAAAATAGACAGCTATATATGAAAAGCATTTTTTTATCGGTAATAATGCTGGCTGCCTTTTTGCAATTGACCCACGCGCAATCGAATCCGCAGGCAGTGCTGATCAGGAAGACCGGTGGCTTTGGCTCAAAGCCGGGTGAAATGAAATTTCCCGCAATGATCGCGGCAGACAAACAGTCCAATCTGTATGTGGTGGACCAGCATAACCACCGGATCCAGAAATTTGACTCCTCCGGTAATTTTATTCTGATGTGGGGAAAGCAGGGGAGTGCTGAAGGCGAATTCAATTATCCATTTGGTATCGCGATTGATTCGAAAGGAGACGTGTTTGTGTCGGATATGAATAATAACCGTATCCAGCAGTTTTCGGCTGATGGGCGATATATCCGCTCAGTTGGCCGTTATGGCACGGCTAACGCGGAATTCAAGTATCCGTATGGTATTGCATTTGATAAGAATGATGTCCTTTTTGTGATCGATGCATTTAACTACCGGGTACAGAAGTTCACCAACCAACTCCAGTTTATTTCTGCATGGGGGAGCGCTGAATCTATCGGCATTAAACTGTATATGCCACATGAGATTGCCATTATGCCGGATGGCAATGTGGTCATGAGTGACAGGCAAAACCACCGTTTGTCTGTTTTCTCCGGTAATGGGAATCTCCTGCGCCGTATCGGCGATTATGGAGAAGGAAGAGGAATAAAAGCAGGGTTATTCAGTGAACCTCATGGCATCGCTTTCTCTTCAACAGGTGATATGTATGTGTGCGACCGGTACAATTTCAGAGTGCAACAGGGAAATGGAAAAAATGATTTTGTCTATAGCTGGCTGACCGGCGACATATTTGACGACAGCAAAAATTTCCCATTAGGCATAACAGTAGGAGCCAACGGTCATATTTATGTTACCGATCATTATGCACACGTGGTGTCAGAATATAAATTGATGCGATAGACACCTGTTTTTTACTAAGAACTACATGAGTTTATGAAATACTTTATCTGCATATCTTTTGCTGTCTTTTTAACGGCATGTTTTGCCGGCAGATCTGATGCTCAATCTCCTGCAAAAACAGCCGTATACAACCCTGCATACTGGCTGGAAGGCACTACATCTTATCAACGCGAGATGGATAAGCAGGCAGTTGCCGAACTGGATGAAATGGTCAGTAAAGCCGCTCAAAAGGGATGGAACGGCTTACTCTATTGGGGCGCTAGCAGGAATGGCGATAAAATGAATTATTACTACAAATCGCCTTATCTCGCTTCACAACCCTGGGCTGTATTTGAAAGAGATGGCCTGACACCCCTGGTCAGAGCTGCCCATCAGAAAGGCCTGAAAGTGATGGTGAATATGGAAGGGGTGAATACCTATCACTGGCAGCAACACCACTGGACAGCCGCATCCATTGAAGCAGCAGCAACTGATCTTGCAAAAGCCGGAGTGGATGCCATCTTCGAAGAATGTTTCGAAACAGACCAGGATGTATTTGTTTCACTCGCGCGTACGCTGAAGAAAAATAATGTTGATTATATCTCGGGTACTGATCCGATGCTGCTGCGTGAACCAACCTTTACCAAACTATGGCCTGAAACAGGAACGATCAATATTTATAATTACTACCTCAAAAGAGATAAATTATACGGGATTGCCACGCTGGCGCAACATGGATCATTGGGCCTGGGCTGGGCAAAATACTGGAATAAGCCTACCTCACTGATCTCTCCAATGAACAGGAACTGGGGGATCAATAATGATTATACACCTGCTGTAATTTCCTATCTCTGCATGATAAGGGCTCTGCAATTCCGTATGGACAATTTCATCATCTTCGGTGGTTGGAATGCTTTTGATCCGGAACAGACAGATGAATGGATAAAGAAATACGTAAATAAACAGGAAACCCGCCCCACTATGAATATTGTAGTGCTGCTGGGTAATGGCGTGAATAAACCTTCTTCGGGAGAAGAATCCTGGAACCGCCTGTTTAATTCAGGCGATGCTATCACATCCGGAGCTTTCAATGCGGGTTACAATATAGTGGTGAGCGATAAAGTATTGCCTGCTGATGCTTACTGGATCTATACGCCGGGCGGAAATGAAACGGAACTGCCCGAAGAAGTGGTTGACCTGTTCAGCACAAATAAAAAAGTATTTCTCCAGGCAAGCGGCGAACTGCCAAGTGGTACTGCCCTTAAAGCAGGGTGGAAAGCGGCGTATGAACAGTGCGGCGTGAATGGATTGAAAAAATTCCGTTATGCAGCCGGCACCGATGGCCCTTCAGAACAATCATTGCCGGAAAATCAGGAGATCGAGATACCTTATACCGGTTATTATAAAGGAAAATATTTACGCTTTACAGGTAATGATATGCAGCGCGGGCGCGACCTGAGGGCAGGAACGGTCATCCCTAAAGATGCTATCAGCGGCCAGGAGCTTTGTTCGCCAAATAAAACGTATGGCCGCGGGCCTTATATCATAGGGAAGAACAATAAATACCTGGTGACCACTACAAGCCTTAATTGGGAAACAGCCTATCCCATTTCCGATCTTTTATCAGGAGCAGGCGCAGCGCCTTCTTCCAATGTGTGGGGGATAGCAGGCAAGAATGTGACAGCATTGCTGGCTATAGAAACAACAGAACTGGAGTTAACGATCCCAGGTTTAAAAGACGGTGTGAAGATCCATGTAGAGATCTGGGATAAGAAAAAGCAAAAAAAGAAAGAGGAAACCCTGGTCTATAAGGCACCATTCAAACAGGTGCTGAGCGAATATGATTTCATCCTGATCGATACCATTCAATAATAATAATGACACAACCCAACCTCGCCCAATTTTCTGCTTCCCCACGCCTCAAATGCGTGGATGCATTGCGTGGGTTTGATATGCTTTGGATTGTTGGTGGTGGTGACCTGCTGATAGAATTGTCCAGGTTATTACCCGAAAAACAGGGAACATGGCTTGCTTCACAATTTGAGCACGAATGGGGTAGCTTCCACTTTTATGATATTATCATGCCCCTGTTCCTTTTTATTGTTGGTGTGGTAATGCCCGTCGCATTCAGGCAGCGATTGAACAGAGGTGAGTCAAAGCAATCTATTTATAAGCATGTTTTGATAAGGACTTTCAAGCTGTATGTATTAGGATTGATCGCTTCAGGCCACCTGCTGGAACTGGACATTTCCAGACTGCGCTTGTGGACGGATACCCTGCATGCTATCGCAGTTGGTTATCTCGTCAGCACTGTGCTGATCCTGGAATTGAGCAAACGTATGCAGATTATAACAGTTGCCGGTTTGCTGCTGTTGTACTGGTTACTGATGGCCTTTGTGCCGGTACCCGGAGTGGGAGCCGGTGTTTATCGCCAGGACATGAACCTGGCACTTTATATAGATGATGCAGTACTTGGACATTTTCAGGAGGGTTTCGGCTGGACGTATATCTTAACCAATCTTACGTTCATCTGCTCGGTGATGCTGGGAGTGTTTGCAGGAGATATACTTGTAAAGAACAATTCGCATAAGGTAAAATTGAAACAACTAACGATTATTGGCATTGGTTGTATCACTGCAGGGGTGATCTGGAGCACTTTTTTCCCGATCATCCATTATATCTGGACAAGCTCCTTTGTATTGTTTGCCGGCGGTATCAGTTTTTTATTGCTGGCAGTTTTTTACCAGGTAATCGATGTATGGAAAATAAAAAAATGGAGTTTTCCTTTCCGGGTGATCGGTATGAATGCGATTGCCGTGTATGTAGCAACCCATCTGTTTGATTTCCGGTTGTTGGGGAATGTGTTTGTAGGCGGTTTCGCCAAATGGCTGGGTGACTGGTACCCCTTGCTGCAGTCAGCAGCAGCATTGACCGTAATATGGCTGATTATGTACTGGATGTACAAAACAAAAACATTTATCAAAGTATAAATTTTTATTCCCTGTAAACACTCATCATGAAATTGTTTGACATGAAAAAAACAAAACTGATTGCCTGTATCGTAGCACTGACATTTGTTGGGTTTTCCTGTAAGGAGAAAGCCGCTGAACAATCCGCGAACACGAATGCCGCGAATTCCGATGGCCTTGCCTTAACTCCTCCCATGGGTTGGAATAGCTGGAATGTATTTGGTAAGAATATCAATGAACAGGTGATCCGCGAAACGGCTGATGCGATCGTCAGCTCCGGATTGAAAGACGTGGGATTTGAATATGTAGTGATCGATGACCTCTGGCATGGTGGCCGGGATTCTGTAACAGGCCAGTTGTATGCCGATTCTGTAAAATTTCCATCAGGCATCAAAGCACTGGCCGATTATGTACATAGCAAAGGGTTGAAGTTCGGCATTTACTCAGACGCAGGCACACTCACTTGTGGTGATATGCCGGGCAGCTTTGGTCATGAAGAAAAAGATGCGGCATTGTTTGCCAGTTGGGGCGTTGATTTTCTGAAATACGATTATTGTTATTGCCCCGATCTTCCTTCCACCAACAACGATTATAAAATGGCTATTGACAGGTATAAGGTTATGGGAAATGCACTCAAAGCAACGGGGCGGCCAATCCTCTATAGCATCTGCGAATGGGGGCCCAGGTCTCCCTGGCTTTGGGGCAAAGAAGTGGGCGGCCACATGTGGAGAACCTCTTATGATGTAGCAGACATCTGGGACATGCCGAGAAATGAAAGCAGCCCGATCGGCATTCTGACATCTATTGATGCTGTTGCCAACCTGGGCCGCTTCAGCGGACCGGGCGGCTGGAATGATCCTGATATGCTGGTGATCGGACTTAAAAATTCAGGGTTTATCAAAGGCGGTGGCTGCACAGAAACGGAATACCGTACACAAATGAATATGTGGTGTATGTTCGCTGCACCACTGATGATCGGTTGTGATGTGAGAAATATGGACACTGTTACACGTTCTATATTGTTGAATAAGGAGCTGATCGCGATCAACCAGGATAAATTAGGCAAACAAGGATTCCGTGTATTCAGCAAGAATGGCCTGGAAGCATGGAAGAAACCATTGAGTGGAGATCGTTATGCCATTGCCCTGTTCAATCGCGGCGAAGAGGCTAAATCAATGCAGGTAGGTTGGGAAGAGCTGGAACTGGATAAGACAGCGCAGTTCAATGTGAAAGAAATAGGCGACCCTGCTGTAAAAGCAAACAGCCAGACAATTGCTGCAAAACTGGCGCCGCATCAAAGCCGTGTATTTGTCCTGGATAAATCAGGAAAATAAAACAGATAATTGTTAAATCTTTAAGCAATGAAAAACAGCAGAAGAGATTTTATACGTACTACAGGGCTGGCAAGCCTTGGCTTCCTGGGGTTAAGCCAGTGTGTACTTTCAGGATGTAAATTGAACAGCAATCCTGCTTATGGTTTTGGCCCTTTATTTCCGAAAGAAGGTGAAATACTGAGTTTGCCAAAAGGATTTACTGCCCAAGTGATCTCTCGTAAAGGAGATGTTATGAGTGATGGCTTGTTTTCACCAGGTAATCATGACGGCATGGGCATATTCCCTGCCGGTAACAATAAGATGATCCTGGTAAGAAACCATGAACTGACGCCGGGCTCTGTTGGAGAAGGAGCCTTTCAGCACCAACGTGAGCTGATCGATAAGATCGGCAGGGACCGCTTTTATGATTTTGCCGGTGGAGGAAATATGATCTGCGTAGGAGGCACCACCACGATGGTGTTTGATGAATCATTGCAAAAAGTGGAAACCGAATATCTCAGCCTGATAGGCACGGTGAGGAACTGCTCTGGTGGAAAAACTCCCTGGAATAGCTGGATCACTTGTGAAGAAGCCGTTGACAAGAAAGAAGCAGGGGGATTGGAAAAAGATCATGGCTATAACTTTGAAGTGCCTGCATCCGCTTCGATCAAAATGGCAGAGCCGGTCCCCATCAAGGCAATGGGTCGTTTTGTACATGAATCTGCTGCAGTACATCCTGATACCGGCATCGTTTATCAAACTGAAGATGAGGGTGAAGGCTTATTCTACCGCTATCTTCCTGATGAACCCGGTTCATTGCATAAAGGCGGCCGGTTGCAATGCCTGGTGATCAATGAATGGAAAAGCGGCGATACGCGTAATTACAAAGATTATACGGACCGCTTTCCTGAAAAAAAACCTCTCACCGTTTCCTGGATCGATCTGGATGATATCGATTCGCCTGACAATGACCTGCGTTTACGGGGTCATAAAAAAGGCGCTGCCGTCTTTTCTTCCGGAGAAGGAATGGTGTACGGGAAAGGTGAACTTTTCTTTACGGCAAGTTCAGGTGGTGCAGTAAGCAATGGCCAGATATTCCGTTATAAGCCCAGCCCGTATGAAGGCCAGGCAAGAGAGAAAGATGCGCCGGCTACACTGGAACTGTTCATCGAATCCAAGGGTGATGACACTTTCCGCTATTGTGACAATATCACTGTTGCACCCTGGGGAGATGTTGTGATCTGTGAGGATTCAGATGATGCACGCATCATTGGTATCACACCGGAAGGTAATGCGTATATCATTGCACAGAATATCGGCTACCGTGATTCGGAATTTGCAGGGCCTGTATTTTCTCCTTCCGGAAAAACATTATTTGTGAATATTCAATCACCGGGATTGACATTGGCCATTACCGGTCCATGGCGTTCCTGATCTATTGTTAATACTATGTTTAGTTTAAAATCAATTATCCGGATTTCATCCGCAGTTCTGTTATTGCTGGTGACCTGTAAAGGAAATGCGCAAACATCTGCTGATGTGTACCGGCAGCCGCTGGATGAAATAATGAAAAAAGTGGGAAAGCGATTTGGTGTTGAGTTCAGGTATGATGCCGATTCCTTTTTAAAGAAGAAAGTGGAGTATGCGCAGTGGAAACTTACAAGCAACCTGCCCGCTACGCTTGATAATATACTGAAGCCGCTTGACCTGAAGTACCGCCAGGTGGATAGCAAAACTTATGTGATCACGTGGTATGAATATTACAGAAGAGCAAACGAAGAAGCTGCGATCGAATTAAACGAATTGCTGAAAGCTTTTCCTGATTCAGCCAGTTTTAATCGGCGCAAAACAGAATTGAAATCCTGTATCGCGGATGCACTTGGTATTAATAATTTTTCCAACCGTACACCTTTAAATCCTGTCCTTCGCCAGAAGAAAGTGTTTGACGGGTATACTACAGAGAACATAGCATTTGAGAGCATACCTGGCTATTATGTAACGGGCACCCTGTATCGCCCGGTTGCAAAAGGTAATTATGCAGTGATATTAAGCCCGCATGGACACTTCTATAATGAGCAGCAGCCTACACTGCCAAAAGACAGCAGCCGTTATCGTGCAGATATGCAATATCGTTGTGCTTCGCTGGCAAAAATGGGAGCATTGGTATTAAGCTATGATATGTATGCCTGGGGTGAATCTGCATTGATGACCGGCGGCGGATCATACCACGAAACAGGATTTGCTTCAGCTATTCAAACCTGGAACAGTATACGTGCATTGGATTTTATGTTGAGCTTGCCGGGAGCAGACAGCAAAAGAGTCGGAGTGTCTGGTGCTTCAGGCGGCGGCACGCAAACATTTCTTTTGGCTGCATTGGATGATCGTGTTAAGGTCAGTGCACCGGTGGTAATGGTGGGCGCCAGTTTCTTCGGCGGCTGCCCTTGCGAAAGTGGTTTGCCAATACATGGAGAATGTAATGGCCGGAGCACCAATAATACAGAGATCGCTGCCATCATTGCACCAAAACCTTTACTGGTCGTTTCTGATGGAGATGACTGGACAAAATATGTGCAGGGTACCGATTACCCTTACCTGCAAAAGATCTATGGTTTTTATGGTAAGCAATCCAATGTGGAAAGTGTGTATCTGCCTGATGAAAGACATGATTACGGGATCAGCAAACGCATACCGGTGTATCATTTTTTTGCAAAGCATTTAGGGTTGAATGAAAAAGCTGTTTTTGGGAAAGACGGCAAACCGGACGAATCAAAGATCACTGTTTTGACGAATGATGACCTGCGTGTATTTGGTCCGGCGCAACCACTGCCTGCAAATGCATTAAGATCGCACGAAGCGATCGTAAATGCTTTTAAGAAAGTCCAGGAAAAATAAGCAGTGAAAGATAGGTTACAAAAACAAACAGGCTGTTTCTTTTAAGAGCAGCCTGTTTTTATTTTAGGGATTTAATGATCAATCATCTACTGTATTCAAAAAGCGGCTTCTGTATTCTTTGGGAATAACGCCGGTTATTTTTTTGAAATGCCGGTAAAAATTGGAAAGATTGTCAAATCCGCTCTGGTAGCTGATCTCAGAGACATTATAGTCATCTTCCATCAGCATTTTACAGGAGTGGCCGATACGGATCTCTGTTACAAAATCAGAAAAGGTCTTCCTGGTGTGATGCTTGAAATACCTGGAAAATGCGGGAACACTCATGTTCAGTTTGGTAGCAATATCATGGATATAGATCTGGTTGGTATAATTTTTCATGATGAACTGGAAAGCAGTGTTGATCTTTTCTGAATCACCACTGGTATTGGCAGAGAAACCGGGAGACAGCAATGGATTTAATTCACTGCTGTGTGCGAGATTGGTTAAGATACCGAGTAAGGACAACAGGCGTTGCACTGGTGTTTCATCAAGCATCCTGTGTAAACTTTCTGTTACCACCTGTTTTGTTTCTCCCTGAATTTCTACAGCAAGGGAAAGCTTTTGCAATAACTTATTTACCTGTTTCATTTCGGGAACATCAAAAAAATGATTCCCTAAAAAATCACGGGTGAAATGGATGAAAATAGACTTGGCTTTCAGCTTGCTGTTTTTAGCATAATACGCTTCACTGTTGCGGTAAAGATGTGGTATATTCGATCCGATAAGGCATAGATCGCCATCTTCAAAAGTGCTCACGTTGTCACCTATAAACCTTGTCCCGCTGCTTTTGGCGATCAACACCAGCTCAATCTCCTTATGAAAATGCCAGGGATTTCCAAAGTAGTTACAGTCTAATGTTTTGAACAGAAATGAAGCATCGCTGTCAACCGGTAGTTTGTGCAGTTTCGCTTTCATATAATATTTTAACGAATAAGGTAAATAGGATGCTTTATTTTGCTAATAAAGTATATGAATGTACAAGAAATAATTAAAATTTAACATGAAAGTTTTGCCGGAATATTTTTCCGGCCTGTTCATAACATGCTATAAATGAAGTTGAATTTAAAATCTATCCCTTATAAGCCAATATTGTGAAATTGTTAAAAAAGTATACGAATTAAATTGATAATGAGAATTTTTCTTTTTTACTCCCAATTAATTTTACTCACTCTCAAAAAGCAACAGATTAGTTATGCTTTACGTTAACAGCAGTGCTTCCCAGATCAGCCAGCAGGTGAACAACATGGTGGTTTTGCTTCCGATCGGAGCGATCGAGCAGCACGGACCACACCTGAGTGTGTCAACTGATACAGACCTCGTATCTGCAGTTGCACAGGAAGCAGAAGCCCGCTGCAAAAATGATATACTGCTTTGTCCAACGCTTCCGTTTGGATCGAGCCATCACCATCTTACTCTTGGAGGAACACTGAGCATATCTGCTGCCCTGTATACCCAGGTGCTGGTAGATCTTGTTGGTTCCATTCTCGACAATGGTTTCAGGCGGATCATTTTATTGAATGGCCATGGTGGAAATATTACACCAGCCCGCCAGGCGCTGTCGATCTTATCGGCTAAGTATGATGAAGTGCTGAACCCGAATATTGCTATGGCTACTTATTGGGAACTGGCAAGCGATTATTTCGCCGGTAACAGCAAAATGGCGACGCCTGCTTTGAGTCATGCCTGCGAGTATGAAACAAGCTTAATGCTTCACCTTTATCCATACAAGGTTTTTCCTGAAAGTATCGAACGGGCAAAAAGACCAGCCAGCAACGGATACATACCCTGGGAAGATGATGAACCATACAAAGGCGTAACCATGGTAAAGCAGACCCGCTATATCTCCAGCAATGGCAGCAGCGGCGAACCGCAATTGGGAACAGCAGAAAAAGGAGAGTTCCTTTTTAATCATGCTGTGGACGCATTGGTCCGGTTTGCTGCTTCATTTAAAACATGGCCCTTCTCCACTGATCTCACCAAATGATTGAAGCAATGAAAAAAGAAATAAAACATCCTGATAAACTGGTGAGCACAGGCGCTTATTCCGCCGGAGTGATGGTTGACGATTGGTTGTTTATAAGCGGGCAGGGGCCGTTGGACCTGCTTACCGGTGAAGTAGTGAGAGGAACGATCGAAGAAGAAACAACGCTCACTCTATTGCATATAAAAAAAATAGTGGAAGCAGCAGGCGGAACAATTGCTGATATCGTAAAGTGTACAGTACATCTCACCGATATCAATGAATTTGACCGCTACAATACAGTATACGCATCTTTTTTTTCAGGTGTATTGCCGGCGAGAACGACTGTGCAGTCAGTATTATGTGATGGAATAAAAGTTGAAATAGACGCGATAGCAAAAATAAATTCTTCACGTAGTAAACAGGCGGCCGATGGCAAATAAAGAACTGCTTGGAACGGTTGGACTCGGCCTTATGGGCAGCAGCATTGCTACCTGCCTGCTGGCATCTGGTCATGAAGTGATCTCGCTGATACAGGATCTGCGGAAAGCGGGTGAAGCAAAAAAAAGGATTGAAGGTTTTTTGCAGCAAATGTATAATGAAGGATTGACCACTTCTTTACCCGGGGAACTGATAGCCCGGTTTACGATCACTGATAAACCGAATGACCTTGCTGGTTGTGGGCTGGTGATTGAATCGATCACTGAAAACATAGATGCAAAGAAGAAACTCTTTCATCAACTGGAGGAAGTGTTGAAACCGACAGCGATCATCGGCAGTAATACATCTGCCATTCCCGTAACGATCCTGCAGGATGGGTTGCGTTACCCCGAACGCCTGCTGGGTATTCATTGGGGCGAACCGGCACACGTGCTTCGCTTTCTCGAAGTGATCTGTGGTCAGCAATCTGCTATAGTGTATGCGGAGAAAGTAATGGAACTGGCTGCCGGTTGGGGTAAAGAACCTTCACTGGTAAAAAAAGATATACCTGGCTTTATTACCAATCGCCTGATGTATGCAATGATGCGTGAAGCATTCTTCCTGGTAAAAAATGGTTATGCCACCTATGAAGATATTGACCGGGCCTGCAGGAATGATTTTGGTTACTGGATCACTTTCGCCGGTCCTTTCCGATTCATGGACCTGACAGGCATACCCGCCTATCTTACTGTTATGAAGGGGCTTTTTCCTGAACTGGATACGGCCACAACTCCTCCTGAATTTATTGAAGAACTGGTAGCTGCGGGTGCCAAAGGGGTAAGCAATGCCAAAGGATTTTACCCGTATACAAATGAATCAGCACATCGCTGGGAAAAATTATTCAACGAATTCGCTTTCGAGATCCGGAAGTTATCTCTTAAATACCCACAAAACTGCGGAGACCTGTCATGAATCCAACCACCATTCAATCTATAACCGCTACAGAGGTAGTTGTTCCTTCCAGGCCCGACAGCCTGAACTCAGCCAACGTATTGGATAAGGACACTGCATTCGCAAAGAAATTCCTTACGGGCAATAGCTGGACCGATTTTGCTGTACAATCAAAATGGATACTGGAACTGCGTTTGAAAAATGGCATTACTGCTATTGGTGAAACATACAGAAGTGTATCAGAACCTTCCTTGGCGGCTGCTGTAAAAACATTTGCCGGAAAGGATGTGTTGAAACTGAATTGGAGAAGGTTGCCGGTTGATGATCAGCGGATCTATGAAGCTTTTGAGACAGCCGTGCTGGACGCACTGGGACAATTGTTCCATATCCCTATCCATCAATTATTAGGTGGCGCATATCGTGATAAGATAGAATGTCTTGGCTGGACGGGCCGCCGCACTCCTGAAGATGCTGCACAAAAAGCCTATGAAGCCATGCAGAAGGGACATAAAGCTTTCAAGTTTAAATGTTCGGATGAAGATCCTGTTCGTTTATGGACCGATGAGATCAAAAAGAAATGTGGTGATGGAATTAAGATCATCCTCGATCCTAATCAGCGCTGGACAGATGTGGAAACAACCATGCGTTTAATGGAAGGCGTGGAGAAGGAGATCATGCTGGGACTGGAAGATCCGATCCTGCATGCAGATGTGGAAGGTTTCCTTTACCTGAAAAAGAATCTCGGCATTCCTTTATACCGTCATATTTCATTGCCTTATACCCAGGATATCCGCGACATCATCACGTTTGTCAGGAAGGATGCGTCGGATGGATATAATTTCAACGGTTCAGCATACAATTCCTTATTGCTGGCTGAGATCGCTAACCTGGAAGGCAAACAATGCTGGAGGGGGTCGGAAGTGGACCTGGGCATCCTGGAAACAATGGCCCTGCATATCGCGGCAGCTTCCATCAATTGCACATTGCCTGCTGATCTTTTTGGTGAACTGGTGAGGCAGGATGACCTGATAGAAGAGCCGCTGGTATTTGAAAACGGTTCTGTAGCGGTTCCGCAAGGAGAAGGACTTGGTGTAAAACTCGATAAGAAGGCCATGGCAAAATTTGCTACCGGCCGTGTGCTGGAGGAAAAAATATGAAGAAAGCCATTGTATCCTGGTCATTGCTGATCTTGTGCAACCTGATGTGGGCCTTACAGTTTACCTGTATCAAGCTGACGCAGGACCAGGTAGGGCCTTATGCTACCGTATGGGGGCCTATGTTACTGGCAACTTTATTACTCCTTCCTTTTGTAGTGCGTGATTTCAGGAAAACCGGCAAACGGTTAAAGGACATGCTGGTCTTTGTTCAACTCGCTTTGCTGGGTGCTTTTCCTGCACAGGTATTGATGACCTGGGGAACACAGTACTCACAAGCCAGCAATGCGGCAATACTGACGCTGGCCCTTCCGGTTATAACCGCAGTGTTTGCTTTTCTGCTGCTGAAAGAAAGAATGAATAAAACAAGATGGATCAGCTTCATCATTGCTATAGCCGGTGTGGTGTTGTGCTCGCTTGGCGACTTCAGGAAGATGAACTTTGGCTCTACTTATGCGATCGGCAACCTGCTGATATTCCTTGCGATCATCGGCAATGCTTATTACAATGTAGGCATCAAAAAAGTGGCAGAGAGATATACGGAAATGGAAATGGTGTTCTATACCTATATCGTACTGATCACACTGCTGACGCCACTGGTGTTGTATTATGAGCCTGATGTATTTGGCAGGATCTCATCATTCACCAGGCAAACCTGGACAGGATTATTGCTGCTGACCTTCTTTCATAATTTTTTATCCATGATCCTGTTCTTCCGGGCATTGAAAAACCTGGATGCGATCCAGGTGGCTTTATCCAATTACCTGATCACTTTCATGGGACTGCCGGTTGCAGCGATCTGGCTGGGAGAAAAACTGAACAACTGGGCAATTGCCGGTGGATTGCTGGTGCTTGTCTCCACATTGGTAATAACAATAATGGACTACAGGAATACTGATCAAACAAATACAATTAACGAACCCGATATTCAAAAACAATAACATGGAGAACAGACTTGAACTTTCTGGCGTAGTACCTATCATTCCCACGCCTTTTACTGCTGATGAAGAAATTGACGAACAGGCATTGCGCGGACTGGTGGAATTTGCGGTCAGCAGTGGTTTGACCGGCGCCTGCCTGCCTGCTTATGCAAGTGAATTTTACAAATTAACGGATGAAGAGAAGTTAAAGGTGGTAAAGATTGCCGTTGATCAATCAAAGGGACGCATGAAGATCGTTGCGCAATCCAATCATCCTGCTTTAAAAATAGCGTCCCGCCTTGCGAAAGCTAATGTGGATGCAGGAGCGGACGTTATTTCACTGGCAGTGCCGCGTATTTTTGGTTTGCCCGAAGCATCTATTAAGGAATATCTCGCTGGTTTTTTTAAGGCGGTTCCCAACACGCCTGTGCTGGTGCAGGATTTTAATCCCGGTGGTGCATCCATCAGCGTAAGCCTCATTAAAGAGCTGATGGACGAGCATCCTAATTTCAAATATCTCAAACTGGAAGAACCTTTATGTGCGCCAAAGTTTGAGGAGATCCTCAAAGCTACCGGAGGCCGTATAGGGCTTATGGAAGGATGGGGCGGTTTGTATATGCTTGAACTGATTCCATTGGGTATCGCTGGTGTAATGCCCGGCCTGGGAGTATCAGATATTCTTCAAAAGGTGTTCGAACTGCGCAAGGCAGGATCCAATGATGCAGCATTCCAGTTGTTTGAGAAAGTGATGCCCCAGATATTTTTCTCTTTGCAAAACATGGAACTGTTCCACTATATAGAAAAAGAATTGCTGATTGCCCGCGGGGTACTCAAAAGCAGCCAGGTAAGACAGGCTTCCTATGCTCCGGATAAAGCAACGAAGGCATTTGCGCGGGAGCTGAATGAAAGAGTGGCAGTTGTTGGGAAAAATCTGAAATAAGAGAAGGTTAGTTGTTACTGTATAACATGCAAGAGATTTTTTATGAATGACGAGGAACTATTCCGCCAACTAAAAGAGGAATTGTATGTCGCTGTTGTTTGTGATATACTGGATGAACTCGGTTATCGCAACCAGGCAATGCATCACCGCTTGAGGCCTTTGTTGCCCGATCCAAAGAACTGCGGATTTGTTGGGAGGGCCAGAACGGTGCGCTGGATGGAAACAGACCATATAAGCGATCATCCCTATGGAGTGGAAATTGAGATGATGGACTCACTGAAGAAAGGAGATGTTGTGATCCACTCCACCGATCATTCCGGCACCAATGCTCCCTGGGGAGAGTTGATGTCGACAGTTGCCAAACGGAACGGCGCTGTTGGTACAGTGGTAGACAGCCAGATCAGGGATTGCGTACGGATCATGGATATGCAGTTTCCCGTGTATTATACCGGCATACGACCACTTGACTCAAAAGGCAGGGCTATAGTAACAGCATACGATGTACCGATAAAATGTGGTGATGTACTGGTTTACCCTGGTGATATTGTATTCGCAGATTTTGATGGAGTGGTAGTGATACCGCAAAAGGCAGAGCTTCAGTTTTTCGAAAAGGCCAAAGAAAAAGCAAGCAGTGAAAATCTTTCAAGAAAAGAATTGCTGCAGGGAAAATCTCTTAAAGAGGTATACGAAAAATATAAATCATTATAACAAAGCATAACTATGAAAATGAATGGTATTGACCCAAACCAGGATCCTTCGAAAATTCAAAACACACAGCAATTGATCGATCAGTATGAGAAAGAGATGTTGGAGAATGAGGGGGCCAAGCCTGCCAATCGCTTTTATGGACAGGTAGCTGTTGTAACCGGCGCAGCTTCAGGGCTGGGGCTGGCAATCTCCAAGCGACTGTTGGATGAAGGCGCAAAAGTGGCCCTGCTGGATATCGACAAAGCTGGCCTGGAATCAAAATTTAGCGGATTCAAAGAAAAAAGCAGGCTATTCCCGATCGATATCACCAATCAGGCATTGATTGAAAAGACTGTGCAGGCAATCGTTGCAGAGTTTGGGAGAATAGATATCCTGATCAATTGCGCTGGCATCACAGGGGAAACAAATGTGCTGACGCATAATGTAAGCAGCAAAGATATTTACCGGGTCTTCGAGGTCAATTTCATGAGCTGTTTCCACCTTACAAAAGCAGTATTGCCATATATGCTGCAGGCAAACTATGGCCGCGTGCTGCATATTGCATCCATTGCCGGAAAAGAGGGCAATGCCGGGATGCTCGCCTATTCTTCCTCAAAAGCTGCTGTGATCGGAATGACAAAGGTGCAGGGTAAGGAGTATGCTGATACGGGAATTACGGTGAATGCGCTTGCTCCGGCTGTGATAAGAACACCGCTTGTAGATGCACTGCCTGAAGAACAGGTAAAATACATGACAGATAAGATACCTATGAAGCGTTGCGGTACACTGGAAGAAGCTGCCAGTATAGTTACTTATATCGTTTCAAAGGAAAATAGTTTTGTAACAGGTTTCACATTTGATCTTACCGGCGGCAGAGCCACTTATTGATGTGAACTTAATATCACGAGATGAAACTTCTTTACTTCAGACGCAATGATCAGTTATTGCCAGGAATCCTTACAGAAAAAGGCGTGATCAGTATTGTTGATCATCCAACTTATTTTAAAGCTTTTACAAGGGATGGTTCTCCGTTTACGAATGAACATGTTTCCCATATAAAGGAAAGCATACAGTCGGCAGGAGATAAAGCGTTCGATTATCTTGATGAGCATTCGCTTGTTATCGGCCCGTGCGTGCCCCAGCCTCAAAAGATTATATGCATTGGCTTGAATTATAAAAAACACGCAGAGGAAAGTGGCATGCCTGTTCCCTCCACACCGGTCGTGTTTTCCAAATTTGCCAATTCCCTTATTGATTATGGCAACCCGGTAACATTAGGTGAGGAGGGAGAGCAATTCGATTATGAAGTAGAGCTGGGTGTGGTGATAGGTAAAAGAACTAAAAATGTCAGCGAAAAGGATGCCTTATTGCATGTATTCGGTTACTGCGTAGCAAACGATCTTTCCTGCCGCGACCTACAAATGCGCACAAGCCAGTGGTTGCTTGGAAAAAGCCTGGATGGATTTCTTCCATTAGGGAAATATGTTGTTACGGCTGATGAAATAAAGGATCCCCAGAACCTGGATCTCCGCTGCCACCTTAATGGAGAACTGCGCCAGTCTTCCAATACGGCAGATATGATCTTTTCCGTGGCAGAAATCGTGAGCTATCTATCGAAATTTATGACTCTGCTGCCTGGTGACCTGATATTGACCGGCACTCCCGAAGGCGTGATCATGGGTATGAAACCGCAGCATTGGTTGGGCGGTGGCGATACGGCTGTGGTGGAGATCGAAGGTCTTGGCAGCTCAGAGAATAAGTTTGTTTGAATGGAATGATCAGTGATCCGAAGGCTTTATCAGCATTTCATATTGTGCCTTTGCATCAGCATCAGAAGAGTCTGCTCTGATAGCTTCTGAAAATTCTTTTTTTGCTTCTTCGGCTTTGCCTTGTTCCACATAAAGCAAACCAAGATTGTAATGAGCTCTTCCGTTGTCATTATCCCTGGTGATTGCCTTCAGGTAATATTGCATAGCCTGTATTTTCTTTCCCTGCTGATCATACAGGTTGCCGAGATTTACATAAGCAAGTACGTCGGATGAATCCAGGGCCATGGCTTCTTTAAAAGCGGTTTCAGCTTCCTTTACTTTTTTGGAATCCACCAGGAAGATGCCATAACTGTTTAGTGCCGCAACCCTTTTTTTTGAATCACCTGCTTCTTTTTGCAGGTGAAGTACATATTGGAAATCTATTTCTTCCAGGCCTTCCGGCGGTGCTGCACCCCACTGGGGATTCATATTGATGCGGTTGATCTTTGCTTCCAGCCGTTTTATTTCCAGGTCCAGCCGTTTGCTGTCCGACAATTCAAATGCTTTTTGATAAGCCTGCTCTGCCATATCATATCTTTCTTCATCAGAAAAATCATTTCCCAATAGTTCATACTTATTGATAATCTTTCTTGACTGGTAACGGTCATACTGATCCTGGAGGGAAGGGATAAAGAAGGCAAGTACCATTATCGCTGCGCTACCCATTCCTGCCAGGAAAGGCCAGAGCTTTTCTTTCAGATAGATTTTTAAGCTCATATTCTTATTGCTTTAAGCATTGTTATCTTCCTCGCTGTCTTCGCTTTCATCATCATCCTCTTCCCCTTCTTCATATTCATCATCATCCTCTTCTCCTGCGTTAGCGAAATCTGCAAACCAGCCACCCTTTTCAATCAATTCTTCCGGGCTTCCTTCTTCCACTACTTCACCGGCTTCCAGTACTATCACATGATCAGCATCTTTTACCATCGAAAAACGATGTGCAATTATGATCACGGTGTTTTCCTTCCTGATCTCTTCGATCGTTTTCTTTACTTCAGCTTCGGTGGCATAGTCAAGATTGGCAGTCGCTTCATCCATGATCAGGATCCTGGGTTTATCCACAATTATTCTTGCTATCTGTACCCGTTGCCTTTCACCAACCGACAGGCCAAAGCCGCTTTCTCCTACCAGTGTGTTTAATCCATCAGGTAGCCGCTGCAGGGTAGCTTGCATGCCGGAGGCGATAGCGGCTGCTTCCACTTCCGCATCGGTGGCATCCGGCTTTTTGTAGCGGATATTATCGGCCAGTGTTCCCCTGAATATTGCTCCATCTGCAGAAACCATTCCTACGCTTCTTCTCACTGATGACTCGTCAACCTGGGATAAGGATTGCCCGTCAATGAGGATATCTCC
This sequence comes from Chitinophagaceae bacterium, assembly GCA_036262095.1. Taxonomy (GTDB): domain Bacteria; phylum Bacteroidota; class Bacteroidia; order Chitinophagales; family Chitinophagaceae; genus Terrimonas_A. Next base: position 6,580 of record DATAJQ010000196.1, on the reverse strand, counting down.
CTGTTGGGGTTCAAATAGCTTGAGGATCAAATCAACAGTAGTGGTTTTACCTGCACCGGATGTTCCCACTAAAGCAGTGATCTTTCCCGGGTTGGCTGTAAAAGACAGATTTTTGAGCACCTGCCTTTCAGGTGTGTAGCCAAACGTTACCTGTTTAAATTCAACTCTACCTTCTTTCAACTCGAGTTCATTCCCTTGTTGCACTGGTGCATCAGTATCCAGCAGTCTGAATGCCCTGGCCACAGAAGTTATGTTCTGTTGTATCTCTGCCCATATTTCGGCCAGGTTGTCTATCGGAGAATATAGCATATCGAGATAGGCAACAAACATCACCACGTCTCCGGGTGTCAATTTATGATGCAAGGCCAGATAACCTCCATAACTCAGCACCAGCGCTGTAGCAAGATGGGTGAGCAGGACCTGCCAGAAAGTGTATTTATTTGACAGGTAGGAGCGTTGCATGTAGTCTTTATAAGCAGCACCGCTTTGCGCATCAAGACGGGTTACTTCTCTTTGTTCTGCACCTGACAGCTTTACTGTTTTTACTCCGCTCAATGCATCCTGCATTTTTGATGAAACATCTTCCCATTTTTCATAATAACCAGACAGGCTCATTTCCAGTTTTTTTGTGGAACGAATGGTTATCAGAATATAAAAAGGCACTATGGACAGGGATAGTAATGCCAGAACATAATTCTGCCAGAACATGATAGCAATGATGCCTACCAGGCTGACCAGCTCAGGAAAAATATTCTTGGTGAAATTGGTTACGGTACCTGATATCTCTTCACTTTGATCGATCTGCTTATGAAGTGCAGCACTGGAACGTTTGGCAAAAAAACTGAGTGGCAATTTCAATACATGACCAAAAGTACGGCGGATGAAATTCCGTTCAATTGTGCAGGATAATTTTACATTCAGGTTTTCACCTATCCACCAGAATATAAGCCCAAGAATATTGATGATGAAAAGAAGAACGACTGCCCAGAGTAAAGTACTGAACGCCTGGCTGGGTGTGCGGGGAGCCACATAGGTTTTGGTGTGTGGTTCTTTTATGATTTTCAGACCAGGGACCTTTTCATACTGTTTATAAGTAACGATTTTTGCCCGGTGGTGTTTCCCGGGAACACCATGCTTTAATATTTTTAATACGATAGTATCTTTTACATAGTGTATCGTGTCATAGGTATATATCGTGGTATCTCTTAAAGTACCAACAGTATCCCTGCCGCCCATCAGCTTGTCGAAAAAAGGAATGGAAGGTGAGTCATCAATATCCGCAGGCTCACCGTTTTGCTCCTTCAGATCATCTTTAGCCTGCTGCACGAAAAGACCGGCGATATCATTTACAGCTACGCGGTAAATGAGCGGTTCTGCCAGGGTAACAGCAGTAGCCAGTAAACTGATGATAAAAACAGAAAGCAGTTTTCTTTTATATGGCTTTACAAGGCGATAGATATTCAGCCATACACTTTTTTTAGCATTGCTATTTTCGGTCATAGCATCTTGCGTTTTGGTCTGTTAAATATACCAATGGAGAACGATGCATTCAGTATTCAAATCTTTCTATATTGCTGTCCAGTTCCAGAGCAGCAATGATGAGTTTATGCCTTTCTGCATGGCCCTGCACCTGCCAACTGGTAACTAAAACTTGTCCTTCTTTGACTTCCTTTGTCAATTTGAATCTTAGCTTGTTCTTTATAAACAGTTTCTCGAGGGCTTCTTTGGCAGAAGGATCGAACCTGCATTGGATATTGTAAAGTTTGGTTTGATTGACCTTGTCAATAAGATCTTCGACATAGGGTAAGATTGCCAGAACGATCAGTATAAGAACGCTGGCATAGGCAGCAATAAAATACTGGCCGTCACCAATACCCATTCCTACTGCTGCTACAGCCCAAATGGTTGCGGCGGTGGTGATGCCGTTTACCCGGTTATCGCCCCTGAAAATTACACCTGCTCCCAAAAAGCCGATGCCTGTAACAATGTTTGAAGCGATCCTGTCAGGATTGCCTCCCTCACCAATGAGTTGCGACATGATGGTAAAGAAGCAGGATCCTATTGAGATCATGATCATGGTCCGGAAGCCTGCTGATTTACTCCTGTACTCCCGTTCAATACCAACAATCCCGCCCCATAAAGCAGCCAGTAAAAAGCGACCTAGTATTTCATAGTCCATATCAGCGTGTTTTGCAGTTAAATGATCTTATCTGTAATACGGCAGGGAATCTCCTGGTCTTCTGAAAGATAATAAATAGCGCAGGCCCGGTGATAACCGTCTGCAATGATCAATTTTTCGGCCCGTACCAGCAATACAGGCGAAAGCCTTTTTCCTTTCTTCACTTTTTGCAGATCCTGCCTCACATGGATATTTTCTTTGGGTAGCAAAGGCAGTTGGCTTGCCCGTAAAATATCTTTTGCTTTTTTGGTGATCGTCCTGGCTTGTTTCAACCGGTCAGTGATCTCAGCAGCGATATTATCCGGATATAATAAACTTAAAAAATCCAGTGCTGCCGGAAAATCATGTTCCTCAGGTTCGGTTTGCCAGATATTTTTTTTCATATAGTGTTATGCAAAAGTTGGGTTCATCAACCAGCCGGTAGCGTTGGACAAACGTCCTGTATTTACCGGAATGTATTATGTAAATTAAGATATGATTATCAGCCGCGGTTAAATTTTTTATTGCCTGCTACCCGGAAATTTCGGGCTCATTTTGCAACAGTATTGATGGAGCATCAGTTCTTTTATAAGGGAGGAGTTTTCAAAAATACTAATTGCAACTACGTTGCAATTAGTATTTTTTACTTAGTTTTGCTTAATCTTCAAAAACAATCAATGGGAACCAAACAGTTTGATGCAATTATTATAGGGGGCAGTTATGCCGGCCTTTCCGCGGCCATGACACTTGGCCGATCAAAAAGACATGTATTGATCATAGATGATAATAGCCCCTGCAACCGGCAAACACCGCACTCACATAATTTTATTACGCAGGATGGTGAGAAACCTGCCACTATCAGAGCAAAGGCACTGGAGCAGGTGTTAAAGTATGATACGGTGCATTTGCAGGAAGGAACAGCGCTGGCTGGAGCCAGAACCGATAAGGGCTTTGAGATAACAACGGCTGCTGGTGACACATTCTCTGCTGACAAACTGGTATTTGCAACCGGCCTGACCGATATTATGCCAGATATTAAAGGACTGGCAGAATGCTGGGGCATATCCGTGCTGCATTGCCCTTATTGCCATGGCTATGAAGTGAAAGATAGTCCGCTTGGAATAATCTCCAATGGAGAACTGGCATTCGAGTTCTGCAGAATGATACATCACTGGAGCAGGGACCTCGTCTTATTTACCAATGGGAAAGCTGATATTGCTGAAGAACATCTGGCGGCTATCAGAAAACATCATATCAGTATAGTAGAGGAGGAGATAAAAGAGATAGTTCATAGCAATGGCCATCTTGATACCGTGGTTTTACAAAATGGAAAGGAATATAAACTGAATGCTTTATTCTACCGCGCTGCAGCCAGGCAACATTGCAATATTCCTGAACAACTGGGCTGTGAACTGAGCAAGATGGAACTTATTGTAGTTGATGACCTTCAGCGTACCAATGTTCCTGGTCTATATGCAGCAGGTGATAACAGCGCTATGTTCCGGTCTGTGGCTATTGCTACTGCAGCAGGCACCAAAGCCGGTGCAATGCTGAACAAAGAACTGATCGAGGAGAGGTTTTAAGCATTGGATTGCTGGTTTATGGGATAAATGCTTTCCAGCAATAATTCAATACTTTTGCCCTTTTACCTTACGAACATGTACGATATCTGTTGTATTGGCCCTATTACGCTTGATAAGATCGTTACTCCCGGCCGGGTAGTGGAAATGGCCGGTGGCACTGCTTTTTATTTTTCCAATGCCTACCGGAACATGGAGTTGCAATATGTGTTGGTAACGACCATTGCCGCAACTGAAAAGCGTTTTGCAGATACGCTTTCTGCAAGCGGTATTGAAGTGAAAGTATTTCCCAGCAAGCATACGGTTTTCTTTGAAAATATTTACCGCGGTGATATGGATCATCGTGTACAGAAAGTGTGGCAGCAGTCAGATGCTTTTTCGGTTGAGCAGTTCAACGATGTGCATGCTGCTATTTACCATCTTGGCCCAATGTTGCCGGGGGATATTCCTGCGGAACTTATCCGGCATTTATCAGATCGTGGTATTGTGTCGCTCGACGTTCAGGGCCTGCTTCGCGAAGCACGTAATAATGACGTACATGCCATTGACTGGCCAATGAAGAAAGAATTGCTTCCCTGTATCAATATACTGAAGGCAAATGAAGATGAAATGTTTGCTTTAACAGGGGAGAAGGATATCCATAAGGGAGCAGCACTGCTGGCAGATTGGGGTGTGAAGGAAGTGATCATTACATTGGGAAGTAAGGGCTCGCTTATTTATTACAATCAGGTTTATTATGATATTCCCGCTTATATCATTGGACCGGCGGTAGACGCAACCGGCTGTGGCGATACTTATATGGCCGGTTATTTATACCAACGTGTAAAAGGCGCATCACCTCAGATGGCCGGGCAGTTCGCTTCCGCAATGGCAGGCCTGAAAATCTGCGCCTCAGGACCGTTTGAAGGTTCGAAGGAAGATGTTATGCAATTGTTGGATGGAGAATCTGTCCTGTAATTCCTTTAAAAGCTCACTAATAAAACTTTGTGGTCTTCGTTGTCTTAGTGGGAAATGATTATCCCGCTAAGACAACGAAGACCACAAAGAGTAATAAAGCTTTTTGTGAGAACTAAAAGAGCAATAGCCTTTCCTTGCCGCCTACTTTCCCACCGAAATTGCGGATATTATAAGTAAACGTCAGCAGGAAGTAGCGTTTCAGGATAATCGACTCTGTATCCTGGATATAGTTTTCCCTGACTATCCGTGATACACTGATATTCTGGTTCAGCAGATCATACACAGAGAGTTTCAACTGACCCTTATCCTGTTTCAGGAAAAGGAAATTTACAGCGGCATTCCAACGGTAAGCTGTTTTCTGGATGCCCTGCGCCACCTGCGGGTTGTAATTATAATCAAGTGTACTTTCCCATACAATGCGTTTGGGCATACGCACCACCAGCTCTGAACTGGTAGTGTGGCGCCATACTTTCAAGGAAGGATATACATTGCTTTCATAAGTGCTTTTGTTGTAAGAGGGACCATAACGCTGATTGAATTCAACTTTATCATTCCAGTTCAATGAAATATTTGCATTAGGGGTCAAAGTGAAGTTGCGGGATGTGCTTCTGTTCTGATTTACAATAACCAATCCCTGGTTATAATTGCCCCAAAGGCTTGCGCCTGCTGAAAATTTCCATTGCTTACCAAACTTATACTGTTTGCGTATATTCATGCTCATATAAGCGCTCCATACGCCATCAGCGTTGATGGGTCTTGTGGTCTGTACACCATCATCATCAACTGTTCTCTCCCTGATTACACCGTCATTGCTGATACTGAGATTGGAATTGAAGCTGTAATTCAATGATCTTTTCATGTCAAAGAAATAGGAGTTGATCGATATGCTGTGCGCAACAGTTGGCTTCAATGAAGGGTTACCCAGTTGCAGGTACAGTTGATTGGTATTGTTGATCACCGGTTGCAGATCAGTTACATTCGGTTCGGTGACATTGATATTGTAGTTAAGATTCCATTTGTCCCAGTTGACTGCCAGGGCAGGCAGCAGGTAATTGAAGTTTTGCTTGATGGACGGATCTTTCCTGAACCTGTTATCAATGTCCAGGTTTTTTAGGGTTAATGCAGGAGTGATCGAGAATTTTTTGTATTTATAACGGATCCCCGCATATGTATTATTTCTCCATCCGGTACGTTTCAGGCCATTGGTCAGATCGGGATCAGGCGTTGTGTATCCTCCTGTTGAAGGATCAAATTCATAAGTGTCTATATAATCTTTATTGCCGAAGTATTCCACAGTTTGTGTTACCCGCAGGCTCCAGGCTTTGGAGAGCGGTTCATTATAATTGAAGAAAAACCTTGTGTTGATCGCGTTCTGGTCCTGGCTACGCAGTTGATGCAAACCGGTAGTGGAAGGTATTTTATAAAAGATGTTTTCCGCATCGTTGTATTGGTCACCGTCATTTGAGTTGAACCGGAAGTTCAGGTTGACAAACAGGGTCCTGCCGGCTTTTTTGAATTGGCGGTTATACAGCAGATCTTGTGTAGTGGCAAAACCATCAGTAGTTTTTTGCTGTTCGTTCCTGCTCTCATTCAGTTTTGGTTCATAATTGCTGAAAGAAGCCGATTGCATCAGGGAGTTATTATCTGTCTTGGATAAAGTGAAGGAAGGACGATACTCAAGGGTAGACAATGAATCCAATTTCACTTTCAGGTAGGCAGATATGCGGTGGGAATTGTCAACTGTTTCTCCATTATTGTTATTCCGTGTGGTGATCGTGGTATCGTTAAAGAATTGCTGGGTATTAATGGTTTGCCCCAGCGTGGTTTTATTCTGACCAAAAAAGTATTGCATGCTGAGGGTCGTTTTCTTTCCCAACAGGGTATT
>DATAJQ010000195.1:0-18077 GCA_036262095.1 Chitinophagaceae bacterium | reverse complement strand
TACGCTGGAATTTCCCGTAAGGTGTTCGCCTTCTATATTATATGAGTTCTTATCTACCCCGGCCGGTTTAGGAGAATGGTTTGCTGACAAAGTGGATGAAAGAGACAATGTCTTTTACTTTGGATGGAATGGTTCTTTTGATAAAGCAGAAGTAGTGGAAAGCGAGGAAGATCGCTTTATCCGCTTCCGTTGGCTGGAAGGACCCAAGAACGAATATTTTGAATTTGGTATCGAAAAATCAGAGATCACCAATCAAACCATTCTTGTGGTAAAAGATTTTGCCGAGAAAAAAGACATCAAGGACCAGAGTTTGCTGTGGGACCACCAGGTGAAAGATCTGTTTCACCGGTTGGGTAACTGATATTGGGTTAATGTTTACGATTAAACTTTTTAATCTTTAAACGTTTTCCAGTTTACCTATCAGCAAACGATAAGTATCCAGTAATCTTTCTTCAATGGTATCCCAATCATCAAGGGATATTTTTTTTGCCAGCTTTATAAAGGGATGTGATCGTAAATGCCGGGTGAATTGAACAATATCCAATTCATGCAGGGATTTATAATTCTCTTCTCCAAAATGATGGTCCCATTGGGAAGAATTGTGGCTGATATAAAAATCTTCGCTTTGTAAGTGATGAAATGCAGTTATCAGCAAAGGCATATACCTTTCTTTATAAATACCGGACAACTGCAGGGTGCAACTGAAGAAATGTCCCCACCAGAACATGGTGCGTACGGCAAATATGTTTTCCTTTTCAAAATAACGTGGCTGATCAAGCACCAGGTATGGGAGCCCAAGATAGTTTTCCCCCCGGGAGATCTTGGCGGAGACTGTCAGCGCTTCCGGCGGAAGAAAACTACCGGCTTGCTGCAACAACTCCTGCTGACGCTGTTGTAAAACTCCCAGTGATCCCTTTATTTTTTCCAGGATGCCATTCTTTGTTAAAAGCCATTCATAATTGGTGACCAATTGCTGCTCAAACGGCGAAAGCTGTATTTTTGAGGAATCATTCATTCATCAAAAATAATCATTCACCCCACCAGGGATTCCGCCGATGTTCAAAAAACTGGATAAGCTGATCATTAAAGCCTTTATCGGCCCTTTCATTGCTACATTCTTCATCACATTGCTGGTGCTGGTGATGCAGTTTTTCTGGCTGTACATCGATGATTTTGTAGGAAAGGGATTGGGCGTGGATGTAGTACTGAAATTTATCTGGTACCAAAGCGCTGTGCTGGTGCCGTTGGCCCTGCCATTGGCCGTACTGCTTTCTTCCCTGATGACGTTTGGCAACCTGGGAGAAAGTTTTGAGCTGGTCGCCATCAAATCAGCAGGTATATCGCTGCTGCGGTTTATGCGGCCATTGTTTATCATTTCCATTTTTATCAGCGGTATTGCTTTTCTGTTTTCCAATTATATCATCCCTGTAGCTTTCCTGAAATCAAGGACCATGCTTTCCGATATCGTATGGGCCAAACCGGCTTTCGATTTGAAAGAAGGTGTTTTTTATGACCGTCTCAATGGGTTTGCCATCAAGGTCGGTGAAAAGGAAAAGAATGACAGTATTATCCGGGATGTGATCGTATACGAACAGCAGCAAAATGGCCAGCAGGATAATTTCATCATCGCAAAAAGCGGTGTAATGCGTGTATCACCCAACAAGCGTTATCTGGAATTCAATCTAAAAGACGGCTGGCGCTACCAGGAAAAAGGAAATGCGACAGGCTCTGCAAAGACCGATTATATCAGGCTGGGATTCAAAGAATATAATAAGCAGTTTGATATGAGCGCCCTGCAGATCAACTGGACTTCCGACACTGCCAATAAGAACAACGAAAAGTTCTATAGCATGAGGCAGTTGAACCAAGCGATCGATTCATTGAAAAAAGATAACCAACAGGTCCGCAACAGTCTTGAAAAAGGCTTGTATGCTACTTTTCTTTTTAATAAATATCTCGACAGCACCACGCAGAAAAAAGCAAAAGAAGACAGTCTTTTTATACAGGCTAAAACAATGGACCAGTTATTGCCCGATTCTGCACGCAGCAATGTTGGCCACCAGGCTGTTGGCGAAGCTGCATCCATGAGCTCGTCGCTTGCAGCGGCAGATACGAATATGCAGGAGCGGGAAAAACAATACAGGAAGCATGAAATTGAATGGCACAGGAAGATCGTTCTTTCAGTTTCCTGCCTGGTATTATTCCTGATCGGCGCACCGCTGGGCTCCATCATCCGCAAAGGAGGATTGGGCACGCCGTTGATCGCAGCCATCAGTTTCTTCATGGTCTTTTATTTTTCCACTACTGTAGGAGAGAAATTCGCGAAGGAAGGAAGCTGGAATACTTTTTCAGGAATGTGGCTGGCTATTTTTGTGCTGGTGCCGGTCGGTCTGTTCCTGACATATAAAGCCATGCGCGATTCACAATTATTCAATAAGGAAGCATATTACAGGCTTTTCAAAATGATCGGAGGCTTTTTCCGGGGCCTGGCTCGTTCCAACTAAAAAATAATTCAAATGCAAAACAATTCCACTACGCGGCGGGCCTTCTTATCAGAGTCTGCCAAAACTGTGCTGGCCGTGGGTGCCGGTATGGTAGCAACAGGTTCTCTACTGCAATCCTGCGGGATCTTTAAAAAAGGACAGGGTTCCAATATGCATACAGATTTTTCGCAAACAGAATTGCCGTATGCTTACAATGGCCTGGAAAGGGCAATTGATGCGCAAACAATGGAGATACATTATACCAAACATGCAGCCGCTTACGCAACCAATCTTCGTGAAGCAGCAGTGGCTGAAGGTGTGGACATGAAAAAGCCATTGGAAGACGTGTTGGAAAAAATATCCAAATACTCCGCCAAAATGAGGAACAATGCCGGCGGGCATTATAATCATGAACTGTTCTGGAAAAGCCTTTCGCCTGATGGTGGTGGTAAACCCCAGGGAACACTTTTAAAAGCGATCGAACAAAGCTTTAATTCATTCGATAGCTTTAAAACACAGATGGCTGATGCAGGAAAAAACCGTTTTGGCAGTGGCTGGGCCTGGTTGTATGTGGATAAGGATAAAAAACTGCTGATCGGGTCAACACCCAACCAGGATAATCCCCTGATGAACCTCAGTGATATCAAAGGCTTCCCGCTGCTGGGGCTTGATGTATGGGAACATGCTTATTACCTGCGTTATCAAAACAGGAGAGCCGATTATATCAATGCATGGTGGAGCGTGGTGAACTGGAAATATGTGCAACAGCGTCTTGACTCGCAGGTGTGATAGCCCACCAGGAATGTATGTTGCCGAATAGAATGATTAAGATAGATGGAAGAACATTATAATCTCCCAAAGACACAAAGAATAAATCTTTGGGTTTCTTGCTTGTATTATTTCGTTGTGCTCTTTGTGTCTTTGTGGAAGACGAGTCCAAAACTTAATTATACTTTTACGCCTTGGAAACAGCTAATCAAAATCTCCGTGTGCAGAAATGGGTGGCCGGTATCTCGGTGATACTGCTGGCAGTAAAATTCATTGCCTATTTCTCCACGCTTTCTGTTTCGATACTCACTGATGCCCTGGAAAGCATAGTGAATGTAGCAGCCGGGTTTATCGGGCTTTACAGCCTGTATATAGCAGCCAAGCCCCGCGACAGCGATCATCCTTATGGTCATGGCAAAGCTGAGTTCCTGTCGGCCGCAGTAGAAGGTACGCTGGTCGGTATTGCTGGACTGATCATTTTATATAAAGCCATTCTCAGTCTTATCCACCCTGTTGAATTGAAGAAGATAGACATGGGTATCTGGCTGGTTGCAGCCACTGCTTTGATCAACTACCTGGTGGGTATTTATTGCGAGCGCATAGGCAGGAAAAATGATTCAATGGCCCTGCAGGCGAGTGGTAAGCATTTGCAAAGTGATACCTTATCAACGCTGGGGATCATAGCTGGCCTGGTGCTTTTATATTTTACCGGCTGGAACTGGATAGATGGGGTGGTGGCGATCCTTTTCGGCGGCTTTATCATTTTTATGGGGTACCGCATACTGCGAAGCTCTATTGCAGGCATCATGGATGAAGCCGATAAGAAATTGTTGTCGCGGCTGGTGGAATTGCTGAATACCAACCGGCGCACCAACTGGATCGATATCCATAATCTCCGTGTTATTAAATATGGCAGCATTTTACATATTGATTGTCACCTCACTGTGCCCTGGTACCTGAATGTTCATGAAGCCCACCGCGAAATTGATGCATTAACAGAACTGGTGAGAAAGGAATTTGGCCAGAGTGTTGAATTTTTTGTGCATTCAGACGGCTGCCTGCCTTTTTCATGCCCGATCTGCGATAAAATGGAATGTACCGTGCGAAAGCATAATTTTGAAAAAAAGATCAGGTGGACACTGGACAATATCCTGAAAAACGAAAAGCACAACCTGGGATCACAGGAAGAATAAAGAATTGAAATTCTAAAATTTAATACCTTATAGAGCAATGAAGACAATAACAAAATGGATCAGGGATGAGGAGTTTGAAAGTGAGCACGAAGGGAACCGGATAAAAGTGGATGGAAATAAAAAGAATGGTCATGGTCCCAAAGCCTTATTATTGTCGGGCCTGGCAGGATGCTCAGGCATAGATGTAACAGGAATTTTACGTAAAATGAAAGTGGAGTTCTCTGATCTTTCCATTGAAGTGGAAGCCGATCAAACCGAAGAGAACCCTAAAGTGTTTAAAGATATACAGATCACTTACCGCCTTAAAACCGCTGCGGAAAACCTGGAGAAAGTAAAAAAAGCGATCGATCTGTCGCTTGATAAATATTGCGGCGTATCAGCCATGTTAAAGAAAAATTCGGCAATTGGCTATACCGTACAAATTTTGAACTAAGATTATGCTTTCAAAAAAATCACAGTACGCATTTAAGGCATTGGGTTATCTCACGGAGAAGTATACGGAAGGACCTATCCTGATCTCCGAGATCGCAAAAAAGAAAAAGATCCCATTGAAATTCCTGGAGAATATCCTGCTGGAATTAAAGAAAGCAGATATCCTGGACAGTAAGAAAGGGAAGGGGGGAGGATATTTTTTAAAGAAAAGCCCTGAAAAAGTGAAAGTGGCTACCATTATCCGTCTTGTGAATGGCCCTATCTCGATGATCCCCTGTGTGAGCCTGTATTTTTATGAGCGATGTAAGAATTGTAATGAAAAGCACTGCGGCCTGCATGAAATGATGACTGAAGTACGCGATGCAACACTGAATATTGTTGAGAACAGGACCCTTGTAGACCTGGTTGATTACTGATCTCCGCTCTTGTAAATTCTACCCGCCGCACGTAGATTACGACATGTCTGATCTAACATCCGTTAGCCCTTAATGACCTATTAACGAAAAATTAGTCCACAAAATTTGTGGAGTATTCATTTACCCTTATTTTTGTTAACCATTTAAAATTTGTTTTATGTCATTACGTTTAGGGGACGCTGCACCCAACTTTAAAGCGCAAACAACTGCAGGTGAAATCGATTTTTATGAATACTTAGGCAATAGCTGGGGTGTTTTATTTTCACATCCTGCTGATTATACTCCCGTGTGTACTACTGAACTGGGAAAAACAGCCTTGCTGGGAAGTGAATTTGCCAAACGCAATGTGAAAGTGCTTGCTGTAAGTGTTGACCCGCTTGATAAGCATGAAGGCTGGGTAAAAGATATCAATGAAACGCAGAACACTACAGTTAATTTCCCTATCATAGCAGATGCAGACAGGAATGTGGCAACACTGTATGATATGATACATCCCAATGCATCGGCAACAGCTACTGTCCGTTCTTTATTTATTATCGCCCCGGATAAAACAGTAAAACTGATCATTACCTATCCTGCATCTACAGGACGGAACTTTACAGAAGTATTGCGTGTGATCGACTCATTGCAGCTTACAGCCAATCACAGTGTGGCAACTCCGGCCAACTGGACACATGGTGAAGATGTGATCGTTGTTCCTTCCGTATCTACAGAGGATGCTATTAAAAAATTCCCTAAAGGCGTTAAAGTGGTAAAACCTTACCTGCGTTATACGCCTCAGCCTGATCTATAGTAGTTGATGTTGACAAAAGAACAGATACAAAGTTTGGAAGAATATTCTTTGCCGGAGGCCATCGCGTTCATTGCTGCGTTGTTCCCCGGCAAAGTTGTTTTTTCTTCATCCCTGGGACAGGAAGATCAGGTGATCACCGATGTGATCTTCCGGAATGCCCTGCCTGTTAAGATCTTTACGATCGATACCGGAAGGTTGTTCAATGAAACATACGAACTGCTTGACAGGATAGAAGCCCGGTATAAAAACAGGGTTTATGTTTATTTCCCGGAGGCAACCGATGTGGAGGAATTGGTGAACACAAAAGGGGTAAACAGCTTTTATGAATCAGTGGATAACCGCAAAGCGTGTTGCCATATAAGAAAAGTAAAACCGCTCAACAGAGCGCTGGAAGGCGCAGCAGTCTGGATCACCGGCCTGCGTGCTGAGCAATCGGGCAACCGCCGGCAGATGCCAATGATTGAATGGAAGGAAGACAAGCAACTGTATAAATTCAACCCTTTGATCAAGTGGAGCTTCGATGAAACGCTGGCCTACCTGCGTGAGTTCAATGTGCCTTACAGCCCTTTGCATGATAAAGGATTTATCAGTATTGGTTGCGCTCCCTGCACCAGGGCTATAGAGCCCGGTGAAGATGCACGCGCCGGCCGCTGGTGGTGGGAAGCATCACAGAAGGAATGCGGGCTACACTCAACTATAAGAAATCTGTTTGAGAAGAAGGAATTAAAAAATCAAAATTAAAAAGTAAAAATACTGCGGCCCAAGGCTTTTAAATTTTGACTTTTTATTTTTTAATTATTGTATCGTATGAGTAAGTATCATCTGGATTACCTGGAACAACTGGAAGCTGAGAGCATTCATATTTTCCGTGAAATAGCCGCACAGTTTGAAAAACCTGCTCTGCTGTTCAGCGGCGGGAAAGATTCCATCACACTGGTCCATCTTGCAAAAAAGGCATTTGCACCCGGACGGATACCTTTTCCGCTGGTGCATATTGACACAGGCCATAATTTCCCTGAAGCGCTGGCTTATCGTGATCAGCTGGCAGAAGAGGTAAAAGCTAACCTCGTTGTGCGAAAAGTGGAAGACACGATAAAGCAAAGGAATCTTACAGAACCCAAAGGGAAATTTGCCAGCCGAAACTGGCTTCAAACCTATACCCTGTTGGATACCATTGAGGAGTTTGGCTTTGATGCCTGTATTGGTGGTGCAAGACGTGATGAAGAAAAAGCAAGGGCCAAGGAAAGGATCTTTTCCGTGCGTGATGAATTCGGACAATGGAACCCTAAACTGCAACGGCCTGAATTATGGAGCATCTACAATGGCCGGATCCATAAAGGAGAAAATGTGAGGGTATTCCCGATCAGCAACTGGACGGAACTGGATATCTGGAATTACATCCGTAAAGAAAATATCGGCCTTCCATCCATTTACTTCTCACATGAGCGCGAAGTGATCGCTCATGAAGGTCAGTTGATCGCCGTGTCAGGCTTTATACAGGTGGATGATACAGACACAGTCATAAAGAAGAGAGTACGTTACAGAACGGTAGGCGATATGACCTGTACCGCTGCTGTAGAATCAGCTGCAGCAACACTGGATGAAGTGATCAATGAAATTACTGCTGCCCGTATCAGCGAAAGAGGTGAAACAAGAATTGATGATAAGGTGACGGAAGCAGCAATGGAAGACAGGAAAAAGAATGGATACTTCTAAAAATTAAAACATGGATCTATTAAGGTTTATTACAGCAGGTAGTGTAGATGATGGGAAGAGTACCCTTATTGGCCGTCTGCTGTACGACAGCAAGAATATATTGGTTGACCAACTGGAAGCGCTGGAAAAGCAAACAAGGAATAAAGAAGCTGGCGTGATAGACCTGGCTTTGCTGACCGATGGATTGCGTGCAGAGCGTGAGCAGGGAATTACAATTGATGTGGCTTACCGATATTTTTCAACACCTCAAAGGAAATTCATTATTGCCGATGCGCCTGGCCATGTGCAGTATACGCGCAATATGATCACAGGAGCTTCCAATGCCAATCTTATTATTATCCTGGTAGATGCCCGGCAGGGAGTGGTAGAGCAAACCCGTCGCCACTCCATTATTGCTTCACTTCTCAAAATACCACATGTGGTAGTAGCAGTGAATAAAATGGACCTGGTTGAATACTCACAGGATGTATACAATAATATATTGATCGATTATGCGGAAGTAGCAAAGCAGCTCGGATTAAAGGATGTGACCTATATTCCCATCAGTGCATTGAATGGAGACAATATTGTTGACAGATCATCGGTCATTGACTGGTATGAAGGGAAGCCTTTATTGCAGTTGCTGGAAGAAGTAGAGATCGGCCGGGACATCAATCATGCAGATGCCCGTTTCCAGGTGCAACTGGTGATCCGCCCGCAAACAGCCGATCTGCATGATTACCGTGGTTATGCAGGAAAAGTGGCCAGTGGTGTGTACAGGAAAGGTGATAAAGTAACTGTTTTGCCGGCAAATATTGAAACAAGCATCAGCAAGCTGGAAATAGGCGGCGAAGAGAAAGAAGAAGTGTTTGCCCCGCAAAGCGTGATCATTCACCTGGCAGATGATATTGATATCAGCCGTGGTGATTCAATAGTGAAAACAGATGACCTGCCACAGGTTGCCAATGAACTGGAAGTATTGCTATGCTGGCTCGATGAAAAGCCTTTACAACCAGGCAATAAATATTACCTGCAACACAATAGCCGTTTGCTGAGGGCTGTAGTGAAACAGGTGGAATATAAACTGGATGTAAACACCTTGCAACAGTTGCCGGTGGAGGCAGGTGTGAAACTGAATGAAGTGGTGAAAGCGACCATTAAAACAGCTTCACCGCTGGTGTATGACAGCTATGCAAGAAACCAGGCTGATGGCAGCGCGATATTGGTGGATGAAACAAGCAATAACACAGTGGCAGCGGTATTACTGCAATAAATTTTTTTACTTAATAAATCTACTAAATCGGTAGACTATGAACCTACAACGTATCAATGGGAAAGTGATCCTGGCAGGCGCCGGACCGGGTGATCCGGAACTTATTTCTGTGAAAGCAGTCCGCTGGTTGCAAAAAGCGGATATTGTATTAACAGACCGGCTTGTGAGCCATGAAATACTGAACGAGTATGTGAGCCCGCAGGCAGAGATCATCTGCGTGGGCAAACAGGGCCGTTATGGACTTTCCACTCCGCAGAAAAAGATCAATCAGTTGATGATCGAGCATAGCAGGGCAGGAAAAACGGTAGTACGTCTGAAAGGCGGTGATGTATCCGTGTTTGCAAATATGCTGGATGAATTGCAGGCATTGGTTGAAAATGGGATCTCTTATGAGATCATCCCGGGCATTTCAGCAGCCTTTGGTGCAGCAGCCTATGCAGGCATTCCCCTTACTGCCCGCAACTACGCCAATGCTGTCCGTTTTCTTACTTACTATAAAACCGATCTGCTGTCGCCGGAATACTGGAATGAACTGGCTGCAACGGATGATACACTGGTATTCTATATGTCATCTGGCACATTGGATGATATTGTAGAGAACCTCAAAAACAGCGGCATCCGTTCAGATAAATTCCTTGCCGTGGTGGAGCAAGCCACTACACGCCTGCAAAACGTGCATATCTCCAATATTTACCAGCATAAACTGGTATTTGAAGGAAAGGAATTTGCCTCCCCTTCCTTGCTCATCATTGGTAAAGTGGTGGCATTGCACGAACAGTTTGCCTGGATACGCAACAGCAACAGCCAGGAACAATATTTTGAACCAGTGGAATCGCTGAGGAAGCAAGCTGTATAAATCAAAACCATTGTATGCTCCCTGAATCAAAACTGAAATCTTTTTTAGACCTTGTTCACTCCTCTACAAAGGAAGAGCTGATCTGGATCAATGGTTATTTGAATGGTCTTGTAGCTAATGGTAGCACTGAAGTTCCTGCAACTACTGCGAAAAGGATCAGTCTTGTATATGGAACAGAAACAGGAAATGCCAAAAAACTGGCAGCACAACTGGCGGCAGTAGCCAAGAAAAAAGGTGTGAATGCAAAACTGACCGGGCTTGACCAGTACCGGTTGACTGATCTTGCAAAAGAAGAATACCTGTTTGTGGTGATCAGTACACAGGGTGAAGGCGAACCTCCCCTGCCTGCAAAAAAGTTTTACGAATACATTCATGCCAGTCAATTGCAATTACCTGATCTGAAATACAGCGTGCTGGCATTAGGTGATACATCCTATCCTCTGTATTGCAAGACCGGTGAAGATGTAGATCAGCAATTGAACAGATTTGGTGCTAAGCGTGTGGTGCCATTACAGAAATGTGATGTGGACTATGAAGAAGATGCCATGCAATGGTTTGAAAAAGTGCTGGCATTGTTGGAAAAACAAACAACGCCTTCATCCAGCACACCGGTTACAAAAAAGAAAAAAGAAAAGAAATTTTATAACGGCCTTATACAGGCTAATGTTAATTTGAATGACCGGGGTTCCAATAAGCAAACCTATCATATTGAAATAGGTACGGATGAGGAGATAGAATACGAGCCGGGTGATACTATTGGCATTGTTCCGCGCAACAGACCGGAAGTGGTTGACCGTATCATTTCCCTTACAGGCATTGATCCCGAACTGGAGATAGAGACAGCCAGGGCAAAAGCACCAGTGCGGGAATTGCTGGCCGGTAACCTGAGCATTTGCTATTTACTTACCAGTACGATTAAAAAATATGCTTCTCTCACAGCTCAGGAAATTCCTGATACAAGAATGGACCTGGTTGACCTGCTGCGCATCTATCCCGTAAAAGATGCGGAACAGTTCAAAGATGTGTTACAGTTATTGATACCAATAGCCCCCCGTTTATATTCAGTTGCCTCATCTCCAGAAGGGCATGGAAGAAATGAGGTGCATATTACCGTTGCGCGTGACCGTTTCCTGGCCCAGGATGAACAACGCTATGGGCTTTGCAGTGAGTTTCTTGGCGATCAGCCTGTTGGCTCCACTCTTACTTTTTATGTGCACAAGGATAAGAACTTCAAACTGCCCGCAGCGGAAAAAGATATTATCATGATCGGACCGGGTACGGGTGTAGCACCTTTCCGTGCTTTTCTGGCAGAACGTGATGCAACAGGTGCAACAGGAAGAAACTGGTTCTTTTTTGGGGAGCAGCATTTTGTAACGGATTTTCTTTACCAGGTGGAGATGCAGAATTATGTGCAAACAGGTGTGCTCACTCAATTGGACCTTGCATTCTCGAGAGATCAAACAGAGAAGATCTATGTGCAGCATCGTATGCAGCAGCAAGCCGCTGAATTGTATAAGTGGATTGAAGGCGGCGCCTCTGTTTATATCAGCGGAACAAAAGATCCGATGAGCAGGGATGTGGAAACTGCGTTGCTGAAGATCATCAGTGAAGAAGGAGGCTTAAATGCCGATGCTTCTATAAAATACCTCGAGCAATTGAAAAAAGAAGGTAGATACAGTAAAGACGTTTATTAAGCATAAATCATAAAAATGAGCGAAGCAAAGAACCTGTCGTCTGTAGAAAGAATAAAAATGGCCAGTGATGGACTGCGGGGTACATTAAAGCAAAGCCTGCAGGATAATATTACCGGTGCATTGCGCGAAGATGATCAGTCGCTCATAAAATTCCATGGCCTGTATCAGCAGGATGACCGTGACAGGCGTGAAGAAAGGAGCGCCAAAAAACTGGAATGGTTGTATTCCTATATGATCCGCCTCCGGCTGCCCGGTGGCTTTTTAAAACCTGAACAATGGATAGGATTACACCATGTTGCAGGAGAACATTCAACCGGCACTATCAAGATCACGACCCGGCAAACGGTGCAATTGCATGGAGTGCTGAAATCTTCCATTAAACCAACGATCAAAACATTCAATACCCTGTCATTGGATTCTATCGCTACCTGCGGTGATGTGAACAGGAATGTAATGTGCAGCGCACATCCGGGTCAGTCTGCCTTGCATGAAGAGATCTTCAGGTATGCTGATAAGTTAAGCCAGATGGCCCTGCCCAAAACGAAGGCTTATTATGAAATATGGCTGGACAAAGAACAACTGGCAGAAAAAAAAGAAGATGATCCATTATACCAGGACCGTTACCTGCCGAGAAAATTCAAGATCGCTATTGCCATCCCACCCAACAATGACGTGGATGTGTTCACCAATGATGTAGGCCTGATCGCGGTCATTGAGAACAATCAGTTGAAAGGATTCAATATTGCAGCAGGCGGCGGCATGGGCGCTACGCATGGCAATCCCCAAACCTATCCGCGGTTGGGCAGCTTGCTGGGATTTGTTGATTCGGAAGAGAAATTGTTGAAAGCAGTGTACGGGATCATGACCCTGCAGCGGGATCATGGCAACCGCTCCGACAGGAAGCTTGCCCGTTTGAAATATACAATTGACAGATTCGGTGTACCGGCATTTATCGAAGAATTGGAAAAACGGATAGGATTTCAACTGGAACCTGCAAGGCCTTATACGTTTACCGAAAGAAAAGACCATTATGGCTGGGAACGAAATCACCTGGGCAGATGGTATTATACCGTGTTTGTAGAGAACGGACGTGTGCTGGATGATGAAAAACTTCCGCTTAAGACCGCATTGTTCGAGATTGCTAAAACCGGGAAGGCGAATTTCCGATTCACGGGTAGTCAGAATGTGATATTGTCAGACATTGAAGAAAAAGATAAACCGGAGATAGAGGAATTGCTGAACCGGTTTGGTATTATCGGGCATACAGAAC
The DNA here is from genome assembly GCA_036262095.1 of Chitinophagaceae bacterium. Taxonomy (GTDB): domain Bacteria; phylum Bacteroidota; class Bacteroidia; order Chitinophagales; family Chitinophagaceae; genus Terrimonas_A. Next base: position 5,204 of record DATAJQ010000195.1, on the reverse strand, counting down.
GTTCAGGGAATGTCAGGAAGAACTCCATCGCTTGTGTGGCTTTCAACACCTGCCCTTTAGCGCTGGCAGAAGCCCAGCGTTACCTTCCTGTTCTCATTTCAAAGATTGAACCTATCCTGTACAAATATGCTTTACAGGATGAGGAGATCACCGTTAGGATGACGGGTTGCCCCAATGGCTGTGGCCGTTCTTCTGCTGCGGAAATCGGTTTTATCGGCACCTCTTATGGGCAATATAACCTGCATATTGGTGGCGACAGGTTGGGTGAGCGGTTAAACACAAAATATAAGGAGAATCTTGGTGAAGATGAGATACTGCAAAGCCTGGATGAATTGCTGGGCGTGTATAAGACAGAAAGAAAACAGGGAGAAACATTTGGAGATTTTTCCTATCGTAAATGGATCAGTAAGAACTAAACTTAGCTATGGTGAAAAATGTGCAGGTGATAACTACGGCAGATAAGCCTAAACAGGAGGTCAATGACCTGTTCCCTGTTTTTTTGAAACTGGAACATTTAAAGGTATTGATCATAGGCGGAGGGAAAGTTGGACTGGAAAAATTGCATGCCATTATCCATAATTCACCTGCAACCGGTGTTACATTGGTGGCTGAAGAAATAAGTCACGCCATTAAAACACTGGCGGAACATCACTCCAATATCCAATGGCAGGAGCGTTCTTTTGAAGAAACAGATCTGGATGAACAGGACCTGGTGATCGTTGCAATTGATGATAAAGAGGTAAGCAGGGAAATCCATGCTGCTGCTAAAAGCAGGGATAAACTGGTGAATGTGGCTGATACGCCTGATCTCTGCGATTTTTATCTGAGCTCTATTGTAAGAAAAGGTAACCTGAAGATAGCGATCTCTACCAATGGAAAATCGCCGACTGCTGCAAAACGGATCAAGGAAGTGTTGCAGGATGCGTTGCCCGGTGAGCTGGACAACGTGATCAGTAACCTGCACCTGTTACGTAATAAGCTGAACGGAAATTTTGAATACAAGGTAAAAAGGCTGAATGCACTTACAAAAGTACTGGTGGAACCGGACAATTCAGGAGAGCGCCGCTGGAGAAAAATTGCCAGCTATTCTGTCGGCATCTTTGCTTTGATGCTGATCGGACATTTCATTTTTTCATATATCCCCTTAAAGGTTATTGCTGATGAAACGGTATTATGGTATAAGGGGCTTGATAAGAATTTCCATTGGATGTTGCTGGCAGGATTCCTGGCGCAGATGGTTGACGGGGCAACGAGTATGGGCTATGGCGTTACGAGTGCTATAGTGCTGATGTCGGCCAATGTAAGCCCTGCTGCGATCAGTGGCAGCATTCATACAGCGGAAATGTTTGCAAGCGGCGCTTCAGGATATAGTCATTATAAATTCGGGAATGTAAATAAGAAATTGTTCAAGGTGCTGCTGATCCCCGGAATTATTGGTGCAGTGTTGGGAGCTGTTTTGCTGGTAAAGTTTGGCGAATCGCATATCACCTATATCCGGCCTATCATGGCGGCTTATACATTGATACTGGGAGTACGGATCTTTATCAATGCTTTCCGTAAGGCAACCATCAAAAAGAAATTCAAAAGGTATGGATTGCTGGCAGGTGCAGGTGGGTTCTTTGATTCATTTGGCGGCGGAGGCTGGGGGCCGATCGTTACAGCTACACTGATCACCAAGGGACGTACACCCCGGTATGTAGTGGGCTCGGTAAGCCTTACAGAATTCTTCGTAACCCTGGCAAGTGCTTTCACTTTCTTTACACTTATTGGCTTGCAACACTGGCAGGTGATACTTGCCCTGATCATAGGCGGACTTATTGCAGCTCCAATTGCTGCAAGGTTGAATGGAAAGCTGCCAAGAAAAGCTTCTTTTATCCTGCTGGGCATTATCGTTATTGCCTGGAGTTTAAGGATATTGATCAAGGCTGTTTAGTATGGAATATAAAAGAAGAAAAAATATTAGTCTATAATAATTGTAGACTAATAGAAATAATATATGTTTGCAAACACAGGACATTCAACTGTCCTTTTTTTTAATCTGAATAGTATACTAAAATTGTAGACTAATAAATTTAAACCAACAACTGGTATGGGCCGCCAAGCAAATACAACGCTTCTCAAGGGAGTATCTTCAATCAGGCAAAAACTTTTTGTCCGTGTTCTGATCCTCTCGATCCCCCTGTCCTGTACCTGTATCTTTTCCCTTGCGCAGGATGCCAGCCTGATCGAGATTTCCGGCACTGTTACCGATCAGTTGAACAAGCAACCATTGGCTGATGTAAGCATACAGGTTAAAGGAACCGTAACAGGTACTATTACCAATAAGGATGGGGCTTTCAAATTGCGTACTAAATCACGGTTACCTTTTACGCTTACTTTTTCATCTGTTGGTTTTAAAGAGCAGCAACTGGAAGTGAACAGTCTCGGTGCCAACCTCGAAGTAGCTTTGGTAACCCAAACCATATTAGGCAATGAAGTAGTGGTAACCGCCTCACGGGTGCAGGAAAGCCTGCTCAAATCACCCGTGGCTATAGAAAAGCTAAGTCTCCGTGCGATCAAAGAATCACCCGCCCCTACTTTTTATGATGCGCTGGAAAATCTGAAAGGCGTGCAATTGACCACTTCAAGCATAACGTTCAAGATCCCCAACACAAGAGGTTTTAATATACCCAACAATTTCCGCTTTGTACAGCTCAATGATGGGGTGGACGTGCAGGCTGCAACCCTGGGTGTGCCGCTGGGTAATTCCATTGGTCCGTCAGAACTGGATATTGAAAGCGTAGAGATCACACCAGGAGCGGCTTCCGCTTTATATGGAATGAATGCCATCAATGGGCTGGCTAACCTTATTACAAAGAATCCATTCAAATACCAGGAGTTAAGCGTGTACCAGCGTACCGGGATAAACCATATTGGTGAAGGCTCTGCGGGGCAGGATGCGAAGATACTTACAGAATCTGCAGTCCGCTATGCAAAAGCATTCAACAACAAATTTGCTTTTAAAATCAATCTTAGTTATCTGCGTGGTACCGATTGGAGATCGGATACCAGGACAGACCAGAACCCCAATAACCTGAACACGGCCAATCCTGCTTACCCTGAATTGAACGGCCCGGAAAATAACCCGGCTTACGATGCCTGGAATAAATATGCGGATGATGCAGGCAGCAATGCGGTATCTATCAGCGGGATCACCTATAAGAACACCTCCAATAACACATTCCTTGTACGTCGTACAGGATACTGGGAAAAAGACCTGGTTGATCCAACCGTCACCAATATTAAAGCAGACGCAGCTTTACATTATCGATTTTCAAAAAATGCTGAACTGTCTTATGCGTATCGCTTTGGCCAGATGGATGGGATATTTCAAAGAGGTAATAAGATCCAATTAGATAACCTGCGTGTACAAAACCATAAACTGGAACTGAAAGGCGATAATTACCTGGTCAGAACTTACGTGTCTATCGAGAACAGCGGCGATTCTTACAACCTGAAACCGCTGGCAGATAATCTTGATCTTACTCATCGCTCCAATGCCAGTTGGCGTGATGCATTCAAATCCTCCCTTCAAAGCACGCTTGGTGCTGATGGCAACAACAGTGATCTCGCCACCGCCATGCGCATTGCCCGCGCTGCTGCGGATGCCGGGCGTGAGGAACCCGGCACTCCCGGGTTTGATGCTTTAAAGAGAACAATCATTGGCATTAACAACTGGGACCATAAGAATGCTGTAGCTGGCGCTCCTGAAACCGGTGGTGCATGGCTTCGGCAGTTGAGCCGTACTTATCATATAGATGCGCAATGGGACCTTACCCGCTATGTGAAATGGTTCAACCTCCTGGTGGGTGGCGATCTGAGAATATATGAAGTGATCCCGGACGGAAATAATTTCGTTGATTTCTCCAGGCCGGTAGCTGAACGCAATAAACCTGTAGTGGTTGATGGCAAAGTTCCGGACTCATTGGATTTTGGAAAGAATGTGTATTATAAAAAATATGGCGGCTTTGTGCAGGGTACCAAAAACTTTTTTGATGAGAAGCTGAAAGTATCGGTTTCATTACGCCTTGATCAGAACCCTGAATTCAGCCCCAAACTTAATCCTCGGATTGCGCTGGTATACACTGCTGCGCAAAGACATAATTTCCGCGTTTCGTTTCAGAACGGATTCCGTTTTCCCGCCATTTTTGAAGCCATCTCTTTTGTGAACAATGGTAATGTAAGACGTGTAGGTGGTCTTTCTTATATCAATGAAGGATTAGGCTATCTTGATAATTCCTATACCCGCAGTTCGGTAGAAACATTCAATGCTGCTGTGAACGCAGATGTAAGGAATGGGATGACAGCCAATGCTGCTGCATTAAAGAACAGGGACCTGCTTGATGTAACGGCTTTATCTGAAACAAGGCCAGAGCGGATCAATTCATTTGAAGCTGGCTATAAAAGCATCCTGCTCGATAACCGCTTGTTGCTTGATTTTGATGCATACATTAATCAATACGATGGATTCCTCGGGCAGGTGGAAGTGTATGTTCCTGAAGCGGACTCTGTGCAGGTGGGAACAGACCGGGCAGTGACCGACATGCTGGATGCCAACCGCTCCAAACAAACGCGCTATCGGGTGTACACCAATGCAAAGAATAAGTATACTAACTATGGAGCTGCGTTTGGCGTGACCTATAATTTCGGCAAAACGTTTTCCATCTCCGGCAATGTCAATTACAATGCGATCTCAAAGAATAAACAGAAGGATGTTTTTGTAACAGGATTTAATACGCCGGAATGGTTTACCAACCTGTCGTTTGGCAACAGGGAAGTGGTAAAGAATATGGGGTTCAATATTGTTTGGAGATGGCAGGACGCATTCTACTGGGAGATTCCATTAGCTAACGGTAATATCTCCGCCTACAATACGATTGATGCGCAGGTGACCTACAGGATCCCTTCGCTGTATTCAACCATTAAAGTGGGAGGAAGCAATGTATTGAACAACCGTTATATACAATATGCAGCTGGTCCTACGATCGGAGCGCTGTATTATGCTGCGATCACTGTAGATGGGCTGTTGAAATAGCTAAAGAAGTTTTGCTTATCGTTTTTAGAGCAAACGTTAGAGTAGTAACGGCGTCCCGGTTCCCCGGGATGCCCTTTATCAGCCGTGTGGCCGAGTGGTGAGGTACAGGTTTGCAAAACCTTTAACGTCG
>DATAJQ010000194.1:0-1976 GCA_036262095.1 Chitinophagaceae bacterium | reverse complement strand
TTATGGGGATTATCTCGTGATACCGCGGGGTACTATTTACCAGGTAGAATTTGACGGACCGGATAACCGGCTCTTCATTGTAGAATCTTTCAGCCCTATCCGCTATCCTAAAAGATACCTGAGCAAATATGGCCAGTTGCTGGAGCACTCCCCTTATTGTGAAAGGGATATCCGGCCGCCGCAAAGCCTTTCTTCCTTTGATCAGAAGGGCGATTTCCTGATCAGGGCAAAGAAACGGGGCATACTCTATGGACTTCATTATGGCACACACCCATTTGACGTCGTAGGCTGGGATGGTTGCTGCTATCCTTTTGCATTTTCCATCCACGACTTCGAGCCGATCACAGGAAGAGTGCACCAGCCACCGCCGGTGCACCAGACTTTTGAGGCCAACAATTTTGTGGTCTGTTCTTTCTGTCCCCGCTTATTTGATTATCACCCACAGGCCATTCCGGCTCCATACAACCACAGTAATATAGACAGTGATGAAGTATTGTATTATGTAGACGGCGATTTCATGAGCCGTAAACATGTAACACGCGGCATGATCACTTTACATCCTGCCGGCATACCACATGGCCCGCATCCCGGCGCCGTGGAAAAAAGCATTGGAGCAAAGGAGACAAAGGAACTGGCCGTAATGGTAGACACATTCCATCCACTAAAGATCACAAAACAGGCACTGGAAATTGAAAACCAGGGCTACGTGATGAGCTGGGCAGAGTAAACACAAGTATTTCTAATAACTAAAGCCTAATTCATTCTAAATACTCCCTTCCCGTCTTCCCGCCTTACCGGTAAGTTTTTTACCGGTAAGGCGGGAAGACGGGAAGGGATACTTCAAGAACATGCAGTCTTTTTCCAAAGGACTTGTTCAAACAAAAAATTAATTGTTACTTTGTTTAACCATTTGGTTAAATCATGTCGAAACGGTTAAAAGACGAGACGTCGGAAGAGAAAATACTGGAAGCAGCCCGCAGAGTGTTCTTGCAAAAGGGGATGGCCGGTGCAAGAATGCAGGAGATTGCTGATGAAGCGGGGATCAATAAGGCCCTGCTGCATTATTATTTCAGGAATAAGGAATTATTGTTCGACAGGATATTTACACAAGCCGCTGCCAAGCTGTTTCCAAAAGTTGTGACCATACTGGATGCAGATCTGCCTCTGTTTGAAAAGATCGAAGGATTTATTTCGTCGTATATAGATGTGATGAGCGAAAACCCGTACCTGCCCTTGTTTGTATTGAATGAAGTACACCGGGACCCTGAAGGATTTTATAAGCGGATCAGCGGGGAATTGAAACTCCCACGCCCCGAGAAATTCCTGATGCAGATTGATCAGGAAGTGAAGTTGGGAAATATCAGGCCTGTAAGCCCTTTGCAATTATTTATGAACATTCTTTCAGGAACGGTTTTTCCATTCGTCGCCAAGCCTTTATTTCAAATGCATATAGGGGTGGATGAATTCCAGTTCCGCCAGTTCATGCTGCAACGGAAAACGGAGTTTGCCCGCTTTGTGATCGATGCATTGAAAAAATGATTTTTTTACTTAAAAATTAACCAAATGGTTAAGATTGTTAAATGGCTATTTGTCCTGCTTCCTCAATGGGTGATTGCCCAGGATGCAGGCAAGCTGGACCTGCAGCAGGCTTATACAGAAGCTCAGCAAAACTATCCGGCCATCCGGCAAAAGGGATTGATAAAGCAGACAGCAGAACTGAGTATCGATAATCTTTCCAAAGCTTATCTGCCGCAACTGCAATTGAACGGGCAGGCAAGCTATCAGTCGGACGTAACGAAGGTGGATATTCCTTTGCCGGGCATTACTGTTCCTGCTCTTTCTAAAGACCAGTATAAGATCACCGCAGATCTGAGTCAGACCATCTATGATGGAGGAACTGTGAAAGCGCAAAAGGAATGGCAGCAACTGAATGCCGGTGTGGAAGATGAAAAGGCTGAAGTAGAACTCTACCAGTT
>DATAJQ010000193.1:0-17961 GCA_036262095.1 Chitinophagaceae bacterium | reverse complement strand
TTGCTGTGGGCGTTGACCCTGCTGTGGTTTTGCCTGTTGCTGGCCGCCTTGTTTCTGTGGTTGTCCACCGCCTTGCTTTTGCTGGGGACGTTGACCCTGGCCTTGTGTTTTTGGCTGATGCTGTTGCTGCTTGCGTTTCTTATCTGCTTTCTCCAGGCTGCGCAAACTGATCTGTCCTACCACATCCACAAATTCGGGTTCTACTTCTTTCGGTTTGTTGGAAGTGATTTCCACTGCTTCCAGTTCTTCAGGGATAATGCCCTGCCTGTTCTGTGATTTGATCTTCAACACGCGTTCGATCGTGAGAGGATACTGCTTGGTGCTGTCGGGCAGCGTATACCACATCAGGTTTTTGAAAATATCTTTTTTGATCAGGTAGGCATTGCCTTTGGCTACTTGAATTTGGTCGCAGTTATCGGGGAAATGCTGCAATGCATCAAGGTAGGTATCAAGTTCATAGTTGAGGCAGCATTTCAGCCGGCCACACTGGCCGCTTAGTTTGGTCTGGTTGATGGAAAGGTTCTGATAACGTGCGGCAGCAGTATTTACTGATTTGAAATCGGTCAGCCAGGTGCTGCAACACAATTCGCGGCCGCAACTGCCGATACCGCCAACCTTGCCGGCTTCCTGCCTTGCACCTATCTGGCGCATTTCCACCTTTACCTTGAATTCAGATGCATAGACTTTGATCAGTTCTCTAAAGTCCACGCGACCATCAGCTATGTAAAAGAAAGTCGCTTTGCGGCCATCAGCCTGCATTTCTACCTGGCTGATCTTCATGTCCAACTTCAGTTGTTTGGCAATGGCGCGGCTGCGGATCACAGCTTCCGGCTCCCGGGCTTTGTTCTGCTTCATGATATCGATATCCCGTTCGGTCGCCACTCTCAGCACTTTCTTCATTTCAGGATTATCTTCCCGGGCATTGCGTTTTTTCATCTGCAGGCGGACGATCTCTCCGGTAAGAGAAACTTCTCCTACATCAAAACCGCTTACGCCTTCTACAGCAATCATGTCACCTTTCTCGAATTGTTGAAGGGTTGGATTGCGGAAAAAATCTTTCCGGGTTCCTTTATTGAAACTAACCTCTATGACTTTACAACTGCTATCTATGTCGGCGATGGGTAAATTGTGCAGCCAGTCATAGGTGTTCATTCTATTACACCCGCCTGTGCTGCATCCTCCATTGCTCTTACATCCTCCTGGTTTACCGCCAGTGGCGGTACCACAACTGGTACATCCCATTCTGTTGACAATTAATAAATTAAACTGTTTGGAAGTGTTGTGTGAGGAGTCTACTAAGCGTATTGAGTCGCCCAAAAGCGAGTTCTTCTTATAGTGATTGGTCCAATAAATGGACGACTTATCAGAAGATGTTCTATTATAGAGAATAATCCGCGACTCAAATCTTAATAGGCTCAGGTTCACTAAATCAAACAATACTTTTTTCTTTCACACCTCACCTCTTAGCCCGAAAATACAATTTTATCCTGAATCGGCTTATATATCCTGGCCATTCACGACCGCCTCGGACCTGGCCGGCTATGCGCCCAATACGATCCTGTCCTGTATAATATGATACAATTTGATCGTCAGCGCATGGAAAAGCATCTTTGAATTAGCATTTCTTTCTATGTAATAAGCCGCATTATCCAGCTCTTCGATGATCGCCTGTTGTTGTTCTATACCCGTAATTTTATTCAGCCGGATGGCAAAATCCCTGTCTTTTTCCCCGATCTGCGCCGCCGCTGCTTCGCCCAGCACTCTTAACCTTACCGACTGTTCCAGTAAATGATTGAAATACCTGAGGAACTGTTTTTGCTTTTCGCGACCCAATTTGCTCATCTCATCCACCCATTTCACCTGGGCTACAGGCCCGGTTTTCATCACCGCATTCAACCAATCCCGCAAAAGGCTCTGCCAATCTTCATCAGCATGTTGCAACAATTGCAGGGCCTCCCTGTAATTTCCTTCACTCACCCCCGCCACCTGCCTGGCAATACCGGGATCGGTATTGTTCCGCGTTACCAGGGCCTGCTCAATATCTGCCGGTTCCAGCATCGGGACTTTTACCAGTTGACATCGGCTCAAAATGGTTTGCAGGATCAGTGATTCATTTTCTGCAACCAGTATAAATAAGGTATTGGCTGGAGGCTCTTCGATCAGCTTCAGCAGCTTATTGCCTTCATTACCGAGGTATTCAGGCAACCACATCACCAGCACCTTGTATTCACTTTCAAAACTCTTCAGGTTCAGTTTTCTGATAATATCATTACACTCATGGGCTGTGATATTGCCTTGTTTGTTTTCCGCACCGATAAACTGCAGCCAGTCGTATACATTCCCGTATGGGTACTGGGTAATGAATTCACGCCATTCAGTAATATAGTCCGTACTGACCGGAGGCGACCCCGCTTTTTTGGTTACAACAGGATAAGAAAAATGAATATCCGGATGAACGTATTGTTTTGCTTTAACACAGGAAGGACAAACTCCGCAGGCATCGGTTTGGCGAACACTTGTGGTTGATGGCTCGGGATCACCAAAGAGGGAAGGTCCGGGATCTGCTTTTTTCCCATTTACTTTTTCACAAACCACGAATTGAGCAAATGCCAGGGCCAATGGCAAAGCTCCGTTCCCTTCTTTACCAAGAAATAAAAGGGCGTGAGCAAGGCGATTGTCCTGCATCAATTCAGGTAATTCCTTTTTCAATTCCTGCTGGCCTATGATATCGGAGAATTGCATCGGCGGCAAAGATAGGTTTTGGATGTAGAAGTTTTTCAGTAGCTGAAGCGTCAAAAAAGGCGGTAGAAAAATACGGACTGCCGAAAGAGCGGATAGAAGAAATGAAGAAACAAGATAAAAAAAAGAGCCGCTAGGGCTCTTCATTCTTTAAACTTTGCAGTATATATCTTCTAACGAAAGCCTTTAATTCAATTAAGATACTTCAATACCTCTTCGCTTAAAGGCTTAGTCTTAGGACTAAATACAGTTATTAATTCCCCCTTTTCATCTACCAGGAACTTAGTGAAATTCCAGGTAATCGGGTCCTTAATTCCTTTTTTGGCCGCCTCATCTACCAGGTATTTGAATATCGGTGCAATATCATCGCCTTTTACAGATACTTTTTCTGCAACAGGGAAGGTGACGCCATAATTCTTTTTACAGAACTCTGCGATCTCCTGATTGGTGCCAGGCTCTTGTTGGGCAAAGTTATTGGCAGGAAAACCTACGATCACAAGTTTGTCCTTATGTTCTTCATAGAGTTTTTCCAGTTCCTCATATTGAGGGGTGAGGCCACACTTTGAAGCCGTGTTAACGATCAGTATTTTTTTGCCTTTGAAAGAAGAGAAATCAATTGTTTTTCCATCAAGACCAGGCGCCTTAAAATCATAGATCGGACTGCCGGCCAGTGTAAAGGAAAGCAGGAGCGTAAACAAAAGGGTTTTCATGATTGTGAGATTAGAGTTGAATAATTAGGAAACTAAAGTTACGAATACTCCAAAAAAATGATCACTACTATTTTTCGAAGCACCCCAGGTCAGGAAGGCCTACCGGCCTGCTTTTCCCATCAAGGTCAATTAGCACAGAACTGGGCGTTCCGGCATCTATGGCCGGAGAGAATTCTTTTAACCTGAAATTAAAATACCGGCGGCTCACATTTATGCTGTCAAACAAAGGCGGTTGGTTATTAATAATATGATTGACAGTCACATTCGCCGGAGCAGCCTTCACTTTCCAAAGGTTATAATCGAAATTAACAGAGAAGGGATTCGCGCCTGAACGGTTTACCACCACCTCGTCATCTACCAGACCTCCCTCACCCCAAAAAATGCAATTCCTGAAAATCGCCTGTAACGAGCCTGTACCGGCGTTTGCTGCATTGGATAAAAACAGGACAGGGTTTTTATGATCAATGTAAGCATTCGAATAAGTGACTGCTGTGCAATGTGTAAACTGATAATCACCGCCGCCTGTTATCGAAATATTCTTCCCGCAATTGCTGACAAGGCAGTTTTCCGCCACAACGCTCGAATTAAGCGCCAGTATCCCTGCATCATAAGCATTGTCGATCACACATTCTTTCAATAACAATTTCGGATTGGCATTTGAAGACGGTGCTTCCAGCGAAAGTGCCTGATATGCGTTTTTAATAACAGCATACTGAAAAACATTGTCTTTGCTTAAGGGACCGAAATAAATTCCTGGCCAGGCAGCAGGAAAATCTTTATAAGGCTCATCCAGCCTGTCGCCTGTGAAATAAACCCGGTCTGCTGTGTCTTTTTCTCCATTTACTATAAGTGTACCATCAACTACCACCGGTGCATCAGCATGCAGATAAACACGGCAGCCCTTTTCAATCGTGAGTTTTTTACCTGCTTCGATAAATAAAAACCCCTGAACAACATAAGGAAGATCATTCGTCCATGTTTCATCTGTGGATATATGTTTATCGCGAAAGAAATGCGCATTCTGTCCCCAGGCTTCCAGTTGCACAAACTGTGTATTTCCATTATAAGCCACCTGTATGCTGTCCCGGATAACAAAAGGCAGGTTTTCACTGTTGGGATCAACGGTCACCTGCACAAAAATATATACACTATCATTGGCTTCCAGTTCCACGTCCCTTGCTTCTTCAGTAGCTGCGCCATCAATATTGATCTTATATGCAGATGAATTGCCGCCCATCAATTTAACAGATGACAATCGTAGCTTCTGGTTGTTCTCGTTGATGATCTTGAAAGATTGCGTCACTGAGCCCAGCCTGGTGAACACTGTATCATATTTCAGTGTGTCAATAGTTATAGATATCCTGGCATCGGGGGAAGTAATAAAGCTATCTTTTTTGCAGGCAAAAAGTAATAGTGATGCCAGCACACAGAGGAATAAGGAAAAAAAGAAAGGTGGTGAGAAGATAAAAGATAAGGGGCGTTTCATTGCCCCAAATCTAAGCTATTCTTTTTTCTTCTTTATCTCCTGGCATAGGAAAGCGATGCAATGCTCAACTGCACATCATGCCCTTTTAACAGCTCTGTGCCACAGGCTTCAAGTGTAGCGCCGGTAGTGATCACATCGTCGACCAGCAACAGATGTTTATGCTGTACAAGATAAGGCTGAGCAAGTTCAAAACGGCCTTCCATGTTTTGCCACCGCTCGATCCTGTTTTTGCGGGTCTGGGTTTCAGTAAATGCAGAACGGACCACAGCATCATAAATAACCGGCAATTGCAACTTTTCTGCCATCCCTTCGCATAAGATCGCTGCCTGGTTATAACCCCGTTGCCTTTCTTTATCAGGGAAAAGTGGCAAAGGAATGAGGGCGTCAATAAACGACCAGTTGGCGGCCCTCAGTGAATCGCCCATAAGCCGGCCAAGCTGGAGTCCCAATTCTTTCTGTCCCTTGTATTTGAGCTAATGCATAAGATGCTGCAGCAGTGATTGCGGCGTGAAATAATATTGCGCCATGCCATATTGCAGGGGCATTCTTCCCCAAAACTTTTTCTCTACCGGGTTATCCGCCTGGATTTCAAAACCAGTTGCCGGCAACCTTTCAATGCAACGCATGCATAGAGTGGATTCTTTATTAAGCATGTCGCTGCCGCATCCGCTGCAGACATGCGGAAAGAAAAGATGAAGAAGGGAATCGGATATTTCCCGGAAGCTGATCATGATAGTGTCAGGTTGTGGTTTGGGATAGTGTTCGTTGACCGTTGTCCGATCCACAGGTTGATAATCAGCCACCGGCCATCGACCATCAGCCATCGATCAACAGAATCAGAATCGTTCCTTATCTAAAATAAGTACTGATACACTTCTTCCACCCTCCCCATCGGGATGATATCAATATTAAATTTCTGTTTTGCCACTTTTTGATTCGCCTGCCGGAATGCCTGGTTGTATTTTGATACAATGATCTTTTCAAATCCCAGCTTTTCTGCTTCCGCTATCCGTTGCTCTATCCTGTTCACCGCCCTGATCTCGCCACTTAACCCCACTTCACCTGCAAAGCAGATATGCTGAGGTAAGGGCACATCTTCATAAGAAGACAATAAAGCACAGAGCACGGCGAGATCAATAGAAGGGTCTTCCACTTTTAACCCACCGGCGATATTCAGGAAAACATCTTTTACGCCGAAATGAAAGCCGCCTCTTTTTTCCAGCACTGCCAGCAACAGTTGAAGGCGCCGGAGATCAAAACCGCTGACAGTCCGTTGGGGGGTGCCATATACGGATTGAGTGACCAGTGCCTGCACTTCTATCAGCAAAGGCCGCATTCCTTCAATAGTAGCGGCAATGGCGATACCGCTGAGGTGATCTTCTTTTTGGGTAATGAGGATCTCGCTGGGATTGGTCACTGCCCGCATGCCTCCATCTGTCATTTCATAAATGCCCAGTTCGGATGTGCTGCCAAAGCGGTTCTTCAATGTACGCAGTATGCGGTAAGCATAATGACGGTCGCCTTCGAACTGGAGAACTGTATCCACGATATGCTCCAGTATTTTCGGACCGGCAATACTTCCGTCTTTGGTGATATGCCCGATAAGAAAAACAGGTGTATTGGTTTCTTTGGCAAAGCGCTGCAATTCGGCGGTGCATTCCCTTACCTGTGATACGCTGCCGGGTGAAGAATCAATAAAAGGAGTTTGTAATGTTTGCACAGAATCAACCACTACCAATTGCGGTTTCAGTTTTTTTATTTCCTGGAAAATGACCTGGGTGGATGTTTCTGTAAGAAGAAAGAAATTTTCTTTACTGCGTGCAGTTGCATCCAGTGCAATACGGTCTGCACGCATCTTGATCTGCTGTTCGCTTTCCTCCCCGCTTATATAGAGTACCGTGCTGTTTGCCAGCGATAAACCGATCTGAAGAAAGAGTGTCGATTTACCAATACCTGGTTCACCGGCAATTAAAACGATACTTCCGGGAACAATGCCACCGCCAAGCACTCTGTTCAATTCTGCATCAGGTGTCAGTAATCTTTTTTCTTCTGTGCTTTTTATTTCATGGAGGGCAATTGTTTTCTGTGTTCTTTTTTCGTCCTGGAAATCTTTCCAGCTGTTGTTGTTCTTAACATCTTTTTGTATTAATTCTTCAACAAACGTATTCCATTGACCGCAGGAAGGGCATTGGCCAACCCATTTAACACTTTCATATCCGCAGTTTTGGCAGAAGAAAGCTGTTTTAACTTTACTCATGCGCTAAAGGTAAAATAGAAGCAGGATTGAATAAGGAGTTATTGAACAGAAAACTGTGATAAAAAAAAGTTTCAGTGCAGAAAAAGACGGTAAAAAAGGAGGCAAAAAAACTTCGGTTATCAGAATGTAAAAGGGGCCAATCTGGTGACTGACCCCCTTACTTACTAACCCATTAAATTCTATTGCTAAGTTACAATTCTGGCTAACATTTCAAAATAAAATTTTGCTGCTGTGAATAACTTGAGGGGCTTACAAAAGGCTGTCAGTCCCATTTTTCTTTTTCAAAAAAAAGCTTTTAATTTGTTGATTATTATTTAATTGTGAAGAAATTCAAAAAAGACCATAAAGCGGCGGGGAAAGCCTCAAAAAATCTTTAAGATGACAAAAAGGCTGAATTAAGCAGGCTGATCCAACTGGTCGCAAGTTTGTTATATAAATAGTAGAAAATTAAAAAAAATTAACCAGCATGACACCAGGAATTTTGATCGTTTCGCTAATTTTTTTAGGCATCAGTATGCTTGTTTCGATGGTACTGAAAAGTAAGTTCACGAAATATAGTAAAGTGCCGCTTTCATCTGGCCTGTCTGGCCGGGAGATCGCCGAAAAAATGCTCCGCGAAAACGGGATTTATGATGTAAAAGTGACCTCCGTAGAAGGGTTTTTATCAGACCATTATAACCCAGCCAATAAAACCGTGAACCTGAGCCCCGAAGTATATAACGGCACCAGCGTGGCTGCTGCTGCTGTGGCAGCCCATGAATGCGGGCATGCCGTACAGCATGCAACAGCCTATCAGTGGCTCAATTTCAGAAGTAAGATGGTCCCCGCCGTACAAATCAGCTCCAGCCTGGTAAATTGGGTTTTACTGATCGGAGTGATCATGGCCGCTTCCGGCAATTCCACCGTTTTACTGGTAGGTATCATATTGATGTCGGTTACCGTCTTATTTACACTGATCACCCTGCCGGTGGAATTTGATGCCAGCAACCGGGCCCTTGCCTGGCTCAATCACACCAATGTGACCAACAACCAGGAGTATCCGCAGGCCAAAGACGCATTGAAATGGGCTGCGACCACTTATGTGGTAGCTGCTTTAGCCGCCGTGGTCACCCTTATACAATACATAATGATCTATATGGGTAGCAGGGATAGAAATTAATAATATTTTTAATATACTTTTCAAGCCGCTTTCCGCCCGGAAAGCGGCTTTTCTATTTGATTGATTCTAAGAAATTGGCATAATTGTTATAGATCTGTTAAAGGATCATGAAAAGATCATATATTTAGTATCAAACTAAACCAAACTGCACATGAGAAAGCCAAAACTGCTGTTTTTGGCAGCAATACTGTTTTGCTGCCAACTGGCCTGGTCGCAGGCAAAAAACGTTACTGGTAAAGTAACCGATGCAAACGGTACCCCCTTAGCCGGTGCGTCAGTAGTCGTGAAAGGGTCCAGGACCGGTACAATTACCGGAACCGACGGAACTTACTCCATCAGTGTTCCATCTAATTCCTCTATTCTTGTTTTTACATCGCTGGGCTTTGAAGCGCAGGAACTGCAAGCGAAGGCCTCCATTCTAAATGTCACATTAACTGCAGGGGCTTCAAGGAGCCTGGATGAAGTGGTGGTAGTTGGTTTTGGTACAAAGATCAAGAAGGACCTGACGGGTAACATAGCCCGTGTGAAAGGTGCAGAGATCGCCAATACTCCTGTTGTTCAATTTACACAGGCTTTACAGGGCCGTGCTGCCGGCGTGTTTGTGGAAGCAAACAATGGTAAAGTTGGTGAAGGTGTGAAAGTAAGGATTCGCGGTGCGGGTTCTCTCAGCGCCTCCAATTCCCCGTTGTATGTGGTGGATGGCGTTCCTATCAGTGAAGGAGGTGTTGGTATCAATCCCTTGGCAGATATCAATTTCAATGACGTTGAAACATTTGATATCCTGAAAGATGCTTCTGCTGCTGCCATTTATGGTTCACGCGCTGCCAATGGTGTAGTGATCATTACTACCAAGAAAGGAAAATCAGGAAAAACAGCGGTGAATGTAAACGCGCAATATGGTTTCAATAAACCTACTCACCACCGGAAATTCCTGAATGCTTCGCAGTATGTGGAGCTTATCCGTGAAGCGGCGATCAACAGTGATATAATTGATGGTATTGATCCGCTTGATCCTTCCCAGTATTCCAATTCATGGCTGGAATATGTAGAAGAGAAATTGACATCCTTATCCGGGTATGCTGACTGGAGAAAAAATGAAATAAATACCAACTGGGAGAAAGCTGCTTATAACGATAATGCCAGGACAAAGATCATTGATATCAGTGCGCAGGGCGGTAGTGAAAAAACAAGGTTCTATGCCAGCGGCAGTTACAGTGATCAGGATGGTATCCTGATCGGCAATAAATTCCAGCGTATGTCGGGCCGCCTCAATCTCGAACATGATGCCAGCGATCGCCTGCGTTTAGGAATGAATATGGGTCTGAGCCGAACGTATGCTAACCGTGTAGGCGCTGATAATGCATTCCAGACTCCGTTGCAGTTGGTGGCGCTTGCACCTATCACTCCTATCTGGGACCTCGACGGTAATTTGTATAATGACCCCGTAACAACTTACTACAATGGCCTGGAAGAGTTGAGAAGCGTTAAACGCTCTTCCATCGCTTTCCGTAATCTGAGCAATATTTTCCTGAATTATAAAATACTGAACGGACTTAATTTCAGAACAGAACTTGGCCTGGATATCCAGAACCAGACAGACGACTATTATGGTGGTCCCACATCGCTGGCAGGTTCGGGTATCAACGGATATGGCAGTTCAGACTGGTACAAATCAGTCAACTATAACCTTAATAACTATTTCAACTATCATGTCAATTTAAAAGAGCGGCATGATATAGATGCTACCCTGGGTATGTCCTATCAGAAATATGAAAGCGAAGCTGTTTCTGTAGAAGGCCAGGACTTCCCGGTTGATGAGCTTTCCCGCCTTGCGAGTGCCGGTCAGATCATCGGCGGTTCGTCTTCTGTTACAGCTTCTTCTTTTCTGTCTTATTTCCTTCGTACTAACTATAAGTATAATAACAGATACCTGCTGTCTGTAAGCGGAAGAATAGATGGATCATCCCGTTTTGGTAAACAGAACAGGTATGGTTTCTTCCCTGCCGTGTCTGCAGGCTGGGTATTGAGTGAAGAAGATTTTCTTTCAAAATCCCAACTTATCAGCTTCCTGAAATTAAGAGGCAGTTGGGGTATTACCGGTAATGCCGAAGGGTTTGGAAACTTCTCACAACTCGGATTGTGGGGTGCTTCAAAATATAATGTTACTTCTGCGCTTATTCCTACTCAACTGGCCAACCCTGAATTGAAATGGGAAAAATCTGAGCAGGTCGATATCGGTGTTGACTTCGGTTTGTTCAACAACCGGATCAGTGGTGAGATAGATTATTATGTAAGAAATACGCGCGACCTGATCTATAATGTTCCTGTTCCCGGAACAAGCGGCTTTTCTACTCAAACGGTGAATATCGGCACCATGCAGAATAAAGGTTTTGAATTTGTGTTGAACACAACCAATATCAACAGCCGTGATTTTAAATGGAACACCAGCTTTAATGCTTCTTTCAACCAGAACAAGATCACTAAGCTGGATGGAGATCAAACCCTGATCCCCGGTAATGACGGGCGCTACCTTAACTCTCTTATTGTTGGTGAAGCGATCGGTATCTTCTACGGTCCGAAATATGCAGGTGTGGATCCGCAAAACGGTGACGCATTGTGGTACCTGGCCGATGGAAAAACGACTACCAATGAATACAATGATGCCGGCAATTTCATCGTAGGCAATCCTAATCCTGACTGGATCGGCGGTTTGAACAATACAATAAGCTATAAAGGAATTGAACTGAGCTTTCTCTTCCAGGGCGTATTCGGTAACCAGATACAGAATGGTGCAGGTGGTTTTATGTCTACCGGTGCCGATTGGTGGGATAACCAAACTGCCGATCAGTTGAGACGCTGGCAAAAACCCGGTGATATCACTGATGTACCGCAAGCCCGTTTTTATTATAGCAATGGCGTGAAGGCGTCGAGCAGATACACAGAGAACGGATCTTATGTGAGACTGAAAAATGTAACCCTGGGTTATAATCTCCCTGCATCTGTGGTCAGAAAACTGAAGCTGAATTCAGCAAGATTATACCTTACCGGTGTTAACCTGGCTACCATTACAAAGTATACAGGATGGGATCCTGAAGTAAATACTGATTACAGAGCAGGCAATCGTAATCAGGGTGGCGATTTTTATGCTGCACCGCAGATCAAATCAATCACTTTCGGTATCAACATTGGATTCTAAACAAATTTTATCAAAAGAAACCTGTTTTATATGAAATCATACATATTAATCGCAGCATTGTCAATGACCCTGCTTTCCTGTGGCAAGGATCTTGACATCCTGCCTGAACAGAACGTGGAAGAAGGGATCGTGCTCAATTCGGATGAAAAGGTTAAAAAAGTTCTGAACGGAGCTTATGATGTTATGGCCAGTACTGATCTTTATGGAGGTGACCTCCAATTATTCTCTGAGCTTCTTGCTGCTGACGATGAGATAAGATGGCGGGGAACGTACAATCAGCCGAAAGAAGTAGCTGATAAGGCTATGACCGCTACCAACAGTTTTATCACAGCCACCTGGTTGAGGGCCTACAACCTGATCAATATTACCAACAATATCCTCAGTGCACTGGATGTAGTGGTGGAAGCAGACAGGGATAGAGTGAAGGGCGAAGCCTTGTTCCTTAGAGGCGCTATGTATTTTGAGCTTGTCAAGCTTTTCAGTAAGCCCTATAGCGCAGGAAATGTTGCTTCAAATCCTGGGGTTCCTATCGTGCTTACACCAACACGTGGTATAGACCAATCTTCTTATGTTGCCCGCAGTTCGGTAGAGGCAACCTATGCACAAGCCCTTTCTGACCTCAAAGAAGCAGAGAACCTTTTGCCTGTCGAAAACGGCGTGTATGCACAAAAAGTAGCTGCTGCAGCTATGCTCTCAAGAGTGTATCTGCAAATGGCTGATTATCCCGGTGCAAGGGATGCAGCAAACCGGGCTATCAACTATGACGGCGGTTTTGCATTTGCTGTGCCTTATGCCAAAGCATTCAACGCGGGAAAAATAGCAAAGGATGATCCCGAAAGCTCCCTGCCTGAATCTATTTTCAGGACCGTTGTGTCTGCCCAGGATGGAGGCAACGACATGTTCATTTATTGGTCCATTACATACTACGGCGCCCGCTCCGGTGATGTAAGCATCGAACAGAAACATCTTGATCTCTATCCCGCTGGTGATGCAAGAAAGGATTTCTTTTATAAAGGCACTGGTAACAATCTTGGCGGAGCCAATACCATGACCCGGAGCGGTAAATGGAAATACGTTAACTGTGCAGTTACTATGATCCGTTTGGCGGAAATGTATCTTACCCGGGCAGAGTCAAATTTCAGGCTTGGGACTACTGTCGGTGCTACGCCGCTGGCTGACGTGAATGAGATCAGGACCAAACATGCTGCATTGACCCCTTATGCTGCTGTTGATCTTAATACAATTCTCCTGGAAAGGAAATTAGAACTGGCACATGAAGGCCAGGGAGCTGCAGATCTGAAACGCCTCAAGAAAAGCGCTAACGGGTTTGCGTATGATGCGGATAGAATGGTTTTCCCTATTCCGCAGCGTGAAGTGGATGCTTCCCGCAAAGTAATTGTTCAAAACCCAGGATACAATCCATAAATTTTCATACAAAAGAAATAACCAGTAACTTTCAGTTGTTACTGGTTATTTCTTTTGTCAAACCTCTTCCCCATGATCAAAAAATTAGTGGCATTGTCAGCCATGTTGCTGACCGTTATTTTTTCATTTGCTCAATTAAAATCCCCCGAAGCATTTTTAGGTTATAAGATCGGCACCCGGTATACGCCGCACTGGCGGGTGGTAAGCTACTTCCAGTATGTGGCCCAAACCCTTCCCGGCACGGTAAAGCTGGAGCAGTACGGCGAAACCAATGAGCACAGACCTTTATACACTGCTTTCATTTCTTCTGCAGACAATATCAGCAACCTGGAAAATATCCGGTTGAATAATCTGCGTCTTGCCAATCTTGCTA
Source organism: Chitinophagaceae bacterium (assembly GCA_036262095.1). Classification (GTDB taxonomy): domain Bacteria; phylum Bacteroidota; class Bacteroidia; order Chitinophagales; family Chitinophagaceae; genus Terrimonas_A. The sequence goes on along the minus strand of DATAJQ010000193.1, from coordinate 4,616 downwards.
AAGATAAGGCCATGCCTTCAGAGAATGCACCGGCCATTGTATGGCTGAGCTATAATGTGCATGGCAATGAAACTTCTTCATCTGAGGCAGCTTTGCTGACCATTTTTGCACTGGCCGATCCTTCCAATGCACAAACAAAGGAATGGTTGAAAAATACAGTTGTGATCATGGACCCCTGCGTGAACCCTGATGGCCGCGACAGGTATGTGAACTGGTTTAATTCCGTAGTAGGTACCCAATACAATCCCCGCCTCGATTCAAGAGAGCATCGTGAGCCATGGCCTGGTGGACGAAGCAATCACTATAATTTCGATCTTAACCGCGACTGGGCCTGGCAAACACAGGTGGAAAGCCAGCAACGGATAAAAACATATAATCAATGGATGCCGCAGGTGCATGTGGACTTCCATGAGCAAGGCATCAACTCGCCTTATTATTTTGCACCGGCAGCGCAGCCTTATCATGAAGCTATTACAAAATGGCAAAGAGATTTCCAGGTAACGATTGGTAAGAACCATGCAAAGTATTTTGATAAAAACGGATGGCTGTATTTCACCAAAGAAGTTTTCGATCTCTTCTATCCTTCTTATGGAGATACTTATCCCATTTACAATGGTGCAATAGGAATGACGTATGAGCAAGGTGGCGGCGGAGGCAGCGGTCTTGGAGCAAACACAGATGAGGGTGATACGCTTACACTGTACGACAGGGCCATGCATCATTTCACCACTTCATTAAGTACGGTTGAGATCAGCTCTCTTAATGCTGCTAATCTGCTCAAAGAATACAGGAAGTTCTTTAATGATGCAGTAAGTGGCGCCAATGCTGAATACAAATCGTATGTCATTAAAAATAAACCGGAGGATAAGGAAAGGATCAGCGCCCTGCTGACCCTGCTTGATAAGAACGGTATACAGTACAGTTCAGGTTCCGGTGCAGGAAGAGGTTATAACTATCACAGCGGGAAAGAAGAGTCCTTCTCTGTTGGTCAGGGTGATATCGTGATCAGCGGCACACAGCCCCGCTCTACCATGGTAAGATTGTTGTTTGAACCACAATCCAAACTGGTTGATTCGGCTACTTATGATATTACCGCCTGGTCTTTACCTTATGCTTACGGCGTAACCGGCTTTGCGAGCAAAGCAGCGATCAGCACTTCAGGAGCCATTACAAAAGATTCTGTGAAGAATACACCTGCAGACAGTTACGGTTATGTGCTGGCATGGCAGGGTGTGTCTTCTGCAAGAGCTGTGGGTCAGTTGATGAAAGCCGGGGTGAAGCTCCGTTTCTCAGAAGCTCCTTTTGAAGTAAACAACAAATCGTTTGCACGAGGCTCCATTATTATCCTTAAAAAGGGCAATGAAAAATTCGGGAACGGACTTTGGTCAGCCGTGGCGAATATCTGCAATGCCAACAATGTAGCCATGAATGCTGTGAGCACAGGTTTTGTTGACAAGGGGTATGATTTTGGCAGTGGTAAGGTTCACCCGATGAAGGCGGTGAAAGTGGCCCTGCTTACAGGTGAAGGAGTGAGCTCACTCGGTGCAGGCGAAGTATGGCATTTCTTTGAAAAGGAACTCGGTTATCCTATCACCCTGATCAATGCGGCGGATATTGGCCGGGCACAATGGAGTGATATAGATGTATTGATCATGCCAGATGGCAACTATCGTTTCCTTTCTGATAAAGGAAGTTCTGAACAATTCACGCTGTGGATCCGCAATGGCGGCCGTGTGGTAGCTCTGGAGTCTGCAGCAGGTCAGTTGTCGCGCCAGGAATGGAGTGCAATTCAAGCCAAAAAAGAAGAAAAGGACAGCACGGCTAAAAAAGATCCTTATGCTGCACTGAAAGTGTTCAATGACCGTGATCGTGATGGTATTGAAAACACTACGCCCGGTTCTATCTTCCGTGTGGATGTGGATAGCTCACATCCTTTGATGTATGGTTATCCCAATTATTATTACACGTTGAAAATGGATAATGTGATCTATGAGTTCACTAAAGATGGTGCAGGCTGGAATGCCGGTGTATTGAAAAAAGACAACCAGCTTGCCGGCTTTGTAGGATATAAATTGAAAAAGAAGCTGAAAGATGGTTTATTGTTCGCTACGCAGGGCCTTGGGCGTGGTTCCGTGACCTATCTTGTTGATGATGTATTATTCCGCAATTTCTGGGAGAATGGAAAACTGATGTTCTGTAATGCGGTGTTTATGGTCGGACAATAAGTAAGTAAAAATTTAAAATTTAAAAGTAAAAAGTAAAAAACCTCACTGGTTTCGAACGCTGTTCTTTAGTGAGGTTTTTTACTTTTTACTTTTGAATTTTGCTTTAGCGGCTACAGCTTGATCTCTTCATCATGCTGGTCAAAGAATTTGTATTCTGTGAGGTGGTAGGATGTGTCTGCTTCCACGCGTGTTTTCTGACCAAATTTCTTATTCCATTTGGCCATTTTGGTTGACCAGGGCCAGCCTTTGGTGAGGTAGGCATACATGATAGGGTTAACTATCAGCTTCAGGTTTTTATGCTTATGTGTGATAAGATAGTTCAGGTTCTTTTCTATCTCATCTTCCAGCAATAAAGTAGAAGTGATCTTACCAGTTCCATTGCAGCTTGGGCAAATTTCCTGGGTATTGATATTCACTTCCGGCTTCATGCGCTGACGGGTGATCTGCATGATACCGAATTTGGAAATAGGAAGAACGGCATGTTTGGCCCTGTCGGGACTCATGAACTCTTCCATTTTTTCCATCAGCTTCCGTTTGTTTTCCGGCAGCTTCATATCAATAAAATCGACAACGATAATGCCTCCCAGATCGCGCAGGCGAAGCTGGCGGGCAATTTCATCAGCGGCTTCGAGGTTGGTCTCCAGGGCATTTTGTTCCTGGTTATTGCTTACGCTTTTATAACCACTGTTCACATCAATAACGTGAAGCGCTTCTGTATGCTCGATGATCAGGTAAGCGCCGCTGTTAAGGTTAACCGTTTTTCCGAAAGATGATTTTACCTGTTTGGTGATACCGAAAGAATCGAAGATGGTAGCACCATTCTGGTAATAAGAAACGATATCGGCTTTTTCCGGGGCAATGCGCTGGATATAATTCTTGGTGTCGTTGTAAATAGTGCGGTCATTTACCACGATCCTGTTGAAATCTGCATTAAGCAGATCGCGCAGGATGCTGTTGGTTTTTGTTTGCTCACTGAGTATTTTGGCAGGAGCAACAGCACCTTTCAGGTTGTGCTGGATGGTCTTCCACATTTCAACCAGGGCAGAAAGATCTTCATGCAATTCTGCAGTGTTCTTTCCTTCAGCAGCCGTGCGCACGATAACGCCAAAGTTTTTTGGCTTGATAGCTTCCACGATCTTCTGCAGTCTTTTTCTTTCTTCAGAAGAGTGGATCTTCCGGCTAACGGCAACGATGTTATTGAAAGGGGTAATTACCACGAACCGGCCAGGGAGGGAGATCTCGCAGCTAAGACGCGGCCCTTTGGCAGCGATCGGTTCTTTAAGAATCTGGACCAGTATATTGGGTTTGCCACCCAGTACTTCATTGATCTTCCCGGTCTTGATGATCTCGGGTTCGACCTCGAATTTGGCAAAATCGGCACCGGTCTCTGATTTGTCGACCATCGTAGCTGCTGTAAATTTCAGCAGCGATTTTGCGTAAGGGCTTAGGTCCGTATAATGGAGGAATGCATCTTTTTCGAATCCTACTTCTACAAAAGCGGCATTCAGACCAGGGATCAGTTTTTTTACTTTTCCGAGGTAAAGGTCTCCCACGGCAAAACGTGCATCGCTTTTCTCGCTATGCAGTTCAACCAGCTTCCTGTCTTCCAGCAAGGCAATCTCTACACCCTGCGGGGCTGCATTAATAATGAGTTCTTTGTTCATTACAGCTTACATAATATGAATCACCTTTAGTGCTGTAAATACCGGTTGCCGGCAAATGCGTACATGAATGCAGGAGGGAAGGTTTGCAGCAGGTATTCGATGGGAGTGCAACTTGTACGTACCGATAAGCAACCAGCTAACTGAAAAGGTAGAATCAATATGACCCGGGGAATAAAACATCTTCAAAAGAAGGTGAAAACCCTATCCCGCCAAGCGGGATAGGGCCCACAAAGTTTTAACCCCGTATAAGGTCAATTACTTGTTTCTCTTTTTGTGACGGTTCTTTCTCAGTCTTTTTTTACGCTTATGCGTCGCAATCTTATGACGCTTTCTTTTCTTACCACAAGGCATACTCAAATAATTTTTTAATCTTGTTTATAAAACTATGTTCAAAGCCCGGGACGATTATCCAATGACTTTCAACTTATTTACTTAGTTCTGCGATCCTTTTTTCAATCTCCGTTCTCACATCCTGCCTGTTAATGTGTTTCAGGCTGGCGCGGTACCAATCGGCTGCTGTTTTCTTTTCTTTCATCCGGTCATACAGATCAGCCAGCATAAGGATAGCATCCACATTTTCCGGTTGCAGGCGGTTAACCGTTAATAAACGGCTGACTGCCTTATCTAATTGCCCTGACATCAGGGCTCCTTTGGCCAAAGTCATCTGGGCATATACATTCGTACTATCTTTTTGCTCTACCTGCCTGATCATTCCCAGTCCTTCCAT